>CAYIYS010000033.1:0-11308 GCA_964367975.1 uncultured Eubacteriales bacterium
CTTCAATTTCATTGTTTAAATCGCTAATTGTATCTTGAAATTTTTCTAAGTTCTTGTTGGCTAAATACAATTCACCTCGATTGAGGATATAGCGTTGCATCGAAACTTTATCATAGTCAGTTTTCCAACTATGATAGATTTCTTTGATTTGCGATAATTTAGCAATTCTTTTTTCGATTTCTTGTGCTTCGATTTCCAAGCGTTTGTAATCGCGGATATTTTCTTGCATGGCTGTAATATCAATTGTATTTTTGACATCACAAACATATTCAGTGATAAATTGTTCAATATTAGTAATCGGCGAGAAGGGAATGGCTTTTTTGAATAAAGAGAAGTAGTTATTGTTTAAACCACCAAAGAGGTTTTTGCAGAATTCCCGATAGGCGGTATTGGTTTCAAAGAATTTCACATCGGAGTAGTTAGTTAATAAGAAAGGGCGTAATTCCTTTTGATTCAGCGGGACTTTTTTATTGACAAAGCGATTGGCTGGCATGATTCCATTAAAATAGAAGAACTTATAATTATAAGATCCATCACTATAACTATCAAAAACAATACCCACGCAAAAATCACCATCCTGATCATCGCTAAATTCCAAGACAATATAAGAAGAAAATTTGCCATTTCTCAAATAAATGATTGAACCATCGTCATTGTCACCAAATTCACATCTAAGATACCCGGTTAAAGAACGATTGGATTTGTCAGTAGCGGATTTATTGAAGAATCTACCGGTTGTATCTCCTAATATTACTAATTGGATAGCATCAATGATAGTGGTTTTCCCTGAAGCATTTTTGCCAGTTAAAAAGTTGATTTGATCTAAATCAATCTCTTGAAAGGCAAAATAATGCCAGTTAATTAATTGGATTTTCTTAAGTATTTTCATTTCTGCTACCTCCTAAAATGCATCCGGTTCGTCGAGGACTTCTTCGACCCTGAATAAATTGTTATAAATGGTCTCAATCTTTTCGTTTGAGACAGCCTTGTGAATCGTTGGATAAATGGTGATAAGCGAACTGCTAGATTCTAAATCGCCATCAAAACGAGCAATAATGTTATGTTTGATGAGAATTCTTAAGGCTTCGACCATTTCTTTAATGGTTGGCTTTTTCGCAATGAACTTATTATCAATCATTTTGACGATAATTTCACTGATGGAAATAAAAACTACATTTCGTGCCATGGCCTTTTCTTGTTGTTCATCATAAATTTGCCGCAAAGTAATTAACAAAAGGGTCGTAAACTTATCTAATCTGACTAGATTTGTTAGATAAGAGTTGTTAATCATGATAATGCCATCGCTATCATCTTTGGTGATAGTGTAGCCGAGTAAACCTAAAAGAGCTTCAAAAGACTCAAGATTTCTTTCCACAAAGCGATAATCAGCATTAATCTTACCAATTTTATCTTTGGCTTCGTAGGTTTCTCTAGTTAAGTATGTGCGATTTAGTAAGTAGTTTGCTACTTTACTAAAACGTTCTTTTTCGGTATCGGATAAGTTGTTATATTGATCGGTTAACATGCTTAATGCCTCCTTTTGCTAAATTCCATATTCGGGACTTCAAAATTATTATTGATTACTTTGCCATCTTTGACCTCTACTCGATAGAAGACATTCTCGTCATAGGCACGAATGAAAGAAAGAATCATTAAAATTAAATCATCAGTATTAGTTAATTTCATTGAGGAAGAGGTGACATTTTCTTCCACATCGAATTGTTCTTTCATATATTCAACTACATGTTGCTTAGAGAATTTATTGACTGTTGATTCTGCAAAAGTATCGTGAAGTTTATTAATAATTGACTCATCAATATAAGTAATTTCTTCAGGGCCATTGTCATCTTTTGTAAAAATTGCTTGGGCCCGATTATATAAAGAGTCGATGGATAACCAGTCGGAATGTTGTAACTGCAAGACTTCACTAGACATTTGCAGTGAGGTTTCAAAACCTTGTTGTTCTTCAAGAGCCAATTTTGCAATAATCTTAGCCAACTTACCGCCCATTGATTTATCATTATTTAGTAAATGATGCATTTTTTCAGTGGCGGCACTAACATAGTTGGTGTTACGTTTATCAATTAAGTCTACTAACTCTTCTAAATCACTTAATTTATCCACGATATAATTGATTTTAATTAAGATTTCGGCGCGTGCTTCATCGATAGAGGCATATTTTGCTTGAACTACGGCTTGGGTAGCCATCTCTTCAATGGATTTTGAATCTCGCATCCAGGAGATCAAAATGTTAAAAATACTGCCTTTGAAGCGGGTTATTGAGTCTTTAGTCTTAAGAGGCAGATAAATTTGCATGATGACATCTTTTTGATAAGAATCAAAGTGTTCAGTTAAGATTTGATTAACTGTTTTTAATGAAACTAAGTTAGTATATCTTCTTTTAAGATTATGGAAAAGAGTTTTCAAAGAGTCTTCAAACTCTAACATTTTTTCATAAACGGCATTTAGTGCGGTGTAGCGATAGTCACGATAATCTTTATCGGCATTTAACAAAGAAGAATACATGGCATACATAAAAGAATCATATTCTTTGACTTCATTGTTGGTTAAATCGACAATAATTTTGATGAAGTGAATTGAATAGGGAGGCAAGGATACATATTCAATCAGATGTCTTTCTGATTCATATTCAATATCAATCCAGCCGGTCTCGGCCAGTTTTTTGATGATAAACTTAGCTAAACTAGTAGCATCTTTATATGATTCTTCTATTTTATCTTGTTCTGCTTTCACATCTATATCATAAATGTTGTTGTGTAACTCACTAATTAATTGGCTTGTTAAAAAATCTTTATCGATCAATATGTTCTCTTTAAAGGCCTTATAAATTATAAGTAAAGAATCGGCGTAGACACTGCGATTTTTACTAGTTAATATTGTGAAGAGGTTGTTGGGAATGATTGTGAATAAATCCATAGGATGTCCTCCTTATCTTAAACCATTGTATTATATCATATTAGGCCTTGATTAAGATAGTCAAAAGTTAAAATTCCCTATTTAAAAATAGGGAAATGATACAATTCATACTCCAAACACTCTGTTCGTTTTGGTTCTTGACAAACGGCATAATAAACATTGCTCGCTTTTAGTTCCATTTGGGCAATTTTATCATCTCTGCCTTCAAAGCGGGTATGGATTGGAGTGGTAGCGTTTTTACGAATTGAATGGAGATATTCTCTTCCTTTTTGATCCATGCCCAAAACTCTGATATAGGGAAGAGGTCGGGCTAATATTTCTTCGGCTTCTTTGGCATTAGTGTTGCATAAAATGTGGGTTATAGTTCGTTTGATGCGAGCTCCACTATATCTTTTTGAGGTGCACTTGTGGATAAATTGCTGCATGGAGGTGCAACTTTTTATGTTTTTAATAAATAAATATTCAATGCCTTCATTAATTAAGTGAATGTTCGCGAGTTCTTCAAGAGAGCACGATAATAGTCGATATTTGAGCAAATCAAAATATTGTTCTAAGTAATGAAGTTCATTTCGAGGGTGAGAAGCATTAAGCAGTGCGCTACAATCTGCACCTTTAATCATTTTTTCTCTTATTTGATGGGCGCTTTTAAATTTCTTTAAACGTTTTATTGAAAGTGGTTGTATTGCTAGTTTTTGGGTTATTATAGTATTTATGTAGGAATTACCTAGTATATCATTAGGAGTTTCAAGGTAGTATTCATGAATATCTTTTAGGGCTAAACTTCTGGCTTTTGGATAACCAATTCCCTTGATTAAATATTTTTGAATTTCTTCATCAAGTCTGGGGACATTAAACTCATTAGCATTATATTTATCCATAAATTGTTTTATGTTGCCTGTTTCGCTACCAAAGACAACCCATTTGCAAAGCAAAGAATTGAGAATGTTTATAGCATATTTAGCAAAAATATCAGCTGATTCAACCGCGCAGATAAAAGGGAGCTCAACAACAAGATTTATTCCGTTATTTAAAGCCTCTTTAACTCTTTTTTCTTTTGCTTCAATTGCCGGTTCACCTCTTTGAACAAAATTTGGTGACATAACAGCTATTAAGACGTCGCAATTGGTGATTTGTTTGGCTTTATTTAGATGATACAAGTGACCCAAATGAAATGGGTTGTATTCTACAATTATTCCACATGCCTTCAAAATAATCACCTCTTTTATATCAATATATTACATCATTTTTAGCTACTCTTAAAGTAGTAAATATTATTGACATATACTACCCATTTGACTATAATTAGTTTGTCATTTTAGGTGGGGGTGTTGCAAAGTATGAAATGGACCCTAGAATGGTTGAATCAAAATGCACATCCTGACTTCGCCTTTGATGAAAGTATTGTCTTTGATCCAAAACTAATAAAAACAACTCGCGGCTTGCTCGATTTAAAAAAAGTTCAAGTCAAAGGGCATGGTAGTTTTGATGAAAAAACAAGTAGAGTCAGGTTGACCTTTGTGATTTCTGGAACCATGGTTGTTCCTTGTGCTATCACTTTGGAACCAGTTGACTATGCTTTCAATATTGATTATGATGATTGCTTTTCTTTTAAAGAAGATGACAAAAATCAAGATTTAGATATTGCAAAAGGTGGAGTTATTGATATAATCTCATTAGTTTACGAACTAATCGTGGTATCAATTCCGTTAAAAGTCGTAAAAGAAGGGGCAAAGTACCCAAAATCAACAGGCAATTGTGAAATTATCCATGAAGATGATTTACTCAAGCGCGCTAAATCGAACGATGAAATTGATCCACGTCTCGAGAAATTAAAAGATTATTTTAACAAGTAATGGAGGTGTAAAAAATGGCAGTCCCACAAAGAAGAACTTCAAAAACAAGAAAGGCATTACGCCGCGCCAATATCCATTTGGCCACAGCAACTTTAGTTGCATGCCCAAACTGTGGAGAAATGATCAAACCTCATCATGTGTGCAAAAAATGTGGATATTATGATGGCAAAAAAGTAAAATAAAAGCCCGATAAAATCTAGACTTTTAAAGAATCAGCAGGAATTGTTAATAATTTCTGCTTTTTTTGTTTACAATTTTAAATCTATTATGTATAATGGTGGTAGCAAGTGGGAGAAAGTGGGAGATTATATGTTTATTGGTCAATACAACCATGCATTGGATGAAAAGAATAGATTAACTATTCCAAGCAAATTTAGAGATAAGCTTGGCTTTAATGCTGTTATGACGATTGGCTTTGATCAATGTATAGCCATTTATCCTGCAAGTGAGTGGGAAACATTTAACGAAAGACTCAACAATTTGAATACCGATAAAGCTGCAGTTAGACAATACGTCAGAGTTTTCTTAGGAAACGCCTCTGAATGCGAATGCGATTCACATGGTCGAGTAATCATCCCACCAAATTTAAAAAAATCAGGTGGAATTGAAAAAGAAGTAGTCTTAATTGGGTTATCTAACCACATTGAGATTTGGGCCAAAGATAAATGGGTAGCTTATGAACAAGAAGCATCTATGTCAATTGATGAGATTGCTGAACAATTAAGCTCCGCCCAATAATACGTATTTGTATGTACGCGCACATCTCAGTCCTTTTAAATGAAGTTATTGAGGGACTGGCCATCAAAGAAGATGGTACATATGTTGATGCAACTCTTGGAGGAGCGGGACATAGTTATCATATACTTAGTCGTTTAAAGTCGGGACATCTATATGGCTTTGACCAAGATGCCGCCGCAATAGAGACATCTAGAACACGTCTACAAACTCTCTCTCTCAACAACTTTACTTTGTTACACACCAATTTCGAGTTTATCAAGGAAGGTCTCGAAAAAATCGGAGTAACAAAGGTAGACGGCATTTTATTTGATTTAGGTGTCTCTTCCTTCCAGTTTGACGAACCAGAACGGGGTTTCTCATATCGACATAATGCGAAACTTGATATGCGGATGAATCAAGAGCAAAGTTTTTCTGCTTATGACATCATCAATAGCTATAGCGAAAATGATCTGGTTAAAATTCTATATCAATACGGTGAAGAACAATTTGCTAAAAGTATTGCTAGAAATATAGTTATTTCTCGCACCGTCAAACCGATTGCAACAACATTTGAACTGGTGGATATCATAAAAAAATCAGTTCCCAAAAAATATCAAATCGGTGGTCATCCTGCTAAAAAAACCTTTCAAGCCTTACGGATTGAAACAAATAATGAATTAGGTATTTTAGCAAATTCATTGGAAAAAGCCTTGACGTTACTCAATGCAGGCGGAAGAATGTGTGTCATTAGTTTTCATTCATTAGAAGATAGAATAGTCAAAGAGGTTTTTAACGCTCATAGCAAAAATGAAGGAACTAATCGATTTATGCCTTTACCAATTCAAGCAAATAAACAAATTGAGTTTAAACTAGTAAATAAAAAGCCAATCTTACCTTCAGTTAAAGAACTAGAAGAGAACAGGCGATCACATAGTGCAAAGTTAAGAATCATTGAAAAATTATAAGGAGGGTCAAGACAATGAAATTAAGAAAGAAAAATATGCGACACTTTGATTATCTAGCTAGAATAATATTTTGTGCCAGCGTTGTTCTTTTCGTTCTTGCGTTTGTCTTTGTCCAACCAAGAACGAAGGAGTTAAAAGCAGGCAACTACTTATTAACCAATGAGATTCAACAACTATCAACTAGAAATGCAACTCTGGAACGAGAAATTGATGAATTACTCAATCCAACGACAACAATGTTAAATGACCTTGATGGTCAAAAATAATCTAACCTAAATTTAGTCCTCATGAGAGAAAGGAGTGAGAGGTATGGATTTTTTCACAAAATCAAATAGCGATAGTGTAGTCTCCGCCACCTTCCAAGCTCGCTGTCAAGCGGCTCGTTTACGAGAGCAAAACGAAATGAAGAGCCGTCTAGTAGTAGTAGCCATTGTCTGGATATTAATTATCGCATATTTAATTAGTCCGTTATCGCGGGCGCGGATTATTGCCTTAGATGGTAATATATCGATGCTAACGAGCGCGGATATTTATGCTATTGGCGGCTTCTCAACTCAAAACTTTTTATGGGCAACCGAGCGAAGCGAAATTGAAGAAAAATTAAAACAATATGATTATATTCAAGATGCTTCACTTACTTATACTCCATTTGGCATTAAAGTCGCAATTGATGAGATCAGTGTAGTAGGTAAAGAAGGAGCAGCCTGTCAAGTTTATGGCGATCTTTGTACATTTTATCTCAGTAATGGAAATGAAGTTAATGGGCATAATGATTATAAAGCAAATAATGTGAAACATATTGCCCAATTTGGTCATATTCCATATATTAATGGAGTAAATTCCTTATCTGACAACCAAAAGAAAATTATGTTTAAACAACTGGGCGAAGTTGCAAAAGATGTTAGAAACGCCATGGTATCAATAACTGTAAATAGTGAAGTTACCTCAACTATCATCTTAGATGTAATAATTAATGCCAGTTATCTCAAACTTAATAACGATTTGTTATTGCAAGTTGATCTAAGTGGGATAGACAGCAAACTTACTGCCGACAAACTGACTTATATTCGCAATAAAATTGGTGAGACAAATCCGGCTTTGATTAATAATCAATATTGTTATATTTATCGTTCGGCCGACTTTGTGCTACCATGTCAAGAAAAGGAGGGTAACTAAAGTGATTGATAAAACGTTAATGGAAAAAGTTTATGTTGCCCTTGACATCGGAGAGTCGGAAGCTAAGTTAGTAGCGGGAACAGAAGTGAATGGCAAGTTCTATCTTTGTGGCACATTTAGTTGTGAGTCGAGAGGATTTGTTGATGGTGATGTTGCCTCTAAAAGCGAGATTAAAGCCACCATCATTAATTTATTAGAACAAGCTAAAAAATCATATTTTGGAATTACTAAGTTAATTCTGGTGTTACCTCCCAAGAATTTAGATTTAAAAAGGAAAAATGCAAAAAATCTAGTTTCGAGTGTGAATCACATAATTAATGAAAAAGATATCAATATCTTGCAAGAAGCAGTCGCTGGCCACCAATTGGTGGACGATGAAATGGTCGTAGCCATTCGGCCAATCAAATACTTTATTGATGCCCGACCTTGTGCCGAAGCGCCAATTGGTATTAAAGGTAATTCAGTCGGCTTAGATGCCTTTGTTATTACCGCTCCAAAAATTTTGACCAAAACCTTGGTTGATTGTATTCAAGAACTCGAGATTGAGATTCTTGATGTCATTCCTGCTCCAATTGCCTTAGCCTATGCAGTAGCCAAGGAAGATGAAAGAAAAAATGGAGTTTTAATTGCTGATATCGGCGGTTGTTCCAACAATGTATCGTTTGTCTATCAAAATCAATTTTGTGGTTTTAAAGAAGGCAATAAGGGCGGTAACTTAATTACCGAACAGTTGATGGAAATGCTCGACAACGATAAAAAGCAAAGTGAAATTGTCAAAAAAATGTATGGCAGCGCTGTTGCTAGTGAAGTTAGTAACTTAGGGGTTTATTACAATAAAGCCAGTGGTGAAACAGTGACTGAATCTGAAATTGTTGATGTGGTAGAAAAAAGTCTAGAAACCATTGGTGAAGAAGTCAAAACCTCTAGCTTGTATTTGATGAAATCGTTACGGGTGCCAATCGTTATTGCTGGAGGAGTTAGCAATACGATTAACATAAAAAATAAACTAGCGAAAAGTTTAGAAACAGATGTAAATATTCGTCGTCTTGAAATTGTAGGCGGTAATGATGCCATCTATTATCCTTGTATTGGAGCCATCATGTCCTACATACGCGGTTTTTCTAAAATTGAAGTTGACTTAATTAATAGTTAAGGAGGAGAGTTAACATGGAAACAATGAAAGAAACAGGCGCTATTAGTGAATTTGTCGCAAATATTAAAGTTATCGGTGTCGGGGGAGCCGGCAACAATGCCGTCAATCGAATGATTGATGAAAACATCGAAGGAGTCGAATTTTGGGTAACTAATACAGATGCTCAAATCTTATTCGTCTCAAAGTGTCAAAATAGATTCCCACTTGGTTATTCTATTACCAAGGGTTTAGGAGCTGGAGCAGATCCAGAAGTGGGAAGAAAATCAGCTGAAGACAGTGAAGAACAAATTAAATCCTGCTTACGCGGGGCTGATATGGTCTTTATTGCGGCCGGTATGGGTGGTGGAACAGGAACAGGTGCCGCTCCAATTATTGCTAAGATTGCAAAAGAATTAGGAGCTTTAACAGTTGCTGTTGTTACCCGACCTTTCTCCTTTGAAGGCAAGCAAAGAAATGCTAATGCCGTTGAAGGGTTACAAAAATTAAGAGAAAATGTCGACTCATTGATTGTGGTTTCAAATGATCAATTACTCCAAATGAGTGGCGACATTCCATTAAAAGATTCATTTAAAGAAGCTGATAATGTTTTAGCCCATTCAGTTAAAATCATTACTGACTTGATTCTCAAACCTTCAATTGTTAATCGTGATTTTGCTGATGTCAGAACAACCATGAAAGATAAAGGAACAGCCTTAATCGGAATGGGAGTTGGTGAAGGCGACAATAAAGCAGTTGATGCAGCTACTGCTGCAGTATCCAGTCCATTACTAGAAGCTTCAATTAAGGGCGCTAAAAACGCTATTGTTAACGTCAGTGGTGGCGATACTATGACTTTAGTTGATGCCAATGATGCAGTTGATATTGTTAGAGAAGCGGCGGGTGACAACGACATAAATGTCTTATTCGGTGTTTCTTCTGATGAAAGTTTAGGTGACAAAATGGTTGTTACCGTTATTGCCACTGAATTTGTTGGCAATGATATGCATCGCTTAGAACGGAGTATTTATGGCAATGATTCTCCAGATGAAGCAGTTGAAGCGACCGAAGTGGCGCCAATTGAAGTTATGCAACCTCATTTAGAACCAGAAGTTAAAGTAAATCCAACTGCTGAACCTAAATCTATTTTCAAAAAAGAAACAGCATTCGCTGGTGATTCCTCATTATTACCTCAATTCTTACGCAAAAAGAACAGAGTTAACTAAAACTCTTAGGTATGGATTATGGCGGGTAATAAAATCAAGAACTTTTTGTTCCCAACCGAGGAAGAAAAAGTCTCAGATATGGTCCAAAATGAAAGGAATTTTGGAGTGAGTGGCAAAATAAATAAGCCTGAGGTCGAAGTTAATGACAATGTGGCTGATTTCATCAACCCCGTTAAATCTTCACTTTTGGATCGTGAAATTAAAAAGCCAGCTCCTAAAGGTTCTTTAGCGGAAGCCGGAGTTCATGCTCCGAATAGTTTTGAGGATGCCGAAAAGATTGCTAAAGATTTAATTTCAGGACGAACAGTAATTGTCAATTTGGAAAATCTTTTGCGCAACGATACAACTAGAAAAGATGCGACCCGAGTTATTGATTTTCTCTGTGGAGTCTCTTATCCCTTGAAGATTGAGGTTAAAAAGATTAATAATACAACCTTTATTTTCACTCCACCGATCATTGTTGATAAAGGGTCACTAATGGAAGAAAAAAGTTATAATTAATAAAACAAATCAGGTGAGTTTAGTCTCACCTGATTTATTTGACAAAGCGTATAAGTTGTGGCAAAATTGATATGTCTTATGCAATGTTCATATATAAAATCAGTGAAGAAGACAACAATCACGTTAGTAACTAGCCAAGAGAAGAGTCGGATGGTGCAAGACTTGTAGTCTAAAGTGATTTATCCCTTCTGAGAGTGTCCAATCCACACCGTTCATCAGCGTTAATGGTAATTAAGGGTATAGATTTATTCTATAAACTAGGATGGTACCGCGGTTTATTTCGTTCCTATTATGGAACGTTTTTTAGTATTTAGGAGGTTTATTCTGATGGAAGTAAAAAAGTCATTAACGATGCCAAAAACAGAGTTTGAAATGCGGGGTAATTTACCCAAGAAAGAGCCAGATATCCAAAAAAAGTGGGCAGATGGTGATTTATACAATAAAATATTAGCTAAAAATCAAGCCAATCAGCATTTTGTTTTTCATGATGGTCCACCTTTTGCTAATGGTGATATTCATTGCGGTCACGCCATGAATAAAACTTTAAAAGATTTTGTGGTTCGCTATCACAATATGGTGGGCGACTATACTCCTTTTATTCCGGGTTGGGATACCCATGGTTTACCAGTTGAAACGGCCTTGGCTAAAAAAGGCGTCAAGCGTAAAACCATGGATCTTGCTGCATATCGAAATTTATGTCAAAAATATGCTTTGGAACAAGTTGACCATCAAATGAGTCAATTCCAACGCTTGGGTTTATTGTGTGATTTTGAGCATCGTTATATTACTTTACAACCTGAATAT
>CAYIYS010000034.1:0-5857 GCA_964367975.1 uncultured Eubacteriales bacterium
CTTCTATAATTTTCCCTTTTTTACTGACTTTTATGTAATAGAGTCGGTAACTATCTTTAAGTATATTCTCTGTTGTCGTTCCAAAAGAAATAAATAAATTGATAAAGATTATTAAAGCGACACCTAAACTTAGCACTATTGCTAAAAACATTTTGACAAAATTTTGCATATAGTAAAGTTCTTCGCTAATAAAGACGAGATAGATATTTAACTGAGAAACATAATTATAAGCAACAACTATTTCTTTATCTAAAAATTTTAAAGAATGAATGCCTGATTTTTTGGCGCTAAAATCATCGACTATTGCATTCATTGTTACATAAGAATTATACTCTCTTAACTCAATTAATACTTTATCAGAGGTTATTTGAGAAGTATTGTTCTTGATGATAAAACCCGAAGAATCTGACAACAAATAATTGTTATCTAATTTTAAAATATTCATTAAATAATATTGCAAGTCATAAGCTTTAAAAATGGTTGTGCCATCTAGATAGTTGAAGGTATACATAAATAACTTATCTTGGTTATTAATAGCCTCGTTTTGATAAATAATGTTATTGGAATCAATTGGGTCAACAAACTCATATTGACTACCCCGGTAATACATCACATCATTTTGTATGTAACCATAACTTTCATCACTTAAAGCCACATAATCGAAATTATATTGATTTAACCTATTGGTAAATGCTTGGAAATCCTTCTCATAATTATTAATTACTTGTTCAACATATGTTTTATTTACATTACTATAGTCATCAACCGCAGATTGCTCGAATGAAAATTGGCTACCAAAATAAAATGCTAAGCTAAGGAGAGAAAATATAGCAACTAGGACTATATTAAAAGTAAGTCTTTTATTTTTCATTTTTTCTCTCCTTTCATATTATTTTGCTGTCTCTTTTTTTAATTCTTTGGTCATTGTGATGCCTTTAACAAGCAATAGAATGCTTAAAGTAATTAAAACAATATAAACAATATACGATTTTATAAAATTAATTAAGTAACCAACATATGCGATGGAAAACAAAACTTTACCAACTACTTGGTCTTTAGATGTAACAAATTGATCAACACCTGTATTATTATCGCCCTTTGTAATAATTGTTCCCGCTTCATAATCTATTGCATATATTCTATGCGTAAAGGTGACATCATTCCCGCCTCGATAAAAATTTATGACATCATCTACTTTAAGATTTTCAAAACTCTCAGGTTTGATTACCACAACACTGGCAACTTTAATCGTGGGTTCCATGGAATTTGTTAAAACTGTTTTTGCTCTATATCCTGAAGCAAAACCCACAACTATTAATAAGGCTAAAGCAACTATTCCATAAAAAAGAATATTTACTAATACTTTAATTGTTTTCATTTTTTAACAATTAGTTAAGCTAACCCTGTTGTGAAATCAATACTTGCTGTAGCAGCCTCTGCCCAAGTTAAATGATCAGCTTGCTTAGCTTGGAATTCTATGGTAATGGTGATTGCTTTATCCTCATAATCATTGCCAACTACAGCACCATTAATTATAAGCCCTTCATCAGGAATCAGTGTTAATTCGTCCCCGGTGTCTGGTGTAGCAATTTCAACATCATATGCATCATCTTCAGCATCTTTTCCTAAATAGTAAAAATAACCATCTGTGGCATCTTTTACTACTGCAGGGTCTGTTGGTAGAGTAATTAAAATGTGATCAGTGGCAGCAGTACCAACATCACAACTTAAATTATCTACCTCTTCCCCTGCAGTACATGTTATTTTGAATCTAACATTTGTTGTAATAGTTGAGTGATTGATAACTTGTAAAGGACCTGCTAAAACGAAATCTCCCGGAACTACAATATCATCGTTTTCTACTTCTGTAACTATATAATTAACTTCACCCGCTGTAAACTCTAGATTTGCTGCGCTTGATTGTTGCGTAAACCAAGCATAAGTTCCTGCTCCAGCTAGTAATGCACCAGCCATGATAAATGTCGCAATTGTCGTAATTTTCTTTTTTAACATAATTAATTTCTCCTTTTCTTTTTTTAATTAATTTCATTAAGCGCATCGTTGACATCAACGATGTTGTTCAAACCCCAATCTTTTTGGTAGTTTGAATCGTAAGTAATCGTAATCGTAATCTCGTATTTAATTGGCACTATCCTTACCGGAATCTCAAAGCCTATGTCTGTCATCACAGCGGGATCTAGTTTTGCACAGCTATAAGTGAAATTATATCCTGGTGGTAAGTCTATATAGAATTGATAGTAACCAGCGGCGTTGTTTGTGAAGATTGTATTGTAAAATAAATCCTCACTATAACGGTAGACACTAAATAAAGACATCGAACTAATAATATCTTCTTCATCATGAGAAAAGGTGTCATCAGGATTAATTAGATAATTATTTAAGGTAATAAATACTCTATTTTTACTCTTATCTAATAATTCTAACTTGGCCTCACTGCTCATGTTGGAGTCAATTTGAACACTGACCTCAATCTTAACATTGTAAGATATATCTTGTACTGCCACTAGATAATCAGTGTATAACGTCGGATCATCATCATAACCCTCGGCATAGATACGATAAGTAACAAAGCTAAACTGAACTTCATCGGCAGTTATATCGTAGGCGGTTCTTAAAGTATCACTTAAGGGTGTTCCATCTAATGCCGGGTTTTCATCACGAACTCTTTGATCACTACTTTCAATGGTTGGATCTATGCGATAGACCTTAGCCCCAATTGGTAGTTCAAAGACGGGCATATAATTAGAGATATTGGTTTTTTGAACTTGGCCTACTACATAAAACTTGCCATCTATACTTTGATAGCCATTATAATAAATCTTACTAGGCAAAACCACGATATTTCTTTGTAATGAATCTTGTAGCAAATCATTGTAACGGCTAACAGTTAATTCGCCATTATCCATAATTGTATTTAAACCCGCAAAAACTGTATCTGATATGAAGGTGATATCATATAAATAACTATTTGTATTCTTATTTTTAATAATACTGATGCTTTCAAGCGGCATATTCCAACTTAGTTGATAAGAATTAATCGTAATACCACTATTGACATAGGCTAGTCCAAATGTATATGTTCCTGGATTCAAGGCTAAATATAATGAAACATTGTAACCTTGTCCTAAAACTGTTTGAACGCTATAATTAGCATTTTCTTGATAGATCAGTGATAAATATGAATGATCATTTGAAAAATAGAAATCATCAAGGTTATAGACAATACTATACACTGGTTCTTCTTCTCGACCAAAAGCAGTAATTAAGTTGTCATTCTCATAAGACTTGGCCATCGTTGAACTATCTTTATAAATCGTTTCGATATTTGTATTATTAACTTTTTCTTCAATTATATGCTGATATTGACTTGAACTAACTCCGT
Organism: uncultured Eubacteriales bacterium; assembly: GCA_964367975.1. Classification (GTDB taxonomy): domain Bacteria; phylum Bacillota_I; class Bacilli_A; order RFN20; family UBA1709; genus CAYIYS01. The sequence goes on from CAYIYS010000034.1 coordinate 3,404, forward strand.
CTTCAGCAACAACTGTATAAGTTATCGTATAGCGATGATAATACACATCAAAGACTTCGATAGCAAAGCTTGTTACTGAATAAGTCGCATATTGACTAATCTCTAAGGCATCTAGATAAGTCGGTTTGTTACTATCTAATATGTTATCATACTCAACATTACTAATGCTTTGAATATTATCGAAGTTCATAGTATATTCACTAGGATTTAATATTTCATCATAGAATTTTCCATAAGGTATTTCTGTGGTAATTGTTGTCCCATTAATAAGTTGTTCTGCTTGTTCATAAACAATCTTGGTTAGCAAGGAGGCAGAAGATAAGTTTTTCTCAAAATAAATCTCCATGATGGTTGAATTTGAAAGATTAATAACTATCTTATATGAGCCACCTCGCGTAAAACTTGATAACTCTAAAGTAAAATCCACCCCACCTGTTCCTACTTCACCAGTTGCTTGATTGAAAGCATTACTGTTGTTGACAATCCCTCCACTCAAATAATAATTAGTAATAGTTTGAATTACTCCATTTATTTGTTTACTTTGAGTTTCGCCCATCAAGGAATAGGTGCTTTCTCCACTGGCTAGATAATAAATATCTATTAAAGGCAAAATATTTGTTTGGTCGGCCACGTTGATACTATCCATTGATACTTCGATGGTGTTATCCAAACCATTATTTACGGACACTTCCATGCCATTAGAAGCTATCGTATAAGTTGAGAAAACATTATCTACGTCAACATTGGTAACACTAATTCCTCTTGGAGCAGTTCTAACTATCTTAATGGTATAAGTCCCAACCGCTGTTATATCTTCAGCCGCTAGCTGGACCGAACCGTTTTGATAATTTTCATACTCAACATAATAATTATACAGCCGCGGAACTTCCGCCACAACATTACTGCCCGCAATTATTTGGGCTCCATAAGCTAAGATCTCACTACCCATTTGAATTTGATAGCGAGCATTTTCACTTGGAACAACAACTGTCGTAGTATTTAGTGTATCTTCATATGTATAATCATACTTTATATATGAATCGGTCCGAGGGCCAGCATATTCATAAGCGGTATATGATGTACCACTATATACTTTGCTGACTCTATTATATGGGGCATTAACACCCGAACTATTACCAGTATTAACAATTGTAGTTGTTCTTCTTGTTCTGTTTGTTGGCACGTAATAAATGACGCCATCGACTGTTTTTTCTGTGTAGTAAACTGTATAGGAACTGACATATTGAGAAGCAAATGTCGCATTGTAAGTACCGGCATAATAGGCATCATCAGCAATAAGATTTCCATTGCTATCATAATCACCAATTGGTACTGTCGAGGTTAGAGCTGTATTAGCTACACGTGTTCTAACGCTACTTTGACTACTTACCGTACTGATGCTATTACTGTCATAAGTATAAGCTACTCCATTTAAATACACCGTCATTGTTTGTAGATTCTTCCCACTTGATAAACCACTATTGATATAGTTCCATAATTCACCCAAGGTATCAACGCTAGCACTTGCTAAAATGTATTGATTGGAATTATGGACAAGCTCCGGAACATTGAATGTTTCAGTTTGATTATTTACGCCGCATCCGCTACTACTACAACCAACTGCAAAAGCCTCATCTTGGTTATCTGCTACATAAAATGTGATGATATTGTTAAGCAAATCAATGGTTGGATTCCTTAATGTTTGGCCCTCAACCAGATTGCCTTGAGCATCAATCTTTTCTAGAACCACATCAAATATGGCAGTCGAGATTGATTTCTTCAATTGTTTTAATTCAATGATAAAGACATCATCTAAGCCATTACCACCACTACTAACACTACTTCTCCATGCGACTTGACTTGTGCCATTTTCTATTGGATCTAAACCGTTCCAATTAATGTTATCTGGTAAGAATATTCCTTGTTGAATTCCACTAGAACTCGATAAAGCATAAATGCCGATTGTATCTTTTTGAGCATCAGTAACTAGCCCTAGACTGACCGCTAAATCTTCAAAACCAATTTTCTTCAATAAAGTGTCCTTATTTTCGCCACTTTCATTACTATTAGCTTTGGTATAAGGAATAAATTGAATATAATCTTGAATATAATATTCGGTAATATAAGTGAAATTACTTGATAAAGTTCTTAATGGAAAATCAACCGCAAAGATACCACTTCCTAGCGTTGTATTCATCACTTTAGAATTAACTCCCCCCAATGGTGCTGGTGAAGTATCGTTAGATTTTACACTAAACATATATTGAGTTAGAGCTGAGTTTTCGCTCGAGATATTAGATTTGCCAAGCATATTAATATTGCTATCAAAATTTAACATATATGAAATAATGATATTAGCTGCTCTTGAATTACTATCGGCTAGATTGGCAATAGTCGCCCCAAATTGATAGGAAGTTGAAGGTATTCTAACATTGCCAGTTGAATCATCTAAAT
>CAYIYS010000034.1:5957-11044 GCA_964367975.1 uncultured Eubacteriales bacterium
TCATCTAAATAACTAGCAACTGTTTCATAGGTCGAATTATTTAAGTTGGCAGTTGAATTTAATAATCTAATTTTCCCGTAGTTCATCGAATTAGCAATATACACTTGCCCATTAATTAACCCGGTAGTCGGATCGACGCTTTGAGCTTCAATATTGAATTTAGAAAGGAAGACTTGACCATATATTCCACTGGCTGTTGATTTACTAAATATATTGCCATAATTAACAGTATTGATAACACTTAGAACTCCTAGCGCTAATATTCCCGAAGCCTTAGCTCGAGTTTCCGATGACGAATTAAGGGTACTGGAATAATTGTTCCAAGCCACGATATCGCCATAATTGGCACTAAATTGAATTTTGGATAAATGGGCTACTCTTTCACTGGTATCCAACGAACCATAGTCTGCCCCATTAATAATTTTATCATTTCTGACTGCAATTCCCGCTGAATTAACCCAGCCATAAGTTGAAGTGGCAATCGAGTAAATTTTACCATAATTTATAGTGTCTTTGATTTGCGCATATTCACTACTCATTAAGAAGACAATACCGCCAGTTTCAACTTCAAATTCATCATTATTGTAAGTATCATTTGGTGCAGTGATTGTGGTTGCTGAAGTTGGATCATAGACATAATTTTTATTATAAATATCACCGATATTAAAAGCATTGGAAATCAAGGATGAATTAAAGACACAAATTCCACCAATTCTACTTTGACCAAAAACACTCATTTCGACATCAATATTACCATAATTCAAGGCATTATTTATCGAGCCAGTAAATGAGGGATTGACTGTTAAACTAGTATTTGAAACGCCGGCATCAGTAAATAAATTTGTATTTAGGTTCTTATAGGCAATTCCCGAAACGAAGACATTGTATTTGACAGTTCCGCTAGCATGAGTGGTTTTAATAGTAATATCTCCACCATTATATAAATTTTCAGCGATCTTGCCTTGACTAATTTCCTCAAGTAAGCCCACCACTACTAGTTCTTTAAATCTAGTGCTAGTTTGGCGGAAATATTGGGTTGTTTGGTGAGAAATATTAATATTCAAATTGCCTTCATTTCGCAAGCCATTATAATTTATATTTTTACCATAACTATTACCACTAATGAAAGTATCAATCATTGTTAAACTATTAGTCGTAATAAAATCAACATTAAGGCTACTATATGATTTATTTAAAACTGCTGATTTCCCCGTTCCGTTTTCAAAAATAAAGTTGCTGACAAAAGTGCCTGTTATTGTAAGATCAACACTAGTTGTAGCTGTTGATGATTTATTTTCTACATGGAGACCATTAATTATTATATCGGTAGCATCTGCAATGATACCATGTGTCATTTTTACATCACTTGTTTGCAAAGCGGCACCATCAGCGGTTGAAAAACCGGCATATGAATTGGTATAGATATCAAAAGCTGTCCCAACTCCATAGATGATTTCTTGACTATTCGAATTGATCGTTCCATAGCCAGCTACCCGGGCTTTGATTGAACCAAGATGATCAAAATAGATGTCACCATAGTTTACTACCTTTTCGACAGCATAATTAACGCCACTACTATAACCAATTATTCCACCTAGGTAAATCGTCCCTTGATATGAAGTATCTTTGGTAGCATAGATGGACCCGTAATTGACTACTTCTGTCAAAGCATTTAATCTACCCGAACCAACTAGACCACCAACATAAGTAACTAAATTAGCGTTAACGCTATCATTATAACTGATTGGTTTTATGGTCATATTGCTAGCCAAATTAGTTAAAGCTGTATCTTCCGCTAGGCCAATAATGCCCCCAAAAGATGAACCATTCAAATGTGAAGTGGCAGAATAATCAGTTTTAATACCATTTATCGCACCGCTTGTTGAAACATTATTAATGCTGCCTGGACCTCTGCCAACAACACCTCCAATGTTTACTCTTCCAATCTTAGTAACATGATTGTTACTTAATGTTTGATCAAAAATGTCTCCATTGATAAAAACGTTGTTAATTACCGCATTACTTCTAGTCAACCCGGCAATCATGCCGACATCATATTCAGCTGTCTCACTACTAGAAAAACTATCAACATCTTCTAGCATAATTTTGGCATTAACTAGATTGATATTTTGAACAGATCCATTTAAAACTCCAAATAAGCCATAAACGTGCTTATTATCAATGATAGAACCCGCTTTAATTGTTAAATTGATAATGGCATGATACTCGTTATTTCCCAAATGAGTATGATCACAATTCTCAGAATTATCAATAGATGTAAATGTGCCATTAAAAGCTACACTTGGTGGAACATAAGCGCCACTTGCCACCGCTTTCATATCAATACAATCAAATAGGGCAAAATTTTGACTTCTAAAGTAAGCATACTTATTAATCAAGTCGCTCATGACAACCAAATCACGACCATTACTAATCATATAATAAGTCACTGTATCATATAAAACTGCCTCAAGACCTTGCAAATCTGGATAAATATTTGTGACCAGACCGGCTGGATAATTACTATTCAAATAAAATCCTGTCGCTGCAAAACTGGCAGTTTGAAAATCACTAGTTGAAAGACCAAGAATGTCGCTGCCAGGTGTTGTGGAAGTCATTTCTTGATTAATTGTGATATTTCCGGTGTATTTTGTGGCATCATAATAAACGTTTTCAACGATTCCGCTATAGCTAGAATTATTAATGGTTAAAGTATTAGAATAGAGGACCGGATTAATTCCTAAATTACTAGCGACAGAAGTAGAAACTATTCTATTTGTGACAATAAAACTATTCTTTAAATGGCCGATATTATCAGTAACGATACCCGAGATACCAAAGCCACCTGCAGCTGCTATTCCCGCCGCTTCTCCCCTATCATCATAGACAACAACATTTTCGACAAGACCTTTATTCAGCCCCACTACATAAGATGCATATTTTAATTGTTTGATGGATTGAGATTGCATGATAATTGGATTATTAAAACGAATGTTTTTAATATAGGCATTATTTATTTGGCTATCTCCCAAAACTGAAATGAAAGAATAATATTTTAAATTATAATAAGTATCAAAATCAGATTCATTATCAATTGGTTTAAAAAATAAGTTTGAGATTTCAAATCCTTGCCCATCGAAAGTTCCTATAAATGGGTAAGCATCGGAACCTAAAGGCGAAAATAAATAGCCATTACCTGCTATTGTATCATAATTAATGTCATTCCCTAAAATATAATGTGACTTAAGATACTTTTGATAAATCTCAACTGTTCCATTGAAACGTGAATTATATGATAAATTATATAAATCCATGCCATCTTCAATAACAACACTATAAGCATCAATTTGGCTATCATTCAAACTTGCCACTATATTTTTATATTCTTTAAAGGTAATATAATTTGTCTCAATAGCGGCATAATCTATAAACTCAAAATTTGAATCGCGCCAGAAATCACTATAATATTCATGTGCTTTGACTACTTTATCACTAGAATTACTAAGTAAAGCTTTTATACTAATTCCGGAAATTAGCATTAACAAAGTTACAAAAGCCATTACAATCAGTCTTTTTGCTTTGTTAAAATTTGTAATACTCATAACTTTGTCCTCCTTTACTTTTAATTAATAAATTGGAATAAAATCATCCAATCCTGCTATTTGCCAAACTTCTTTGTATCTATTGGCTTGCACAATATCAAGCTTTATATCTAGATATATCAGGCAAATCTCACTATATATATCGTTATCTCTAACGCCATATTCTTCGCCACCATCAATGAAATCAATTGTATAACTTTCCTCACTAACAGGGGCTTGAATTGTTGAATATATCATCTCACTACTCGGATCAACTACGTAATTTTCTGAATCAACTATATTGAATGAAATGTAATTATTTGTTTTATCGTGCATAATTGCTTGCTCAAGAATAACCCCTGAGTTCTTATACGTTCTAGTCAAAACCCATTCATCTTTGATTAACAATCGATAAGCACTTATTACTTCTGGTTTTAAATGAATTTTAACTCGCAAATTTTCAATATAGTTAAGGGCTGTCGGATCACCGGCATTAATAATTACTAAACCACTTTCGCTATCATAGTAATCGCCGCTAGTATCATTCTTTATTTGGGAAAAACTTAATACTGTCGCTTCATCTTCCTCAAAGTAAACTTCAAGCCCTTGTTCTACTTTTCCAATCTCGATGGCATTGGTAATATTTTTTTCATAAACAAACCAAGCAAAGGTAAAGGTTAATAGAGCCGTTAAGATCACCATTGTCAAAACTATTTTGATTTTGTTATTAATCGAGATCATAATCGTAACTTCCTCTTAATGGATGGACTTGCTGAGCCCGAATAGTTAGCAATGGATTAAATGCTAAACTTAAGTAGTTTGGTTTGTCTTGCAAAGATAAGCTGTCATAATCGCCGAAGTAAACTATTTTGATTGTTTGGCTTTCACCTGGTTGTAAAATGTTAGTAACTCCTTCATATAAATTAGAAAGATATTGATAATTATGATAATCTATCTTACCTTTGACGGTTGTTGTCGTACTGTCAGATGACAAGCCATCGGTGGTTTGTTCGATGATTGACTGATAATCGTTTTGACTTTCATCAACTACCAAATAAATTAAACCCTCACTAATTTCGCTAAATTTTATTTGAATTCTTTGCTTAATTTCTGAATCATTATAAACTGTAAAGTTGGTCGATATCGCCATTTGATCTAGCATTGATAAATCAGCTAAATCAAAATATGATAAACCTTTTAATTCAATTGTATTTTCTATAATTGTATCTGAAGATGAAATAACTGCTGTCATCTCATCCATTTGGAAAAATGTTTCTTTAACATCACTTTGAGTCATAAAAGCGTACGTGTGCGGTATTGAAAAAGCCAAAACAGCCAAAGCTAAAAGAAGGCAAAAATTCACAAAAGCATTAAGCATTTTATTAATTAATATTTTCTTCTTTTGCATACTGCCGCCCCTTTCAAAACAAAAAAACTATTATCGCGCCGATAATAGTAACTGGCTGTCTTGTTTTGAAAGACCCTTTAGCTTTGCGTCACACAATT
>CAYIYS010000035.1:0-10931 GCA_964367975.1 uncultured Eubacteriales bacterium
TACCTTGGTCTTTTTTTGTTGTTACAAAAGTGTAATATTTTAGAATTTAAACCAGATAATGAAGAGACAAAATAATAAAGTTAAATGAAACTTAACCAAGCGTCTAGGTAAAATACTCAAATGTATGCAATTGGTAAAACAATAATATTTTCGGCTAGATATTTTTTTTTATATTGGCAAAGGATAATGCCATTTGCAATTTTGTTTAACACATTGAAATTCTTGGCCATCTCTTTTGTTGGGTTGGCACTCATCTTTATTTCGATTGGATAAATAAGGAGCATTATTGTTTTTTTAAAAACAGCGAAGGCTCATTGGTTACCTCATTTAAAATGATTGGATTATCAAGAGTGACATAATGATCATCAGCACAGGGGGCCTTTAACATTGTTGTTTTCCCCCTTGTCTTAGTCCGGTAATTAAAATTACTGGAAACTGATCAGATGTTTTCCAGATGTCTTTTGATATCCATAAAAGTTGCCTCCCGCCCAATCTAGTATATAATCCAAAAATAACCAAAGTATATCATCTCATCAAATAATTAATGATTGAATAACAAGTTTAAAATAATGATGCTCAGCCTCTAAATGATTGTTAATAAAAAAGGATCTTTGGTTTAACTGGACTGCTAGTTATGTTTGAAAAGTAGAGAGAAAATTGCTGATTTTATCTATCCTTTTGTCCCCCGTTTTGCCTCAACAAGCCAAACCAAGCTTTTTCGGGTCAAATACCTTAAAAATTATTGACATCTCCTTTGAAAAAGTGCTATATTATTAAAGCGATGTATGGGCCTGTAGCTCAGTTGGCTAGAGCGTGCCCCTGATAAGGGCAAGGTCGCTGGTTCAATTCCATTCAGGCCCACCACGTTGTTTTTTAAAGACATGAATTGTCTTTTTTTATTTTAGGAAGGAGTAGTTATGTTAAGTAAGCTATTTGGAAATAAAGCTTTTTATAAACGAGTTTTACACATTTCTATTCCAATTATTTTGCAACAAGGGATTACTAACTTTGTTAACCTTCTTGATAATATCATGGTTGGTCAACTAAATGAAAATGCCATTGCTGGTGTAGCGATTGCTAACCAAATCATGTTTGTGGTTAATATTGTGATCATGGGAGTTATTTCGGGGGCTGGCTTGTTTCTAGTTCAATATATGGGCGCTCAAAATAAGGAAGGGGTTAAGCAAGCCTTTCGCACCAAGGTGATTCTCGGAATTGGGATTGTCTTTATCTTTGAGTTATGCTTCTTTTTCTTTAAAGAACCTTTAGCGGCGATGTTTTTAACTGAAGCAGCTTCTATTCAAGCAGCGGTTACTTACTTAACGGTGATGATGTGGGCTCTGCCTTTAATTGGTGTGACCTTTTTATATGCTTTTTCTTTTCGGGAAGTGGGTTTAACGAAAATTCCCATGATCACTGGTTTAGCGGCAGTGGTCGTCAATGGTTTGTTAAACTACGCTTTAATCTTTGGTAACTTTGGTGCACCGGCATTAGGGGTCAAAGGCGCCGCGATAGCCACCGTAATAGCTAGAGCAGTGGAATGTCTCATTTTGATTGCTGTAGCTCACAAAAAGGGGGTTGTTTTCGCTCAAGGTGTCTTTAAAGACTTTCGGATTGCCCCTTCTTTATTTAAACGTATCTTAAAGAAGAGTTTACCGTTAATTTTGAATGATTTCTTCTGGTCGGTTGGCACGACTGCCATTGTCCTGGCTTATTCACAATTAGGTGAGAATGTTGTTTCAGCTTTAACCATTTCACAAACTGCCAATAATATGTTTTTCATTCTCTTTGGCGCTTTAGCTAACAGTATTGGGATTATTATTGGTGGAGAGTTAGGTGCCAATAACTTAGAACAAGCTTGGCAAGACTCAACTAAACTAATTACTTTAGGGGTTTTGGTAGCTATGGGTTGTGGCGTAATCATGGTGATTATTTCGCGTTGGATTCCTTTATTGTATAATGTTTCGGCGGAAACGCGCTCAATTGCTTCACACTTAATGCTGATTAGTGGACTCTTCTTTGTCACTTATACATATTCTTCCTGCTGTTTCTTTACGTTAAGAGCGGGGGGAGCAGTTATGCAAACTCTGATTTTAGATTCACTCTTTATGTGGGGGTGCCAAGTCATCGTGGCTTTTTCATTAATCTATTTTACCAAGCTGGATATCTATGTCATTTATACTTTAGTGCAAATCACTGACTTTTTGAAAATGGGGGTTGCCACTTACTTGTGGCGTAAAGGCAAATGGGTTAACAATTTAGCCCTCAAAATTGAATAAAAATATGAAAAAATAAGGGATAAATTGGGTGTTATTTAATCGTGGTTTTTTCATTTAAAAACTATTGAAATGCTTAAATAAATATGATATTATTATAAAGCACGAGTGCAAGTGCCTAGTTAGCTCAGCGGTAGAGCAATCGGCTGTTAACCGATCGGTCGTAGGTTCAATCCCTACACTAGGCGCCATTGTTGTGGCCCGTTGGAGAAGAGGCTTAACTCATATGCCTTTCACGCATACATTCATGGGTTCGAATCCCGTACGGGTCACCAATTATTTTTACGATATACGCTATGCTGACTTAGCTCAATCCGGCAGAGCAACTGATTTGTAATCAGTAGGTTGTAGGTTCAATTCCTATAGTCAGCACCATGAAGTTCTAAAATCTCTAAATAATTAGAGATTTTTATTTTGCAATAAATTAGGTTCAGACTCAAGTAATTGATAAATGGCAAGCCGAAAAAGTTAGTCGTCTTTGCGTTTGATTTCGTGCTAATTTAGGGTGATAAAATAAATTGTCACAAAGTTTGACAAAAAAAGTTGTAAACGTTATAATCATTACTGTAATATCATAGATATTCAAACAAGGGAGTGAGTAAGAGTGGAAACTATAAAATATCAGAAAATCGACCTTTTACCTTACCTTGAAAAACAATATGGCAAAGGTAAAGTTTTTACCTCAGCCACTCTTAAAGTTAAAGGAATCTCGCCTAGCAATAAGCGTCAACAATTAGCTCGCTTGGTTAAGAGCGGGAAACTTGAGCGTGTCTCTCAAGGAGTTTATTTGATTCTGGATTCTAAAAAGGAACTTGCTGAGGATTTTCTTTTGCGCCAAAGGTATCTTAAGCAAGGCAGACGAACCAGCGGGTACCTAAGTGAATTAGTATTGTTGGACGGGCAAGTGTTAAAAAACAATCCTAGGGGGTTACCAACTGTTGTTACTAATCGCGAGAAAACAAATGGACGCAGAATATTGCTCGGACAACAATATTATTTTTTAAAGAGGCCGTACTATCGTGTAACTTTGCGAAATCGACAAATGTTACAATTTTTCGACTTTATAAATAAAGGGGATGTGGTTGAGATCAAGAAATATTATTCACAGTTGGTCCTCTATATTCAAGCTCATAAGTATGCGTTTCTCTCCTATCAAAAGGTGTTGACAAGTTATCCTTCCAAGACTACCAAGAAGCTGATTGAAACGGGTTTATTGCTTGAAATCATCAAGATTTTAATGCAAGATAAATGAGTCATTGAAATGGCTTTTTACCCGATTTTGCAGCATTTTTATTCCTAAATAGGACTGCAAAATATTCATTAACTTGTCGCTTCATCAAGCGAAGAGGCTGGCTTTGTTTATTTTAGTCAAGAAGGGCACAGATGCTATAATAGATAAGAGTATGAATACTCTATATCTACCCTCACGATTTTACTTTACTTTTGAAGTCAAAAGGTTTATTATGAAGTCAGTTGTTAGTAGAGTAGATTGCTGACCGCTTTAATTTTGTGAACCGATTAAGACAATTTTAAGCAATGGCTGCCAGCATATTACATAGTAATAGTATTCGAAAAAGTTTGACACCTCTCGCGTGTATGTGCTAATATACATGCAAGAGGTGATTTTTAATATGAAAAAAATCTTAAGATTAGTCACGACTTCAGTCTTAACACTAACTCTAGTGGCCTGCGGAGGACAATCAAGTGCTAGTTCACAACCAAGCACTCAATCGTCCTCAACTGGAACTACAAGCTCAAGCAGCGCTTATGCTGCCGTCAGCGTAATTTCCATTTCAGCAGACTCTAGCTCTTTAACCCAAGTTTCAGGAGCGACCAAGAAGGTCACAGTCACTGCCAAATTTGACAGTGCAGCAGATCCTGCAACAAAGTTAGAGTGGTATGTTAACAGCGTTAAAGACAGTCAAACAGGCAAGACATTCGACTATACACCTTCAGCAGAAGGCGAATACAAGATTGTTGCTAAAGTTGGTTCAGTTGCTTCTAATGAAATTCTAGTCAAGGTCAGCCAAGCTGGCGTTGCTCCAAGCGAATTTGCAGTTAAGGAACCAAAAGTTATCGATGCAGATACAATCGAAATCGAAGGCGATTCTGGTGCCTCAGTCGTTGTTAAAGGACACGACTTAAAGGACACATCACGCTATTCCTTAAGCGAGGGAAAATATATTATTGAACTTGCTAAAGTTCTAGCTCAAGGTGAAGACGTTCAAATCACTTTGAAGAAAGGCGATAAGGAAGTTGTCAAATCATTCGTTTATGATTTACAAAAAGTAGAAGTTGCTAGTGTCGGAGCTGTCAAGGCTGTTGATGGTGTTTACACAATCACAAAACCTTTCAACACTGATTTAAGCAATGCTGAAGAGACAACATATGAAATTAAGTGGGCAACCGATGAATTTGTTGGTAATTATGCCACTGAATTTTCGGCCACAGTTCCAGCGGGGGCAGCTGCTATTTCTTCTTCTACAGGTCCTCGTTCATACCAAGATGGTGATAATCTAGTATATAACCTCAAAGTTAATAAAGACACCGTTTCAGGTACCTATGCTTTCAAGTATAAAGTTGGAGCCAAAGAAGCGGTTGCAACAATCGTTGTCGTTGATCCAGAAGCGGAATTGGTAATTTCTAAACAAGCTGCCAAAGATGCAGATGGTGCAACAAAACAATACGATGTAGCATTGGGAACAAACGCAATTGATGCCGCTGCCCAAGTATTTAATATCAATGTTGCTAATGGCAAGGGTGGCTTAACTGCAAGTGCAGATGGTTCATTCAAGATTGAAAAACCATATCTAGCTAGTGCTTCAGGCGATGTGGCTGGGGCAAGTGGAGCTTTCCAAGTTAAGTTCTCAGCTGATAACATTGCTATTCCAGCAGTTATGAATACGGCCGCTAATACTGCAAAGCCAAATAGAGTTCAATTATCTGTAGTCGGACCTGATGGTATTGCCGTATTTAGATTAGCAACAGGTTCAACTCAAATTGTTAACTCAGTTGTTACAACAATGAGAGATGAAACGGAACAAGATGTTGTTTATGCTGCTAAATTTGATTCAACAACACCAGCAGGTGACTATACAATTACTGCTAGTGTCTATACATCTGAAGCAGTAGCGCCAGTGTTGACAAAATCAGTAGTAATCAAATTAGTTGAACCACAAGCCTCATTAAGTTTGGATCCTGTTCAACTCAATGATGCTTCTGGCAATAAGGGTCAAAAATTGGTTCAAGATGCAACAGATAAGAGTTTATACACTATTGCTCAACCAAGAGTTGCTGGCAATAATGCTCAACAATTAATCTTTAACGCTGTGTTAAAGAATTATGAAAGCGCAAGAACTCTATCAGCTGACATTGCTAACTCATTCAATAACGGAACCACAAACAAAGATTTCTTAGTATATAAGACATCTGCAACTGGTCCACAAACTATTGAAGGTTATGATGTTAATAGTAAGATTGGTGTTGAACTCGATGTCGCTGCCAATACGGAATATTCCAATATTTGGTCTGCTACAAAATCAGCAGATTATGACTACGGAGTTATAGTTTATTATCAACCAACAGGTAAATTCTATACATCATCAGCTGCTGATAATGCTGCTGTCCCTGTAGGTGATGATTTAGTAACATTGGGTGCTAATTGGGCTTTAACAAGCGCAATCGATGCCGCAAATGAAATCATTTACGAAAATGGTGTTGCTTATGCTGCTCCTACAGTCGTTGCTGGAGATACAGTTGTTAACTCTGGATTAAAGGCTGCAACATTAGGTATTGCCGCTTGGGATTCAGAAAAAGCTGATTATGCAAGTGGAGCACTTGTTTCATATGAAGGAAAAATTTATACAACAACAGTTGCGAATACAACAAAAAATCCTACTGCTACACCTACAGATTGGACAAAACTTGATGCTAAATCAGGTGATGTTCTAGATACTGCTATGGTTGTAGATGGTGCTGCTACTACTACCCTAGCTGTTGGTGCCAGATTCGTTCATGAAGGTTTAGTATATAGAGTTACTACAGCCTTAGTGGCTACTGATTCTTGGGATACAATCCTTGCTGATAAGGCAGTATTGAATACTCCAAAAACAACAATTAAGATTGGTGCAAACGGCAACGCAGTCGCTAATAGAGGCGTTGGTGCTGCAGCAGCAACCTATAAATACTACTCAAGTTTGGATGGATCAATTGATCTTTATAACGTTTTCGCTTTAAAGGTTGATAATCTAACAAGTACTGGTGATTATAAGTATTCAATTCAAATCGGCGATTTGACAAAAGATGTAACCATTAGAGTCATTAAGGCCGAGCCAAAGCTGGAATTTAAACTAGCATCTTTGGAAGATAAAGATTCAGCAGCTGCTTTAGTAGCAACTAAATTCGCAGCAATGCAAGCAACAAATGAATATGAAATTGTTTTGGATGCTGCAAAGAAACCATATAAATCGGCTTTATCATTCGTGATTGAAAATATGGATGTTCCTGCTTCTAATCAACTTGCATACGAAGTCGAAATTGTTACACCAAGTGTCTATAATAGAAGAACAGATGTCTTCGGTGTTGTTGACACAGGAACAAGTGATGGTCATTTAAAATCTAATACTTCTGCACTAGAAAATGTTATCTACGATTTAGATGGTGGAACAGATGCCGCAGTATTTGAAATCAAAGAAGTTGGAGATTATTCAATTAAATTAACAATCGGTAGTCTCACAAAGACCATTGTTATTCATGCAGTTAAAGATGCTTCCTTAGAGATTGAGTCCGTCTATAACAATAAGACTCGTTTATTCTTGGAAGAAGCTAAAGGAACTTTCTTAGTTTCAGAAGCTGCTGCAGCACAAGAGTACCCATTATCAATTGCTGTTGTAGGTAATAACTTACCAAGTACAGTTTATTATAAGGTGTGGGAAGATGCTGCTTGTGAATTAACTCCAGCAGGTGATTTCACAGTTCCTGGAGATGGTGCAAAACTTGATACAGCAAAAGGTATTGATATTCCTTGGACAGTATCGGTAGCAAATTCAGATATCTCATTATATATTCGACTTTATTCTGATAAGGCTGCCACAAAGCCAATTGGTACAATAACAAAAGTATCATTGTTTGACTTATACAATTAGTTGTCTAAACAGATATATAAATACGTAATAACACACGGGATTGAGACTGACTCATCCCGGGTGTAATATAAGAAAAAAAGATTTTCATATATAGCTGTGAAAGGCAGCTAAGAAAGATAAAACAGAGGTGATTTTTAATATGAAAAAAATCTTAAGATTAGTTACAACATCAGTCTTAACACTAACTCTAGTGGCCTGCGGTGGACAATCCAGTGCTAGTTCACAATCAAGCACTCAATCCAGTTCGTCAACCGGTACGACTACAAGCTCAAGCAGCAGCGCATATGCTGCCGTTAGCTCAGTCAGTATCTCCGCAGCATCAAGTTTGTTGGAACAAGTCAGTACTTCAATTAAGAAAGTTACAGTCTCTGCTACTTTAAATGCTAACACAAATCCTAATACAGCCATTGAATGGTATATTGATGGGGCAAAGTCAATTCAATCAGGAAAGATTTTTGAATTTACTCCAAGTGGTGTTGGTTCTTTCCAAGTAGTAGCTAAAGTTGGAAGTGTTTCTTCCAATACAATCGAGGTGAAAGTTTCAGCTCCAGAAGCAGTTATCACAATTGAATCAGTCAAAGTTATTGATGCTGATACAATTGAAGTTAAAGGCTCTGAAGGTGCAACAATTGAAATCGTAGGAAAGACCTTAAAGGATCAATCCTATTATGATTTCATCGCTAAGAAATATGTTCTAGATGTTAAAGAAGCCATTGCTCAAGGAGACAAATTAACTGTTAAATTGTCCAAAGATGGAGCTTCTAAGACAATGGAATATACTTATGACACAAGAGTATTTGAAGTTGAAGATATTGCCAATGCAGTTAAAGGAGCAGATGGTTCTTACACAGTTACAAAACCTTTCGCTCCAGCAGGAGAACCTGCTTTTGCATATGCAATTGACCTAGCAACAGATAACATTGTTGGTAAAGGTATGTCCTTCTCAGCAGTCACAAATGTTCCTGCAGGTGCAACCGCTGTCAATACTCTCCGCAAAGAGATAGATGTCGCAGATGAAGATTCTATTGTTGCGGGTCAATATACTATCACTAAGGATACAGTCGTTGGTGACTATACCCACATTTATAAATTGGGCACAAAAGAAGTTGAAGTTCTTATTCACGTAGTGGAACCAACTTCATCACTTGGTCTCAAGAAGGGCTCTTATGTCATTGATGATATTACGACAGTGGCAAAAGAAAAATTTGATGTTCAATACAAACATGACGAAAATGACGATGGCGATATTTTGGATGCTGATGATGTATTAGGAGTCGTTGCAAATGCCGATGGTTCTTATACAATCACTAGGCCATATGAAACCAAAGTTAATGGTGAATTAAAGTTTGATTTCTTTGCCAAATACTTTGCCAAGAATGAATATGTTGATAATACCTTTAACATTGCAGTTACAGGACCATCATTATTTGGTGGCGCAAACGCCGCTTTAGTTTCTGGTATTGAAACCAAAGCAGATGGCACATCTGATCCATTAAATGACGACTGCTTAAAGATGTATGAAACATTTAATGCTGCTGCCAAGACAGGTTTGGCGCAAACAGTAACTCAAGTTATTAGTTCACAAACTCCAGTTGGTAAGTATACTTTCACTCTTTCTACATCAGCTTCAAGTGAAGTCGCATCAGTTGTTATTAATGTTGTGGCTCCAACTGCAAGCATAGTTAGTGAAGTTTCATCTGTTGAAGATACAACAAATAAAAGAGTAGTTGATTACGTATTTGATGAAGCGTCAAATACTTATACATTTGAAAAACCATTGAATGCTTCAACTTATACCTATTCCTACAAATTTGAGTTGAATAATTTCCAAAGCAGCGCTGCTTCAGATGCAGACGTTATTGCGGATCAAACAACAATTTATGACTATCCTGAATTCCAACGCAAAGTATTCAACTTTGGTCCTGGTACATATAATGGTTATGCAGTATTTGCAGAAAATACAACACCTTACAAAGGTGCCTATAGTGCAACTGCAACTTATGCAGTAGGTGATTATGTATTAGAAGCCGGAAAATACTACGAGTGTACAACTGCTATTGCAACTGGTGAGGTATTCACTGTTGGTAAATGGACTGAATTGGTTTCTCCTGCAGGTGCAGTTAAATTAGCAGCAATTGCTAAGAAGATTGCTTATGATGCCGAAAATATTGATTTATCAAAAGTAACTTCAAGTTCTGTTAATCAACTACGTGTCTTCACACCTTATACCTTCACTACAGTTAGCGAAGAAGACGGAGTAAAGACCTTAAGTGGAAAAGCGGCAATTCAATTAGTTTCACATAAGGATGAAATTGTTGCTAAAACAGCCAATGTTGAAGTTAATAAGAATACAGTTGCTGGTAGTTATTCATATGCACTATCTTATTTGAAAGATGGAGTTGAATATAAATCAGTTATCAATGTTGAAATTAAGAATCCAACACCAAAAGTGTTCGTATTAAGTGGCAGTAAAACAAGTGCCACTGCTACATCTTCCTCAACAGGCGGAGAGGGATATCAATGTATTCAAATTGGTGCCACTGTTACTGATGTAGTTTGTTCTACAGATGGAGTTTACAATGTTGATGTTGCAGATGCTACCCAATTGGTAGGAGTTATCGGGATTGCTGATATTCCCGCTGGTACCTATCCTTACTCTGTAACAAAGGAATACCCAGATGCTTCAAAGAACCTACAATCTAGTGGGGAAGTTAAAGTGATTAGTTCTTATCCTACAGGATACATGAATATGGTACCATCAATTGGTTATACAGAGACACAAGCTGCTGCATTACCATTTGCTGATGCTTGGGAGATTGATGAAGGGAAACCTGTAAAAGGAACATATCATTATACCTTCTTATTTGCCGGTGTTACTAAAGAAATCACAATTAATGTTGGCGATTTCAAAGCCAAACTATTAATCAATAGTGCTTCTGTTGATGATGTTCCTATGGAAACAATGGGTAGTGAAGATTATTATGTCTATGATAGCAGTGCTTTGACCGTAGCAGCTGATGTTGTTCTATCGCTATCGGCTGTCAATGTTCCAGCTGGTACAGAGTTATGGGTTGGCATTACTGATGGTCAAGAAACAAAATTAATTGCAACAGAGCTTGCTGCTACAACATTGAAAGTTGCATTTGATGAAGAAGGGAAATTCGAATACACCGTAACAGGTTTAATCCCTGCCACTGCCGATTATGCTCACGAAGTTAAAACACAAAAGATTTATTTATATACAAGAGATGCTACAGATGCTACTAAATTAGCAATTCTAAAGGATAGCGTTGATGAATACGAAATTAACATTAACGTTCTCGATTTAAAGGATGGTAAAGTTGCTAACCCAGCCTAGATTTGGTAAGTTAACGTTAAAACATAAAAGTTAGCTTAACTAGATTATTCATTTATCGAGTAAGTCAATAATCGTTTAGATTAGAGAACAATTAAAATGAATAGAGACACCCTTCGAATTATAATTTCGAAGGGTGTTTTCTTATTTTTTAAA
>CAYIYS010000036.1:0-10821 GCA_964367975.1 uncultured Eubacteriales bacterium
CGCCAGTTACCCGACCTATATCCTTAGCAGGGATACCTCTTCACCAACTTGAGTACTGCTCCAGCGTGCTTTTTTATGATACCATAGTAACTATCAATTGGCAACTATTTTTCTTGGTTATCTTGTTGTTCATTCATCTTTTGTTGGGCTTGTTCCCGCTTGATTTTTAATTCCTCAATGATTAGAGCTATTTCAGGCTTTCCATAAGCATCATAGAATTGAAATTTGACGAGTTGATAGTAAATATTAAGAGGAGCCAAGATAAAAGCAGCCAACAAACTAGAGATTAATAAAACGGCATATTGATTGACAAATAATGAGCCATAAGTCAAATAATAGAAGGAAAAACCAACAACAGCAGCTAAAGCAATTAAAAACACAAAAATGATATTAATTAGCGTGTATTGCTTTTTATTTTTATCAACGATTCTTTTCGATATTTTGACTCCACTATCTGGATCAAAAGGTGCGTCAAAGCAAACATAAGCGGCCATGTTAGCAGGTGTACCCTTGATGGCAAAAGCCAGCATGAAAACTAGACCACTAACGCCATATAAGATTAGATAGAGTTCTTGGACCCATTTAACTGCCATGATGGTTTCAACCATTCTATTAACATCATTAGCATATCCTGCGATCTCATTCATCAACGCTGGTTCAATTTGGGAAAAAATTAACATGATAATAAGTGAGCCAACTAGTAAAGAAATTAGCGCCCATAAAAATCCCATTAACAAACCCTTGATATTCATTTTTGAACCAAAAATCAAACTACTAGGATAAGATTTAAAACCAAAATAAAAATCTTTTTCATCGAGTGGTAGATGTTCTCCAGCTTTTTTAGCAATGAAATTTAAACTAAACTCAATTGGAAATAATAATAGAAAAATGAGAACAAAACTTATTTGAACAACAAAAGAAAGAGCTAAAGCCAGTCCCATGATAATAATCCAAACTAAACAATAGATACTAAATTCTTTACGATATTCAGCAAAAGTTTCGGATGCTTTTTTAAATAGATCTTTAGTCTTCATTTAGATACCTACTTTCATAAAAGACATTATAACATAATTATTAGCGATGCTTCGATTTATATTCTTTAGCCAAGCCACCAAGTGAGGTTTCTTTATAATCTTTCCTTAAATGCAGGCCGGTTTTCTTCATAACATTAACGACTTCATCAAAACTGATTCTATTCAATCTATGGGGAGCAATATACTTGCCATATAAAGCCGCATCATAAGCCCTTAAGGCTGCGACTCCATTTCTTTCAATACAAGGTATTTGCACATACCCTAAGACTGGGTCACAAGTTAAGCCCAAATGGTGTTCCATCGCTACTTCACTAGCATACTCAATCTTTTCATTTGATAACCCCATTAAGTGAGCTACTCCCGCTGCTGCCATGCAGCAAGCTGTGCCACATTCAGCTTGACAACCGCCTTTTGCACCCGAGATTGTCGCATTTTTCTTAACTAAATTACCCATAATTCCACCCACCATCAAAGCTTCGATAATTTGTTGATGAGTGCATTTTTGATCGTGATAAAAGTAATATAACAAAGCCGCAAAAATTCCGGCCGAGCCACATGTCGGAGCACAAACAACTTGATGACCACTAGCATTTTCTTCACTAACTGCATAAGCATAACTAGTAACCAGCATTTTGTTGTACTCATATGTTGATTTGTCTTGTTTGATTTTTTTGGCATCTTGATAAATGGATTTAGCCACTCTTTCTAGTTTCAAAGCACCAGGTAATAGGCCCTTTGTTGAAAGACCTCTTTCAACACAATCACACATCACCTTAAAAACTTCACTTAACGTTTCCTCAAGATCAGGTTCATAGTGCTTAACATAATCCACTAGGGACCAATTGTTAAGGGCTAATTCATGCTTGATAGCCGCAAAACTATTGTGAGGATAGACAGGTTTAACAGCCAGTGTAATCTCATTTTCCACTTCAATATTACCGCCCCCGACAGAGTAAATTGTTGCTTCACCAAGTAATTTTTCCTCCTTGAAGGCTTGAAACTTCATGCCATTAGGATGATGCTTCAAAAATGTTTCAGCAAAAATAACGCTAGTTTTGCTAGGCGAAAGTGTCGCAATGATGATTGCATCAGTTAAATGCCCGCGCCCAGTTAAGGCTAAAGAACCATACAAGGTCACGCGATATTCACTGACATCAGGATATTTATTTTTAAAGTATTGCGCAGCAATAGAAGGGCCAATCGTATGTGACGAACTTGGTCCTGGTCCAATGCGATATAAATATTTTAATGATTCCATTTTCCTTTGCCACTCATTCTTTTGTCATCAACGCTGGCCCGATGATACTCATATAACTCTGAAGCAGTCCTTTCTAAATCAGTGCTCGAAAAAACTGGATAGTTTGTATCAGCTTCATAACGTTCCATCAACTTGATCACATTATTTTCCTCCATTAAATGTAATGAACTATTCCTAATATCTATTGTTGAATCAAGATGTGCAGTCCGACTTAATAAAACAATATTGACTAAAACATTCGGATTTACTCGTAATATTTGTGCTATATAATTAATTTTAATTTCATTAACCAACAAAGGATTTTCAATTAAGTCGGTATTTTTACCATCACTTAAAACCCATTTTTCGTCAGTATCTTTACCCGATAAAAACCCGAGATAAAACTTAGCAGCAATCACATAAATAAAGCGATCACCAATAATGATATGATCAACATTGATATAATGACCTGGCGCAATTCGCAAGCATAAATTGCGTAAATATAAATAATCATTCTTATTAACATATTTGCTTAATAAATTGCGAATATGTAAGTTTTTAGTTAAGCCGATATACAGAGTATAAACGCGATTTTTAAAGACAAAAAGTATTGATGCTATCAATACTATGACTAAAATGATGATAAAAATCGTGTTACCCATTATTCTACCCTCGCTATGCTACTTCTAAAGCGAGTTCCATCATCTCAATAAATTTCTTTTCCCGTTCTTCGGCGGTGGTCTCTTGATGAGTTATTAGCGAATCCGAGACTGTCAAAATCGTTAAGGCTTGTTTGCCTAATAAAGCGGCATTAGCAAACAAAGCATAACTTTCCATCTCAACAGCAATCACCCCAAGTCGCGCCCACCTTTTCCAATTATCAGGATTGACATTATAGAAAACATCACTAGCTAAAACGTTGCCAACATGAACCCGAATATTTCGCTCTTTAGCAACTTGATAGGCTTTATTTAAAAGTCCGAAAGAAGAGATGGCACTATATGTTCCACCATTTAATTCATATTGGCGCGCATAATTTGAATCGGTGCAAGAACCTTGGGCTAAAATGACATCATAAACATGCACATCTGCTTGAAAGGCTCCACAAGTCCCAACACGAATAATCTTTTCGACACCATAAAAAGAGAAAAGTTCATAAGAGTATATGCCCATTGAGGGCATGCCCATTCCCGAACCCATGACACTAACTTTTTTACCTTTATAATCGCCGGTAAAACCAAACATATTTCGCACGCCATTAAATTGCTTAACATTCGTCAGAAACTTTTCAGCAATAAACTTCGCTCGTAAAGGATCGCCCGGCATTAATACGCTTGGAGCAATCTCCCCTTTAGTAGCTTGATTGTGTGGTGTTGACATATTTTCATCCCCCTTGTGCATCAACGACTATTGTTTTCGCTAGAACATCATGAATAGCACAATGGTCCTTGCGATAAACCATTAGAATAGATGAGACAATAACTCCCACCCCTAAGGTAATTAAATTGAAGACTATTTGGCCTAACATTGAACGAACAAACATGGACATGAATGTCACATTCTTACCATCATTTTGCACTACTCTAATTTTAAATAACCAATAACCTAAAGTTTGACCTTTAGTATACAAAGGAATAATTACAAAATAAATGGTAAAATAAGTTGCAATCAAAACGCCAACTTCAACTAGTTTGATTAAGATAGGTAAATTGATGACTGAAGTTTGGCCAAAGAATAAAGACATAATTGAGACTGAAGAAGTCACAACCAAAATCAGTGCTACCATGAGCACATTAACAATAAAGTCTGCTATCGTTGCTAGAACTCTATAACGTAGCTTTGCAATTTTGTTTTCGTTATCCATGCTTCCTCCTATATCAAATTAAAGACTCGGGATACTAATAAAAAGTATACCATTAATGATAGGGCGTCGACAATAGTAGTTACTATTGGTTGGGCCATTAAAGCTGGGTCAAGTCCGACTTTTTTAGCCAAAATTGGCAATGTTGCACCCACAGATTTAGCCAAAAAGACGGTCACAAAGAGTGTGATAGACACCAAAGAGGCTAACATTAATGGTGAAGTACTATCTCCAATATTAATGATTCCCACCAAATTTTCAAATAAAATCCAGAAAAAAACAAAAATAGCCAAGGCTAGCCCGGTGATAAGCGCTACACTCATTTCATGAATTAACACTTTTCCAAGACTGTCGTCACTCATTTCACCTAAGGCCAAACTACGAATGACGGTGGTCGAGGCTTGCCCTCCCGAGTTTCCTCCTGTATCCATAATCATAGGTATAAAAATAGTCAAAGCTGGTAAGGCCACCAAGGCCGCTTCATACTTGTTGATAATCAACCCCGTAAAGGTGGCTGAAATCATCAAAATCATCAACCAACCCAGTCTTTTCTTAGCAATATTGAATGGTGATAATTTGAGATACTCTTCTTGCAGTGGTTGCATAGCAGCCATCTTTTGAATATCTTCGGTTGCTTCTTGATCGATAACGTCAATGATATCATCAACTGTAATAATTCCAACTAATCTTTCATCATTGGTCACGACTGGCAAAGCGTTTAAATCGTAACGTTTGAACTTTTGAGCGACTTCTTCTTGGTCATCAGTGGTTTTTACACTAACAATGTCTGTTTCCATAATATCGTTAATATTTTGCCCCTCTTCAGCGAAGATCAAATCTTTCAACTTCAAAGTTCCGACCAATTTACGCGAATTATCAATGACAAACAAGTAAGAAATAGTTTCTGCCTCTTTACCGGTTGCCCTAATTTTATGCATGGCTTCTTGGATCGTATCAGTAGCTTTTAATTGCACAAACTCGGTAGTCATCAATGAACCAGCCGAATTTTCCTTATAATTTAAGAGATGGTTGATGTTTTTGCGTGTTGCGCTATCAGCGGAGCGCAAAATTTTCATCATTAAATTGGATGGCATTTCTTCTAAGAAATCCACAATATCATCAGTATAAATATTCTCTAAAATATCGCCGATTTGTTCGGAATTTAAAACCCGAATCAAACGTTCTTGCACTTCATTATCGAGGTAGGTAAAAACCTCTCCCGTATATTCAGGAGGGACAGTTTTGAAGATAAAGATTAATTCGGTCGGATCAGCAATTTCATTAAGCGTTTCGGCAATATCAATGAGGTTGTAATTTTCAAATATTTCGCGAATTAACAAAACATTTCTCGATTTTATAGCATCCAATAATTCTTGTGAATTATAATCTTTATTTTCCATTATTCCCACCTCCTGCATTGCTTCTATTATACAACAATAAAAACTATATAAAAAGAATAATCTCTTCAAGTTTGGACTTTTCAATGCTAATCATCAATCGTCAATTAAACTGGCAATTTTCAAACTTTCATTTAAAAAATTAACAAAATGTTATATTATATATTAAAGTAAAGAGGAGTGATTTTTGTGATTAATGATAAGAACGAAGAAATAAGTAATGAAAAACTACACTATCTCCAATTGTTGTCTAATTCATTTCCCAATATTCAACGAGCCTCAACCGAAATAATAAACCTCCAAGCCATCTTGGAATTACCAAAAGGCACCGAGCACTTTGTTAGTGATATTCATGGAGAAGCTGACGCCTTCTTACACATTCTCAATAATTGCTCAGGCAATATTCGCAACAAAATTTCGATCTTGTTCAAGAATAAAATGAGTGAAGAAGAAATCGCCAATCTTTCCTCTCTTATTTATTATCCTGAAAGAAAGATGAAATTAGAGTTAGTAAAAACACTAGATAAAGAGGCTTGGTATTTTAATACTTTATCGCAATTAATTGAGTTATGTCGAGTCTGTGCTTCAAAGTACACGCGTTCAAAAGTTCGCAAAGCTTTACCGCGTGATTTTGAATATGTCATTGATGAATTAATCAATATTGATTTATCCCAAAGGGATAAGAAGTTATATTATAAAAAAATCATTCAATCTATTATTGATATTGACCGCGGGCAAGCCTTTATCGTTGCCTTGTGCAATCTCATTAAAAGACTAGTCATGGATTCCTTACATGTAGTGGGCGATATTTTTGATCGAGGGCCTCGTCCTGATATCATTATTGATAAATTAATGCAACACCATAATGTCGATATTCAATGGGGTAACCATGATTGTTTATGGATGGGCGCTGCGAGTGGAAGCGGAGCGTGCATTGCTAATGTTTTAAATAATGCTTTAAAATATAGTATTCTTGATGTGATTGAAGATTCTTATGGTATCAACCTTTTACCACTAGCTAGATTTGCTGATGCCACTTATCAAGACAATCCAATCTATTATCCAAAAATTGAAGTGAATAGTGACTTTACTTTGCAAACCATCGAACTAATAGGTAAGATGCGCAAAGCCATCAACGTTATTATGTATAAGATGGAAGGCAAAATCATTAAAAGAAGACCAGAGTTTGGCATGGAAGATCGCTTGCTACTTGAAAAAATTAACTATGACAAAAAAACTATTGAGATTGATGGCGTGACTTATCCCTTAAAAGACACTGACTTTCCAACCATTGATCCCAAAGATCCTTATACCCTCTCAGCTGATGAAGGTCAAGTTATGGAAAGATTAATGCACTCATTTTTAAATGCCACCAAACTGCAAGAACACATTAAATTCCTCTATTCTAGAGGTTCAATGTATAAGATTGTCAATGGTAACTTGTTATACCATGGCAACATTCCAATGGAAAGCGATGGTAGTTTCCAACGCTTTGTCTTTGAAGGTTATGAATATTATGGTAAAAATTTATTAGACTACTGTGATATGATTGCGCGGCAAGGCTTTTATGGCACTTTAAATACCCCCGAAAAAATGTATGGAGAAGACTTCTTATGGTGGTTATGGCAAGGCAAGGATTCTCCAACTTGCGGTCGCAAGAAAATCACAACTTTCGAAAGAGTTTTTATTGCAGATAGTAAAACTCATCAAGAACCGACCAATGATTATTATCAATATCAATATGAAGAGGACGCGTGTAACCGCATTTTTGAAGAGTTTGGCATTGATACTAAATCCTTATGTCATATTGTCAATGGCCATATGCCCGTTGCAGTTAAAAAAGGTGAATCTCCAATTAGAGCGAATGGTAAATTAATCGCTATTGATGGCGGTTTTTGCAAAGCTTATCATCACTCAACCGGGATTGCCGGTTATACTATGTTTTTCAACTCTTGGGGTATTAGGCTAGCCATGCATGAACCTTTCGAAGGAGTCGAAACAGTAGTTAGACAAAACAAAGATATCATCTCCACTACCGTCGTTTATGAATCGACTCACAAACGCTTAAGTGTGGGTGATACTGATATTGGCAAAGAACTACGTGATCAAATTCATTATCTTAAACTTTTACTAAAAGCTTACCGCCATGGTTTAATAGTTGAAAGGAAATAATTTGCATTTCTTTTAAATATTCTTTATGATATTAGTGCAATGCTAAGGGGAGAATTATGAAAAAAATCGCGATTTATCCAGGCAGTTTTGATCCAATTACGATTGGACATGTTGAAATTATGGAAAAAGCTGCCAAATTATTTGATCTTGTCTATGTTGTGGTTTGTGTTAATCCATCCAAACCTGAGGCGACTTTTGATGTTGATGAAAGAGTAAAAATGATTAAAGCTTCGACTAAAGATTTATTAAATGTGAAAGTCGATAAACATCGAGGCAGAGCGCTAGAATACGCTAAAAGAGTTGGCGCTTGTGCCATGGTTCGGGGTGTCAGAAATACAATTGATTTTTCTAACGAAATCACGCAATATCACTTCAATCATCATATGAATAAGGATATTGAAACAGTCATTCTCTTTCCCAATGCGGAAAGCCTCTATATCTCCTCTTCTTCAATTAAAGAGTTAGCTGAAATTAATTCTGATTTCAAAGAATATGTTCCGGCTGAAGCTTACGAAATGATAAAAAACAAACTCTGTAAGTAAAAAGAATTGGGCAACCAATTCTTTTTTTATCCTTTGCGAATAATAGCAAATTCTCCCACTTTGAAAGGAATATGAATAAACAATTTATCCATGGCATGATTGGCGACTAGAAGACTATTCATATTTTCATCATAAATTTGGTCGATGATAAAAAATTGTTCTTTTTGATGAGGTTGAATAATACTCACTTTATCACCCACTTTAAAGTGATTTCTTTGTTCAAAATAAGCTAAGCCTGTTTTTGCATCATAACTATCAATCAAACCAATAAAATCTTGTAAAGCAGGCTCTCCTTCAGGTGAATATAAGCCATCTTTATTGGTGACATCGCCTTTTAACCAAGCATCACAACTATCTCGATTTTCAGCTTTTTTAAGCATTTCTGCATATTTACTCATCTCATAGCGCTGAAAGTTTTTGCTATCAGCTAAATAATCATCAATCAAAGTGCGATAGGCTTGAACAACACTGGCGATATAATGCAAAGACTTCATTCTACCTTCAATCTTGAAACTATCAATTCCCATCTCAATTAAACTTGGCAGATAAAAAAGAGCTGATAAATCTTTAGATCCTAATCTAAAAGGTTCAAGTTCACTACTAATCATTTTACCCTGCTCTTTTAAGTCATAAAACCAGCGACAAGAGTGAGCACAACCGCCACGATTAGCATCTCTAAGTGTCATGTAATTGGATAAAGTACAGCGGCCCGAAAATGACGAACATAAGCCGCCATGGATAAAGACTTCTAAAGGCATTTTGCTATGAAGTTTTAGATATTGCAGTTCTTTTAAAGATAATTCCCGCGCCAAGACTACTCTATCAGCACCTTGACTTTGCCAAAAATTGATGGCTTCTAAGTTAGCAGAAGATTGTTGTGTAGAAATATGTATTTCATATTTGACACCCAGTTCTTGCGCTCTTTTTAGTATATAGGGTGATGAAACAATGATGGCATCTACTCCGGCCTCATCCAAAGCTAATAAATACTCATCTAATCCCGCTAAATCCTCATTATGGGGATAAATATTGACTGTGATGTGTACCTTTGCCCCATAAGCATGGGCAAACTTGACGCCTTGGGCAATATCGTCAATATCAAAATTAGAAGCTTTCGCTCTTAAGGAAAACTTTTTGCCTCCAATAAAGACTGCATCTGCTCCATAAGCGACCGCAATCTTGAGTTTAGTTAAATCGCCAGCCGGGGCTAATAATTCTACTTTTTTCATTAGTTACTCACCCCAATTTGCTTATAGTAAAAAGCCGTTCCATAATTCTTATTTGGATATTTAGCTTTGAGCATACTTGCATATTGACAACTAGTCTTTCTAGCACTAGCAAAAAGATTGACGATTTCGACTAGATAATCAATATTTTCGAAAACACCATCAATAATAAATTTACTGTAGCCTAAAGTAATGAAGTTTTGCAAATAATCAATTCCTAACAATATTTCACCACTAAAGATATTGGTGCCATTTTCATCTTGATAAATTGGATAACTCTCATTTCTTTGTTGTTCTTTCAATGTTAATTGGCTATTTTTATTATACCTTGAACTATCTCTTTTATATTCCGCAAAATAATTTCTAATCAATTGTCTTTTGGAGTAAAACAAAGGGTAATAACCATAAATTGGCAACCCGATATCATAAGTACAATGGGCGGCAAACTCTTGAATGTTTTCAAGCGTAATATCTTTAGAAAGGATAAGCGATTTTACTCCTAAAGAATGAATAAAATCGGCATCGAGATAATTAACCATTTGCGTTTCACTATAATAAACAAGCAAGTCCACCATCTCTAATCTTTGGGCAATATTATAGATGCCAAAATCTGAAAAGAAAATGCCATCCACTTCACAACTTTTAAGGTATTGTAAGAAGTTAATTAAACCGGCTATTTCATCACTAGTAAAAACCTTATTGACATTGACATAGAGTTTTTTGCCCAAGTTATGGGCTTTACTCACACAAGCTTCAAATGTTTCTAAAGGAAATGAAGCAGCAAGTCTGACTCCAAAGCCCTCATTTCCAACCAAATAACTATCAGCTTGAGTTAATTTATCGAAATCTTCCAGGCAATAAGGAGTAACAATCAATTCGGCCATACTTCTCCTCCTAACTTTTGTCGTTATACTTTAATAATTTATTGGCTAAATTTTTGCGCTTGATAAATCATTCTGGTTAATCTTTACAAAAGATACCCATTCCTTCCCATTATATACGCTATTTTTTCTGGCTGTCAATATCGGCCAGCGAAAGTCGGGATGTCAAATGTAGTCTTTACTATAGCAAGCAAAATGAAAGCAAAAAAGTGGCGATTATTTATTTGCGTATCAATGGTAAATATGTTATATTTATTAATGCGATTATATAAAGGAGACCAAGCATGAAAATCTATTTTAAATGGCCAAATAATGATAAAGGCAAGCAATTTTATATAAATACGAATAGTTTCACTGGTGTCAAAGATGTGCAAGTGGATGAAATAGCAGCCACCAAAATCGATAATGGCATTTATCAATTTTATGATGCTGAGCAAAAAAAAGAAAGAAAAATTCAAGTAATTAATCAAC
>CAYIYS010000037.1:0-10553 GCA_964367975.1 uncultured Eubacteriales bacterium
CGCAAAACCTCAAGAGGAGGTTTTTGAACAATTAAAAGAAGTTGTTCTAAATAAAATCAAGGAAGAAAAAGTATGCAAGTAAGGGAAATGTTGGAAGCAACTCAACCGATAGTGATGCAAACCTTGCGTCAAGCGTTTAAAGAGCAACGGACAAGTCATGCTTATTTAATTAGTGGTCAAAAGGGAACGCCATGCAAAGAAATGGCCATCTTCTTGGCACAATCTTTTGTTTGTAACCAACCTGATTCGCTTGCTTGTGAAGAATGTTTAGACTGTCACAGAATTGCTAATGGAGCTTATAGCGATCTAATCTTTTTAAATGCAAAAGAGACAGATTTATCAGTAAGCACCATTGAATCAATCGCTCTATCTTTAAATAAAGTTTCTTTAGAGAATAAAGGTAAAAAGATCTATATTATTCATCTTTTTGAAAAATGTAAATCAGCTGCTGCCGCCAACACACTCCTTAAGTTTCTTGAAGAACCACCAGCAGATACAATTGCTATTATTACCACCGAAAATCAAAATGAATTATTACCCACCATCGTTTCTAGATGTCAAATATTAAGACTCAAACCAATTGAAAAAAATATCTTAATCAATCGCCATGTTAGTAAAGGTATGCCACTAGAAGATGCTAGTATCTTGTGTGAAAATCATTATGAGGAAGAAGAAGTTTCAAATCTTTTTTCGAATGGACAATATAATACTATCAAAGACCTTGTGATTGATACAATTCGCGTTATGGTTGAAAATCCAGGTGAGATCAATTA
Organism: uncultured Eubacteriales bacterium; assembly: GCA_964367975.1. Taxonomy (GTDB): domain Bacteria; phylum Bacillota_I; class Bacilli_A; order RFN20; family UBA1709; genus CAYIYS01. The sequence goes on from CAYIYS010000037.1 coordinate 774, forward strand.
CTTTGAAATGTCAGAGATCAATCCCTATATTTGTGCAAAAAATGAAAGTTTTAATCCCAAAGATAAATGTGCTTTATTTTTAGATTTATTAGGTATAGCGCTACAAGATGTGATAAAATTATCTTTGGGCCAAGAAATTATTTATAATAGTCAAAAGAGTTTGATTTCCAAACTGGCGACTATGCATTACGTTATTGCTGATATTGTGTGTAAGATTATGATTGCTGAAAGCCAAATAGAAAAGAATGCCAACATAGGATTGCTTATTGATGGCATTTTCTATGCTATACGACAAAAAGGAAGTGACAAATAATGCAAAATATTAATCAAGAAGTAGATAAAAAAGACAAGAAAAAGGATGAAAACGCCGGTAAAATATACGAAGATGGTTATATTGCAAGTATTACTTTTTTGGGTAACACCAAAACATATTATTTTCATACATATGATGAATCCATTAAAGAGAATCAAGCAGTTGTGGTGGAAACCATCCACGGCGTAGAACTGGGCACAGTAGTTAAAGGGTCGACCCCAATTACCGAATACAAGCGCGGCTTGGTCTTAAGACCCATTTTAAGAATTGCGAAGCAAGAAGATATAGATATATATGCTCGTAATATTGAAAAAAGCAAAGAAGCACTAGCCATTACCGAAGAATGTGTCAATCGCTTACAACTAAATATGCGTCTATTAAAAGTTGATTACACATTGGATAGTGCGAAAGTCACTATTGTTTATGCGGCTGAAAATCGAGTTGATTTTCGTGAACTCTTAAAAGAATTAGCTACCAAACTTCATTGTCGGATAGAATTGCGCCAAATAGGAACAAGAGATCGTTCCAAAATTGTCGGGGGAATTGGTATCTGTGGATTGCCATTGTGTTGTAATACATTCTTGGGTGAATTTGATGGTATTAGTATTAATATTGCTAAGAACCAATTTTTAGTTTTGAATATTCAAAAACTATCCGGACATTGTGGTAAATTAATTTGTTGTTTAAAATATGAAGAAAATGACTATAATGAACTGCGCAAGGGTCTTCCAAAAATTGGGCAAAAAATTATCTATGAAGGCTCTCAATATCGGGTTACGAGCATCAATGTCTTAACTCGCCAAGCGCGATTAGAGAACAAAGAGAATGTTCAAGAAATAACTATCGATCAATTAGTTAAAATAACCCCTAAAGATTCACAAGAAGAACGTAAGGAGTAGATAGTATGAATGCCACACTATATGTCGTAGCAACCCCAATTGGGAATTTAGATGAGATGTCTCCGCGCGGGATTTCCACGTTAAAAAGCGTTTCTCTAATTGCTTGTGAAGATACTAGAGAAACTATGAAACTGTGTTCGCGCTTTGAAATAACTACACCTCTAATTTCTTGCCATGAGCATAACGAGTTTTATGTTGCCGATAAAATTATTAACATCTTAAAAAAGGGCGAAGATGTTGCAATTGTTAGTGATGCCGGTTATCCAGGAATCTCAGATCCTGGAGCTTTACTTATTCAAAAATGTATAGAAAATTCTATCAAAGTAGTGGTGGTTTCAGGACCTTGCGCTATCATCAATGCGCTGGTGGCTTCTGGGCTTGATACCAGTCACTTTTTCTTCTATGGATTTCTAGCTTCTAAAAAGGGAGAAAGACGCAAGGAATTAGAAAAGTATAAAAAATTAGAGGACACAATAATCTTCTATGAAGCCCCGCATCGCATCATTGAGACACTTGAGGATATTAAAACCATTTTTGGTGATCGCAGAATAGCTTTATGTCGAGAACTAACCAAAAAGTTTGAGGATTATCTAAGAGGAAATATTTCAATTATTCTTGAGGAAATTAAAGAAGTACCAGTTAAAGGTGAAATTGTTCTTGTGGTAGAAGGTGCTGAACCTGAAAACATTGCAACTCTATCTGATGTTGAAATCATGCAAAAAGTAAATGAGTTGATTCAAAGCGGAATGAGTGCCTCCGATGCCATCAAAACAGTTTCTTCTACTCACAAAATGAAAAAAAATGAAGTTTATAGATTGTTTCATCAATAAACTGTTAGTTTTATAAATTTCTAATGTAAAATGTGGTCTAAAAATGATAGAATGTATACGTTAGACAAATTACAAATAATTATATATAAAATGGAGGGAAAGATTATGAAAGATTACACTCCTAGTAACATACGCAACGTTATTGTACTAGGCCACCAAGGTAGTGGTAAAACCTCAGTAGTTGAATCACTACTTAAAGTTACCGGCGCAATTGCCCAAAAAGGGACAGTTGAAAAAGGAGACACAACTTCAGACTGCACCAAAGAAGAAAAAAATACGGGAGCTTCTATTTATAATAGTTTAATTCCTGTAGAGTTTGAAGATTGCAAATATAACTTTATTGATACACCGGGGTTTTTCGATTTCCAACAAGAAATTAACTGTGCGGTCAGAGTTGCCAGAACAGCGGTACTTGTGCTCGATGCAACCAAAGGTGTCGAAATTGGGACAATGAAATCCTGGAGATATATTAGATCAAAGTCCATTCCAGCCATTGTTTTTATTAATAAAATGGATAAAGAAAATATTAAGTTTGATGAACTCATTGGTAGTGTTCGAGAAAAATTAGGCAAAAGAGCGGTACCATTTTGTTGGCCGATTGGTCATGGCGATAAATTTGAAGGTTTTGTCAATGTTGTCGAAAACAAAGCCAGAATTTATGATGGCAAAGAATCGCATGATGAAGAGGTTTGGCCTGAAAGACTTGAACAAGTTAAGAAATTGAAAGAAATGATTATCGAATCAGTGGCCAACGTCGATGATGATGTCATGATGAAAGTTCTTGAAGAACAAGAAGTTAGTGATGAAGAAATCAAAAACGGCCTCAAGAAGGGAATTTTACAAGGTGCCTTAGTTCCAGTCATTGTTGGTAGTGCTACCAAAGATGTTGGTGTTAGAACCTTGCTTAGACAAATTAAAAACTACTTCCCTTCAGAAGCTGATTTGAGAACTCCATTTGGAGAAGCAACCGATTTGACAGAAATCATTGAACGCAAGGTTGATATCAATGAACCTTTCTCTGCCTTTGTCTTTAAGACAGTAATTGATCCTTTTGTTGGGAAGATTTCATATGTTGTGGTTAGGTCGGGAAGCGTAGCTAAAGACCAAACCATTTTGAATGTTAATAAAGATGAAAAAGAAAGAATCGGAGCTATTGCTTACATGAGAGGCAATAAACAAATTGAAGCAACTAGACTTACAGCCGGAGATATTGGGGTAATTATTAAGATTGCTTCACTTGAAACGGGTGATACATTAGCCGATCCTGCTCATCCAATCAAATATTTGGAGTTAGAAAAACTTCAACCAACCATCTACTATGCCTTAGAAGTAAAGAATAAAAATGATGAAGGTAAAATCACCGAATCATTAAGAAAAATATGTGCGGAAGATTTATCTATCACCGCCACTAGAAATGCTGAAACAAAACAATTATTAGTTGGGTGTCAAGGCCAACCTCAAATCGATAATGTCATCTATAAATTAAAGAACATCTATAATATCGAAGTTGTCTTAAAAGATGCTAAGATCTCATATCGAGAAACCATTAAAGGAACATCCGATGTGGAAGGGCGTTATGTTAAACAATCCGGCGGCTCTGGACAATATGGTATTGTAAATATCAAGTTCGAGCCATCTAAAGATAAGGATTTTGAATTTGTGGATGATGTCTTTGGTGGAGCCGTTCCAACTAACTTTATCCCAGCCGTTCAAAAGGGCTTAGAAGAAGCTATGAAAACCGGGGTTTTAGCCGGCTTCCCTGTTATTGGGATTAGAGCATCTTTACATGATGGCAAATACCATCCAGTTGATTCTAGTGAATTAGCCTTTAAAATGGCCGCTTCATTTGCCTTTAAAGAAGGCTGTAAAAACGCTAAACCAACAATTTTAGAGCCTGTCATGGAAATCGTGGTTGTTGCACCAAATGATTATGTTGGTGACATTATGGGAGATTTATCTAAGCGGAGAGGTTTAATTATGGGAATTGAACCAGTTGGAGAAGAACAATTTATAACTGCTGAATGCCCACAAGTTGAATTGCAAAAATACATCATTGATTTGAAGACCATGACTCAAGGGCAAGCCACCTTTACTATGAAGTTCTTGCGCTATGAAGAAGTGCCCGCCAACTTAATCGATAAGATTGTTGCCGAGGCAAAAGCCGAACAAGCATAATTAATTATCAAAACCGGCATTCTCGCCGGTTTTTATTTGATTGCAACCCATAATTGACAAAATGGCAACAAAACTTGATGGGCAAGAAGGCTAAATAAGTGTATGATTTGATTATGTAAAAAAGGAGTAAATAAAATGAATAAACAAGAAGTAATTAAAAAAATGGCTAAGTTATTTGTTGTCAAAGGTGTGAATGTTCAAAAGGGTCAACCAATTGTTATTAATGCCTCGATAGAAACAAAAGACTTAGCTAGAGCGATGTCGGAAGCGGCTTACAAAGCCGGAGCAAGTTGGGTATTTGTTAATTATTCAGACCCACTTCTAACGCGAAATAATTATTTATTTCAAAGCGAAGAAGAATTGAAGAAAATACCAGAATGGGTTATCGATAAATCTTTACACGCCATTAATGAAGGGGCGGCTATGATTTCGATTGCATCTCCAGAACCTGAAGCAATGAATGGAGTCGATCCAAAGAAAATGAAAATTGCCAATATGGCGCTACAATCTCATCCAAAATTTTCACAAATAATGAATTATACAATGGCTAATCATGGTCAATGGTGTGTTTGTTCTTACCCAAATAAAGAATGGGCTCATAAAGTGTTTCCTAATCTTCCAGAAGATGAAGCCTATGAAAAATTATTTGAAGCCATTGTTTATACTACAAGAATAACTGATGATCCAGAGAAAGCTTGGGATGAACATAATAAAAAGACGACCGAGAGAAGCCAAAAAATGAATGCCTATAATTTTAAATCTCTCCATTATAAAAATAACTTAGGTACAGACTTTACGATTGATTTAATTCCAAACCATATTTGGGCAGGTGGAAAAGAAGAAACCGATAAAGGGATTGTTTTCAATCCAAATATGCCAACCGAAGAAGTCTTTACTGCACCCGCAAAATTTGGTGCAAATGGCAAAGTTGTTGCTACTAAGCCTTTATTTACATCGGGTAAACTAGTAGAAGATTTCTGGCTTGAATTCAAAGATGGCAAAGTAGTTAACTATGGAGCTAAGAAGGAACTAGAAGTTTTAAAGAACATCATAGAAAATGATCCAGGTAGTTGCTACCTGGGTGAAGTAGCTTTGGTTGAATACAACTCTCCAATTCAACAAAGCGGAATATTATTCTATAACACCTTGTTTGATGAAAATGCTTCATGCCACTTAGCCTTAGGAATGGCTTATCCTAGCTGTGTTAAGGGTGGAGTTAATATGACATTTGAGCAACAAGAAAAAGCGGGACTGAATCACGCCAAAACTCATGTTGACTTTATGATTGGAAGTCAAGATTTAGAAATTATCGGAACTAAATTTGATGGAACAAAGGTACAAGTCTTCAAGGACGGCAACTTTGTTTTCTAAATAAGAAATCAAGATGGGCTTATCACCCATCTTTTTTTATTTCATTAAGGTAATTATGAAAAGACATGGTGTATTGGCCTTTATTATAAGTTGATGCCCTCTGGATTGCCTAACACTGCTCAAACAGCATTAGATCTTGGCTGTGTTTGCAGATTAGAGATAGACGAAATCTATCAGATGTACCCAAACATTGCCAAAACTAGTGACGATATGGTTTTTGAAATGTTGAGAAAAATATGATAAATGTTGTTGCAACAAAAAACTCACTTTGATATGAAGTGAGTTGTTTTTTTAAGAAGCTTTTACTCTTGCCCAGGCACTTTCAATAGCTTGTTTAGTTGCTGAGTCAAAGGAATAAACTTCATCATTTGCTGATGTGATGACCGAATAAACATCGATTAATCTTTGATCATCAAGACTGGCAATAACGTCATCGTAGACATCTTTTAAAGGTGAAGAATAACCGACCATTTGGGTATTCAACAAACCTTGTTCATAACTGAGCATGTGGCCAATAAACTTGTAGGCCATTTCTTTGTTTTGAGCGTTTTTAGGAATAATCATACTATCCCAGCAAATATCTGTTCCTACTGTGGGATTATAGAAATTAATATCTTCATTGGCATCCATAATGGTAAAAGCATCACCAGAGAAAACCATGGCGGCATCATATAATCCGGCTGGGACATCATCGATAACTTCGTCAATCAAATAGGCGAGTTTGTTCCCCATGATTTCTTTTTGCTCTTTTAACCAATCTTCAGCCTCTTTTATTTGGGCTAAATTGGTGGTGTTAGAAGAATAACCTAATTGATGTAAAGCAATCATAAATGCATCACGGGATGATTCTCTAACTGCTCCTTTATATTTAGGATTTCTTAAGATATTCCATTGTTGTTGCTCTATTTCTTCACGTGAGATGATTTTTGAATTATAAACGAGAGTAATGTTTTGGAAAAAGTAAGGGGCTGCGTATTTTAAATAATCAAAACCGGTTTGTTCCTTGGTCAATTTCAATTCAGAAATAAGGGGAGGAATTAAGTCGTTTTCCCAAGCAAAAGCTCGTTGCTTTCCTTGTTTGTCAGTGATAATGATCTTTGACCAGTCAAGAGCTTCTAATCTATCTTCACCAACTAGTTGTTGAATAGCAACTTCGCTAGGGAAAATAACATCAAAAGATTGTAATCTCATCTTGGTTACAACAGTCTCATTATCTGGAAATGTTGAGATGTTAACGCAAACATTGTATTTGGCCTCAAAAGAATCAATAGTGGCTGAGTCCATGTACTCGCCCCAATTATAAATATTGAGAGTTGGTTTGGATAAACAACCAATCATTCTTTCTGCCGCACAACCAGTTGTTAGTGGTAATAGACAAATAGGCAAAGAAGTCAGGATTAACTTTGTTAATAATTTATTCTTCATCTTCATCATCACTCACTCTCTTGCTATGATTTTTAATTATTCCATTGATGACCATTATAATGATAATGCCCGTAATGATAATTGTTGATAGTGCATTAATTGTTGGTTCTAGTCTTCTTAATGTATATAAGTAAATAGAAATATTGTTAACGGTTCCAGCTGTAAAGTAAGAGATTACGAAATCATCAAAAGACAAAGTAAAACATAAAGTCGCCGCAGAAATAATAACCGGCTTAATTTGGGGAATAATTACTTTCCAAATTGTAGCCCAGGGGGTTGCCCCTAAATCAAGGCTAGCTTCAACAATATTATCATCCATTTCTCTTAACTTTGGATAAACAGTAACAATCACATAAGGAATCGTAAAAGTAATATGGGCAAGTATCATGGTGATATATCCTTGGCCAACTCCTAACGATAAGAATAATAGTAATAAAGAAACTGCAGTAACAATTTCAGGGTTAATCATTGGTAAATTATTTAAAGCTAGTAAACCATCCCGCAAAACCTTTTTCATTCGAGAAATAGCAATAGCAGCGAGGGTGCCTAAAAAAGTTGAAACGAGAGTTGCTATTATTGCGACAAAAATGGTATTCAAGACAGCAGCAATAACTTGCCCATCACTAAAGAGTTTGTCATACCACTCAAAACTAAAACTTTCAAAATTGGTTAATGAACGGTCAGAGTTAAAGGAGAAGATTACTAAAGAAACGATCGGAGCGTAACAAAAAATCATGACTAAGATAACATAAAAGGAAGCGAAATTAAATTTTCTTTGTTTCTTTTGCTTCATCTTAATCATCTCCTTCATTGTTATGGAATTTATCCATGCGTTTGGTTAAAAGGAGAATAATCAATAAAACAACAACTAAAATGATGGAAATGGCTGCTCCGTAATTCCATAAACCACTCTTCAAGAACTTTTGTTCAATTAAATTTCCAATTAAGAAATATCTGCCCTCTCCTAAGAATCGGGGTACAACAAGAGTTGTCGCCGATGGCAATAAGACCATGGTAATGCCTGACATAACTCCAGGTAGAGACAATGGTAGTGTCACCTTAAAGAAGGTATAGAGTTTTGAAGCACCTAAATCTAAACTGGCTTCAATTAATTTGTCATCAATTTTCGACAAATTGTTATAGATTGGAATAACCATAAATGGTAAAAAGATATAGACCATTCCTAGAATAACGGCAAAATCAGTTCCCAAAAAATTAATTGGTGCTATTCCGATCCAGCCAAGCAGCGTATTTAATGGTCCGTTAGTTGATAATATTTGTTTCCAAGCGATAGTTCTTAATAACATGTTAATCCACATTGGTGCAGATACTAACAAAATAATTAGGGCTTGTGATTTCAGTTTATAATCACAAATAATGTAGGCTAAAGGATAAGCAATCAAAAAGGTGACGATTGTCGTTATCACCGAAATTCTAATTGAATCCCATAAGACTCTAACAAACCCTTCTTCTTGAAAGAAGTCGATGAAATTTTTAAAGGTTAATAAAATAGCATCATCTTTATTTGGGATAGTAATTGCATAGAAGAAAATCAACACCATTGGAATAATGACTAAGACTATTAAAAGCAGGATATAAGGTATACCCAAGAGTTTGAATTTATCTAAAGCTGTTCTTGGTTGATGGAGATAATCTATAAAGTGTTTTTTAATTGAACCTTCTCCAGAATTCAATTTTTTGTTAATTTGTAGCATATTAGATTTTCTCCATTAAGTGAATACAATCGGGATTAATCCGTAGTGATACTTCTTTACCGATGCTATATTCTTGAGTTGTTTCAACAGCATAAACTCGTTTAGCGGTTGTGACATCAATTTCAAAATATGTTCCTTTGAAAATGACATCAGTGATAACTCCATCAATTTTTCCTCTACCAAGAGTTACAATCCTAACATCTTCTGGACGAATCATAATATCCACTTCTTGTTCTTTTAAGAAACCTTGTTGTTCACATTCAAAGACAATGCCATCAAACTTAACTTTGTTTGGTCCCTTAACAACGCCACTAAATAAATTGGATTCACCCACAAATTTGGCTACATATGCGTTAACTGGATTGTTATAAATTTCTTGAGGAGTACCAATTTGATTGATGTTACCATCTCTCATGACCACAATTTTGTCAGACATAGTTAAGGCTTCTTCTTGATCGTGAGTAACGTAGATAAAAGTAATTGCTGTTTCTCTTTGAATTCTTTTCAATTCATATTGCATTTCTTGGCGAAGCTTTAAATCCAAAGCCCCGAGAGGTTCATCTAACAATAATACTTTTGGTTCATTAACTAACGCTCTAGCGATAGCAATTCTTTGTTGTTGGCCACCTGATAATTTTTGAATCGATCTAGTTTCAAACCCTTCAAGTCCAACCATTTTCAACATTGCTTTTACTTTGGACTCAATCAATTCTTTGTCCATTTTCTTAACTCTTAAACCATAGGCAATATTTTCAAAAACATTTAGGTGTGGGAATAAAGCATATTTTTGGAAAACGGTATTGGTTGGTCTTTTATAAGCGGGAGTATCTTTGACATCTTTACCCTCAAAAAAAACAACACCAGAATCGGCAAATTCAAAACCACCTATAATTCGCAATAGGGTAGTTTTTCCACAACCAGACGGACCTAGTAAAGTTACGAATTCATTTTCATTTATTGTCAAATTTAAATTTCTTAGAATAACATTTTTTCCGAAGCTTTTTGTCAAATCTTTAAGTTCAATAAGAACCTGTTGTGAATCTGTCATTTGC
>CAYIYS010000038.1:0-10541 GCA_964367975.1 uncultured Eubacteriales bacterium
GTGAAGATTTGATTGAATCTTTAGAAGAAATTAAAGTCCGTTTTGATAAAATCGGCAAAGCTAAGGGGGAAATATATCTTGACGATTTGGCCGAAGCAGTGGCACATTTAGATTTGTCAGCTGAAGATAATGATAAGTTGCTAGAGCACTTTTCCAAACAAGGATTTGAACTTGTTAGTGATGAAGTTGACAAAGATGAAATACTGGAAGATATTGATCCTACTCAATTTAAACCCGATGACAAAAGGGAAGAATTAGATGAAGAAGAAATTGATTTCAGCAGTCCGGAAGAAGAGGAAATTGATGTTTCAACTTTAACTAGCGAACCTTCGAATTTAAGTAATGAAATTAAAGTCCAAGATCCAATTAAAATGTATTTAGCTGCTATTGGGCACGTCAACTTATTAGATAAAGAAGAAGAAATTAGATTAGCAGAAAGGGTTGCTAAGGGTGATGAGGAAGCCAAAAGCATGTTAATAGAAGCAAACTTACGACTAGTTGTTTCAATTGCCAAGCATTATATTGGTCGAGGGATGCAATTTATGGATTTGATTCAAGAAGGCAATATTGGTTTAATTAAAGCCAGCGAAAAGTTCGACTCTACCAAGGGTTTTAAATTTTCAACCTATGCTACTTGGTGGATTCGCCAAGCCATTACTCGAGCCATTGCCGATCAAGCTCGGACTATTCGTATTCCGGTTCATATGGTTGAAACTATCAATAAAATGACTAGAATTCAACGTCAATTAACTCAAGAACTAGGCCGCAATCCAACGGTTGAAGAAATTGCCAAACAAATGGGCCCTGGCTATTCCCCATTAAAAGTCCGCGATATTCAACGAATATCCTTGGAACCTGTTTCTTTAGAAACCCCAATTGGTGAAGAAGATGATTCTCACTTAGGTGATTTTTTAGAAGACAAAGAGACATTGTCGCCGGAAGAATATGCTAATCGAAAATTACTCAAAGAGCGAATTGATAAAGTTATTGGTGAGTTAACTCCCAAAGAGGAAAAAGTATTACGTTATCGTTTCGGTTTAGATGATGGTAAAGAGCGCACACTAGAAGAAGTTGGTAAACTCTTCAATGTTACCCGCGAAAGAATTAGACAAATTGAAGCAAAAGCTATAAAGAAATTGCGATTTCCTTCAAAATTAAAACAATTAGTTGAAGATCGGGATATTACTTTTTATGGAAAGAATGATAAGTAAGAGATTACTTGCAATTTGTCAATTCGTCAAAAAGGGAGCCGTCATTGTTGATATTGGTACCGACCATGCTTATTTACCCATTTATTTGGTGCAAAAGCAGATTTGTCCTAGGGCAATAGCGGTTGATATTTTAAGCGGTCCCTTAAATCAAGCGATTAAAGATATTCAAGCAGCCAAATTGACTGCTCAGATTACTTGTCTGCTAAGTCATGGATTACAAGCTGTGACTCAAACTTTTGATACTATAATTATGGCTGGATTAGGTGGAGCAACAATTAAAAAAATTCTAGCTGAAACTCCAACTAAAACCCAACTGGCTAATGATATTATTATTCAAGCCAACAATGGAATTCATCTTGTTCGTAAATATTTAACTAATAATGGCTATTATATTGAAAATGAAGAGATGGTGGCGGAAAATAATTTAATATATCCGATTGTCCATTTTACCAAAGGTCAAAGAGTTTATAATCAAATGGAACTTTTTTATGGCCCCTTGCTTTTAAAAAACAAAAACAAATATCTAGTTCAACAAATTCAACTAGATATAGCACATTATCATAAAATATTAAATCAAATTCCAACGACTTCCATTATTAAACATCAAACTATTTCAGATCAATATCAACAAGCGTGTCAAGCGCTTGAATTGCTTACAAAATAGCAGCGTAATTAAGGGGAATAACTTCTCCCTTTTTTAATGATTTTTCAATATTATTGACAATAGAAAGGGGAGTTGAAGTCCCTGAAATAAGAACTAAGGTTTGATATTTTTGCAGTGATTTGATATCTAAATCTTTACTCATGGCGACCAAAAAGTAAGGTAGATGATAACTAGCTACCAACTGAACTAAACTATTTGTGTTATTGCTATGAACATCACCAACTATGATGACAACATCGGCTAAACCCATTACTTGTCTTAATTTTTCTTGTCTTTGAAAAGTGGCAGGGCAAATTTCATTATGTAAGAGGATTTGTGGGTATTTAGCCTTGAGTTTTTCAAATATTTGCCAGACTTTGACTTGTTGGACAGTGGTTTGGGTATAAGCCACGAGTTGAGGATTATCAATGCTTAATTGATCAATGTCATGAGTTGAATAAATTGGATGAATATGCTCGTGATTAAGTGCTAGTATTGATTTTACTTCAGGGTGATTTTCAATGCCATAATATATAATATCGTAGTCTTTTTTTAAGTCTTTTTTTATCATTTCTTGGACCGAAGCAACAAAAGAGCAAGTTGCATCGACATGGATAAATCCGTGCTTTTTAATTTGGTTAATAATATTTGAGGTTGTTCCATGAGCGGTGGTTACAACATAACCTTTAGGTAGATTTTGTAAACAAGATGCTATCTTGTCATCAGTTTGTAAAAGTGTGATGACATTAATTAGTTTCAAAGCTTGCATCACGTATTCATTATGAACCAAAAGACCCCAAATATAAATCGGGGTATCCGGGTTGTTTTTTCTTAATTCTTTGACAATGTTGATGGCGTGAATCACACCGCCACAATAACCTTGAGGTTGGACTTTAATAATTTTCATAATCTTATTATATCACAAGGCATTATATTTTGATAAAAGACCTTAGTTATTGTATAATATGCAAGAAGAGGAGGGGTACTAATGGCAGATTTTTCAATCTTTGGGTTAAATGAAAAAGTTAATACTACTTTGCAACAAATCCGCTTTAAACAACCGACTGATATTCAAAAAACAGTGATTCCATTGGCCTTAAAGGGGAAAGATATTATTGGAAGATCGGAAACAGGGAGTGGTAAGACCCACGCCTTTCTTTTGCCTATCATTAATCGTGTTGATCCAATTATTAATCAAGTTCAGGCCATTATATTGGCTCCTACTCGCGAATTAGCCTTACAAATTTATCAAATGACAACACCCTTCATCGAAAATATTCCAGGCTTAAAGGTTCGCTTAATTTCAGGTGGTTTAGATCGTTCTAAGATGCTAGTTCAAGCCGATAATACACCGCAAATTATTATTGGAACCCCAGGCAGAATTGTTGATATCGCTTTCACTAAAGCTCTTTTGAATATTACGAATGCCAAGATGGTGGTTTTAGATGAAGCTGATATGATTCTTGAAAGTGGTTTTTTGGATGAGGTTGGTTTGATTTTATCAAAGATGAAAGAATCCGCTCAGGTTTTGGTTTTTAGTGCGACCATGCCCCAAAAACTTATTCATGAGATTTCCCAATTTATGCATAATCCAGAAATAATAGACACCGATAAGAAGGTCAAAACATCTACTAATGTTCAACATATAGCCTATCCAACTCGCAATAAAGAGCGCAAAGATGTTATGTTTTATTTGATGAATAACATCAATCCTTACTTATCTATTATTTTTGCTTCGCGTAAAGAGACAGTTGATGAGATTTATCAATATTTGCGTGAAAAAGGCGCAAATGTCGGAATTATTCATGGTGATTTGGATCCGACCACTCGACGAGTGATGATGAAAAGAATTCGCAATAATGAATTTCGCTATATTGTGGCCAGTGATATTGCGGCCCGCGGTATTGATATTGATGGCGTGAGTCATATCATCAACTATGATTTACCATATGAACAAGAGTTTTATTTCCATCGAGCAGGTCGAACTGGACGGGGTGAATATGCTGGAATTTGTTTTTCTTTATATACCAAGGACGAATTAAAATATTTGGAAAGATTACACCAAGCGGGTGTAAATTTTGAAAACAAGGAATATCAAGGGGGACAATTAGTCGCCTTAAAACCTTTATTTGCCACTCATGCTTCTGCCAATAAACCCCACCCACAACAAAAAATAATTGATCGAATTATCAATGAATCAAAGAAAAAACCAGTTAAACCTGGTTATAAGAAGAAAAGAAACGAAGCTATTGATAAAGTTAAACGTAAATATCGGCGTGAATTGATTGATAAAGATATCAAGCGTCAAATCAAAGAAAGAGCCATTAAGAAGAGTAAAGCTATTAAAGAAGGAGAAAATTATGAGCAATGAATTATTAATCGGATCACATATCAATGTCGAGGGGGAGGAAATGCTGCTGGGAGCGGTCAAAAGAGCGCTAGCCTTTAAGGAGAATGCTTTTATGATCTATACGGGAGCTCCACAAAACACCTTGCGTAAACCTATTTCGCTTTTTAAAGTGCCTGAAGCCAAGCAATTGATGAAAGATAATTGCCTGGATATTAATAATTTAATAGTGCATGCTCCTTATATTATTAATCTAGCTAATGTTAAAGACGCCGAAAATTTTCCGGTTAGATTTTTAAAACAAGAAATCAAAAGGGTCGCTGAAATTGGCGCTAAATATTTAGTCTTACATGCGGGTAGTCATGTTGGAAAAGGTCGTGAAATAGGACTACAAGATATCGTCACAAATCTTGATTTAACCTTTGAAAATGATGATTCTCCGGTCATTATTTTAATTGAGTCCATGTCGGGCAAAGGAAGCGAACTAGGCTCTTCAATTGCTGATTTAAAATTTATTCTTGACCATGTTAAAAGAAAAGACAAACTCGCTGTTTGTCTAGATACATGTCATCTTAATGACGCCGGGTATGATTTGACTAATTTTGATGCCTTTTTAGATGATTTTGATACAAATATTGGCATTGATAAAATCAAAGTAATGCATCTAAATGATAGCAAAAATGTAAGGGGCAGTAACAAAGATAGACATGAAAATTTTGGCTTTGGTGAATTGGGCTTTGATAACCTAATCAACATTATTTATAATCCTCGTTTACAAGGTGTGATTTATATTTTAGAAACTCCTTGGGTTGACGGTATTGCACCATACAAACAAGAAATTGAAATGATACGTAGCAAACATTTTAATCCCAGGATGAAAGAAGAATTACTGGCTAATAAAGATATGTAAAGTCAGGCACTTATGCCTGACTTTTTATAACATTTTTTTGATTTCGCTAATTAAGATTTGAGCTGCATCAGAGGCCGGATATTTAGCAACTATTTTACCTTGTTTAAACAAAACAACTTCGTCTTTGCCTCCCGCAATGCCAAGATCTGCATGTTTAGCTTCGCCCGGGCCATTGACGACACAACCCATTATCGCAATCGTCAGATTTTGATTGACGGTTTTTAAAAATTCTTTCACCGGCTTAATTATTTGTAGCAAGTCAATTTGCGTTCTACCACAAGTCGGGCAAGAAATAAGGCGCGGATTGTTGTGACTTAAATTAAAAGTAGCCAACAACTCTTTGGCCGCATAAATTTCTTCGATTGGATCGCCACTAATTGATATTCTTAGAGTGTTGCCCAGTGATTTATGCAATAAGATGCCAATTCCGGCACTGGAGCGAACTAAACTGGTGGTTAAATCTCCAGCTTCCGTAATCCCTAAATGCAGGGGATAATCGATTTGTTGTGCTGCCAGTAAATTGGTTTTTATCGTAGTTAGAACATCAGAAGATTTAAAAGCGATTACCAGTTGGTAAAATTTTAATTTTTCGGCACATTTTATATATTTTTTGGCCGTTTCAATCATCGCTAATGGCAAATTGTTAGCATATTTTTGTAATACTTTTTCATCAAACGAGCCTGAATTGATACCAATGCGAATCGCGCAATGATATTTCTTGGCAGTTTTTACAACTTTTTCAAAATTTGTAAGATCGCCTAAATTTCCGGGATTAACTCGCACTTTATCAGCGCCATTTTGGATGGATTTAATGGCTAATTTATAATCAAAATGAATGTCAGCGACCAAAGGAATGCTAATTGCTTTTTTAATGCTACTTAGCGCTTTAACATCATCTTCATCTAAAACAGAGACGCGAATAATCTCACAGCCGGCAGCGACTAATTTATTTATTTGTTGAATAACTTCATTGCTTTTGCTAGTTTTGATATTGGTCATGGATTGGATGAAAACATGATTTGATCCACCTAAGCTTAAATTACCAATTTGGACTTTTCTAGTTTGACTTCTTTTAAACATTTTTATCACCTCATTTATTATAGCATACTAGGGGTGGTTGCGATATATTATACTTTTGTATAAAAATACTAGCAATAAAGCCCTTACTGTGTTATCATAGATGCGGAAATATTTTATTCGGAGGTGTTTTTTATGCGCGATTACATTGTCTACAAATGTACAGTGTGCGGTGAGGAAAACTACATTGGTACTAAGAACAAACGGGCTCATCCTGATAGAGTCGAAATCAAAAAGTACTGTCCTCGTTGCCAAAAGAAAACTGTTCATAAAGAAAAGAAATAAAACCTGCGAAGGTTTTTTCTTTTAAAAGGAGGAATGTTGCTTATGCAAACTATTAAACAATTATGTAATGGTCCAGTGCAAGGTAATACTTATGTCATTGGTCAACTTGGTGAATGTTATATTATTGATCCGGGTTATGATTACAATTTGATCATCCAATACGTTGAATCTCATTATCATAAAGTAAAAGCTATCTTATTAACCCATGGTCATTTTGATCATTGTGGGGCAGTCGATGAAGTTGCCGAACATTTTTGTTGTCAAACTTATATGGATTTACAAGATATGATGTTCATCGCAACCCCAGACAAACCACTTAGTAATCAACTTTTTGGTATGCAATTAACTTTGAAAACCCCAATCACTGATATTCAGCAATTTCACGATGAGAATGTCTTGGTTTTACCAACTCCTGGTCATTCTAAGGGCAGTGTCAGTTTTGTTTTTAAAGATAGTAAAGCTTTATTTAGCGGTGATTGTGTTTTTGAATATGATATTGGCCGTGTTGATTTACCAGGCGGCGATTTCAAAGAGATGTTAGAATCACTGAAATTAATTGCCACCTTACCAGATGATTACTCAGTTTATCCAGGCCATGAAGGAATTGGAAATTTAGGTCAAATGAAACATGGCTTAAATCCTTATTTGTCAAGAGCCGACTAAGTTTTTCAAGTTAGTGTTTCAAAAGTAAGAGAAATTTGCTATTATATATAAGGCAAAAGGAGTGGATATTATGATTCAAGTTAACGATTTAAAACCAGGAACTACCTTTGGTTACGAAAATGAAATCTTCTCTGTGCTTGATATTATGCATAACAAAACAGCTATGCGTGGGATGATTATCAAGTGCAAAGTGAAAAATCTTCGTAATGGTGTTATCAAAGAAATTACCTTCACCGGTGGTGATAAAGTAGAGGATGCTCATTTAACAAAAAAGCCCCATCATTATTTATATGCTGATGGCGATTTTTTAGTTTTTATGAATGCTGAAAATTATGAACAAATCAATATTCCCAAAGAAAGTTTGAAATGGGAACTCAATTTTTTAGTTGAAAATCAAGAAGTTGAGATTACTAGCTATGAAAACGAGATTCTTGGCATTGCATTGCCTGTTAAAGTTGAACTTAAAGTAGTCGAAACAGAGCCAGGCGTCAGAGGCGATACGGCGACTAAAGCAACTAAAGATGCAAAACTCGAAACAGGTTATGTTGTTCGGGTGCCTCTATTTATTAATGAAGGCGAGAAACTAATAATTCGGACTGATACAGGTGAGTATGATTCAAGAGCATAGTTTATATGCTCTTTTTTCTTTTTTAATGCATTGATAATTGAAATAATGAATGTTATAATGATGTCACTATGGAGGTGGAATTGTGGGAAATAAATACCATATGATAAAAAACTTTACAACCAATGGTGATTTGGGTATTTCTACCAAAGCCATCACCGAAATTGTTACCATTGCTATTAGCGAAGTGGATGGAGTTGTTTTACCAATAAGTCACTCTTTCTTATTTAGAAGAGAAAATGTCAAATGCCGATTTAATGCGATTGGAGATCTAATTATAAAATGTTCAATCCTAGTAAAATATGGCAATAATGTTGAAGAAATGTGCAATTTTTTACAAGAAAAGATCGAAAGAGTCTTGATGTTTACAACCGAAATTAAACCTAAAAAAATTCATATTAAAGTTGGCAATATAAATGCTTAAAAAAAAGGAAATTGATTTCCTTTTTTTATCCCCAGAATTTCCTTCTTTTTTTGCCGCCTATCGTTTTATTGTTTTTTTCACTTTCTTGTAAATAAGCTGGCACTTCCTTTTCGAGTAAGTAACGATACTCACTAGGCGATTCGATGGCTTTTGTATATAATTTAAATTCTTTGGTTTCCAAGAATATATTGACAACACAAACTAAATCAATTAAGAAAGCTAAGCCAATTGCATAAAATAAAGCCTCATAACCGGCTTGGCCACCCACGGCAAGAATAATGGCTAAAACTAGAATAATTGTACATATCACGAAAACAAAAATCACAGATACTAGATTTTTCTTAGCCGTTACTCTTTTTTGCGTAAAAACCTCTCTTAGTTCTTCGTCAGTAACAGGTATCTTTTCAACAGGTTCTTGAACTTCCTTTTCGGCATCTACATTTTTATTTTCTTCCATATATTCTCCTTAAATTCACTTTCTTTTTCTTTATTATACTACAATTATTTATGCAGTTGTGATAAAATATTAATGTTTAAGGCATGGGGGTTTTTGAAATGGAAGAAATTGAAGCAAAAAAAAGGGAAGTCATATCTAGAAATCAGCTTCATAAGGAGATTATGACGTGTATTTATCAATATTTCTTCTATTTAAGATTTGATCCTAAACCTAATATTATTGAAATTATTGGTGACGTTTTTGACCAACCAGTTAAAGAAATCGATCCATATGCTAAAAAAGTGATTCTAGAAACCATCAAAAACGCTCAAGAAGTGGTTGATAATATTCAACCACATTTAATTAAATATCGATTTGATAGATTATCACTTATTGAACAAGCGATTTTAGTGATGGCTTATGTTGAAGTTATTTATTTGGACCAACCAAAGGCAATTGCCATTAACGTAGCGGTAAAGTTGGCACAAAAATACACTGATGCTGAGTCGTTTAAATTTATCAATGCTGTATTGGAGAAAGTATTTAATGGCTAAGATTTTCTCTGTTGGAGATTTAAACCGCTACTTAAAATCTATTCTCGACAACGAATTAACTTTACATAACATTCAAATCACTGGTGAAATTTCTAATTTAACGAAGCATTCAACTGGTCACTGGTATTTTTCAATGAAAGACGAAGAGGGCAATGCTGTTAAGGCAGTTATGTTCCGTTTTAGTGTGGCTTCAATACCACTAGAAATAAGAACAACCATCAAAGAGGGTTCAAAAGTCATTGTTACTGCTGATGTAGATTTATATGTGAAATCAGGCTCCTATCAAATAAATGTTAAAAAATTGTCATTAGTTGGAGCCGGCACTTTATATGAAGAATTTGAAAAATTAAAAACAAAATTGGAAGCTGAAGGTTTATTTGCGCAAGCTCGCAAAAAAATCATTCCGCGCTATTGTAATAATCTGGGAGTTATTACTGCTCCAACTGGGGCCGCCATTCATGATATTTTAACCACTGTAAAACGGCGCTGGCCTCAAACTTCAATCACCCTTATTCCTTCACTTGTCCAAGGAGAAGGAGCCAAAGAAGCTTTAGTTAATGCTTTACAAACGGCTGATAAATTAGGTTTTGATGTCATTATATTTGGTCGTGGTGGTGGTTCAATTGAAGATTTGTGGGCTTTTAATGAAGAATGTGTTGCTCGCCAATTATTCATAATGAAAACCCCGGTTATTTCGGCGGTCGGCCATGAGCCAGATGTGACAATTAGTGATTATGTGGCTGATTTTAGAGCCGCCACACCAACTGCTGGTGCGGAAATGGCTACGCCTAATAAAATAGATGTTATCAATCAACTGCAATCTTATAAATCGGCCATTTATCAATCGAGTAAGCAACAAATTGAAATGGCTCGTAAAAATTTGGCAGTTTACCAAAAAGCTAAAGTTTTGATTGATCCGACAACTTTATATAGTAGTAAGGTTCTCGAACTTGATTCAACTAAAGCGGAATTATTGAAGTCTAAAGAGGTTATGTTTAACCAAATAAAAGTTGAATTGAATAAGATGTTAAATCGCATTAATACCAGTTTAACTAGTAAAATCAGTAAACAAGAACAAGATTTTAAAGTCTTAGTAGGGCAATTAAATGCCATGAATCCTTTAAACATATTACAACGCGGTTATGGTATTGCTATGTCTGAAGATACAGTAATTGATTCGATTTCTAAGATCGCTGTTAATCAAACCTATACTTTACGATTAAAAGATGGTTTGTTGCATTCAATAGTCACTAAAAAGGAGGAAAAGTAAGATGGGAGAAAAGAAAGTCAGTTTTGAAAAAGCAATTGCTAGATTAGATGAGATTGTTCAAGCACTAGAAGCAGGGAAAACGCCGTTAGATGAATC
>CAYIYS010000039.1:0-10301 GCA_964367975.1 uncultured Eubacteriales bacterium
TCTTTATATATTTTTTCGATCTCGTTGATTTTTAATGATATTTCATTTTCTTTTTGAGATTTTAATAGATCTATTTCATTTTTTAGTAAATTATATTTTTCTTGAGCTGTCAAGTTCAGTTGTTGAATTTCTAATAACTTATCTTTATCTTTAACAGCCAACTGATTTTGTATTTCGCTTAATTGTTTTTCATAGACTTGCTTATCTAATTGTTTTTGACTTTCAAGCATTGCAGCATTTTTTTCATTTGTACTTTTCAGTTCGCTTTTTAAACTTTGTAATTCTATATTTTTTTCAGCATTTAAAGTTCTTTCGAAATCTTTTAAGCGTTGGGCATAAACTTCATCCCTTTTCTCATTAATGGCTTTTTGAATAAATTCAAAATCTACCGATGTTAAATTAGCCAGATCAATTTGATCGTACTTATTGGCATCTTCTTCTAATCTAAGCGTGTGTTTGTCTAGAACAGTTACTTTGATTTGTTTCATTATGTTATTGTACCTCCCACTTGATAGCTAGATAATAACACATCATTACTTATTTACAATAAAAAAACAATGGTTCATAACTAGGTGTCCTATATATGGGCCATACTTGCATAAATCCATATAAAAAGCCGAGACTTAATCTCGGCTTGATAGTAATTATACTAGTTAGAAATTATTAGTATTTAATTCGAAGTAAGCTTTTGGATGTAAACAAGTTGGGCAAATCTCTGGAGCTTTAGTTCCAATGACGATATGGCCACAATTGCGGCATTCCCAAATCTTAACTTCACTTTTTTCAAAGACTGACATTTCTTTAATATTCTTCAGTAATGATCTATAACGTTCTTCATGACGCTTTTCAATAGCGGCAACTAATCTAAACTTAATCGCCAATTCTTTGAATCCTTCGGCTTCGGCATCTTTAGCAAAGTCTTCATACATTTGCGTCCATTCATAGTTTTCACCATCAGCCGCATGCTCAAGGTTAGTGGCTGTATCACCAATACCATCGAGTTCTTTGAACCACATTTTAGCATGTTCTTTTTCATTATCAGCTGTGTGTAAGAAGATTGAACTAATTTGTTCATAACCCTCTTTTTTGGCAATACCTGCAAAATAGGTGTATTTGTTTCTAGCTTCAGATTCACCAGCAAAAGCGGCTTGTAAATTCTTTTCGGTTTTTGTTCCTTGATATTTATTCATGTTTTTATCCTCCTTCTTATCTCCATCATTGATTTCAATAGTTTTTAATAGTTCATTAATCGCATCAATTGGCAAATCGTCATATGGTTCTTTAAGTAATTGTTCTAATAACTTGTGAGCGTTAGAAGATTGGGGAATCATGTAACCAGCTTCTCTGACAATGTCTTCACCACTTCGACGCGCTGATAATTCAATGGCCTTCATCACTCTTCTTGTATCATCACTATCTGCTCGATTGGCTAATGTTCTGGCTTTTTGTTCAACTAGAACTTTACTAGCGAGCAAATCTTTTAAGGTTTGAATAACTTTTTCTTCTTTGACTTGTTGGGGTGGATATTCAATCGGGACCATTGAAATAGCTCCACTTGGACAAGCAGCAGCACAAACACCACAACCAATACATTTACTAACATCAATTATTGAGTTTTCAGTATCGGTAGCATGGGTTGGACAAACATATAAACATAAGCAATCTTTACTACACAATCTAATATTGCGTACAGCAACACATTTATTTTCCATAATTAGATAACCTCCTCAAACTTAAAGGATTGAACCTTACAGACAGGACATAAATCTGGAACTTTATCCCCAATATAAATGAAGCCACAAATTGTACAGACATAGATGTGTTTACCCTTGACCAAATTATTGCCTTCTTTCAAATAGCGATTGACTAACGAGTTTAGAATAGTTGTTACTTTCTCTCCCCAGGTAATCGCTCTTAAGGCTCCTCGATCTTTAACTTCGGTTGCGGCTTGGCGGGCTTGAGGGAATAACTCCCCACTTTCTTTGAGCAAAGCAGCTGCTATTGCTTCAACTTTAGCATTGTCAATTGGTTGAGTTTTGTCTTGGAAGTATTGCGACAACTTCATAAACAATTCCATTTCCCGAGTTTTATATTGCTTTTCACAACCTCTAGCTAAATTAGATAACAAGACTGATAGTTCTGCACTGTTCATATTAACATCATCGTCAACACTTGCGCTTTTCTTCAACTTTTTTTCAACTTTAACCGGTTGCTTAACTGGTTGGGGTTGTCCTTCCAACTCAAACAATGATTTGTCAGCACCACATAATGGACACTTCCAAGAATCCGGTAACGATGAAAAAGGAACTTTTTCGACATCTTCATCATAAACATAACCACATACTTTACAGCGATATTTCATTAAATTCTCTCCTTTCTGCAATCAGAGTAGATGCCAGCATAGATAATTGACAAATAGACAACATTGAAACTGACAATAATATTAGGAATGAGTTCTTAACCAAAGCAAGCACAGAATTCATTAACCTAAAAATGGGGTACGGCCAATTGCTGAATTCAACTCATGTACTTTAATTAATTCTTCTACTGGTGAATGCTACATTCCCATTATTATTGAACTTTTGATAACTACTGTTTTACGTTTCTTTTATCTATATTATTACCTAGTTTTATAATAACAAATCTACCAGTAATTGCAAGTAATTTTTTAAAGAAAAGGCCACTGCGTAATGTGACCTTAATCAATTTTATTTTGTTGAAAGAAGGTAATCAAATACTCTTCTGATATCTATGGATGAAAGAAATGGATATAAAGCATCCACATCTAAATCCGGCATCTCCCCTGCTACATATTTATCCACGAGTTGGGACATGCATGCTTTAGAAACAAAGGGTGCGACAGCGGCTGGATCAATCTTACTATTACCATCCTTAATAGCTTTTAAAAATAAAGCATCACAATCTTCATCAGCTAAGAAAGGTAGAATAGCGGAGATATTTACATCTTTTAATGATTCATCTCCTTCAATAATTTTGGTTACGATTTCATGAATATCTTCTTCCTCCATGTAAGGAAGCGCTCTAACCAACTTTGACATTTTATCTTTCTTTTGACGATTAATTCCTTCGCCAATACCTTTAAAGGTTTCGCCCACTGTATTAATAGCAGAATTGACACTCTCAGATACTTTCTTTGCAACATCATCAAATCTTCGATATTGTTTAAATTTATAACCACTCGAGGCTTGTTTTTCATTATCAATTACCTCTTCTTCATCATCTTCTTCGACTTCTTCATCTTTTAGTTGATCTTCAGCTTCATTAATGGCATCATCAGCAAAGTCGTCATCCACTAACAAAACTTCAATACCCTTTTTTCTTAATTCTTTAGCTTCTGATTTATCAATTTTGACATAGGTGGCCTTGCCATCCACAATTTCTTTCTTTAAATACATATAATATTGCTCCTTCCTAAATATTTGAGTTCTGAATTGGTTAATTTAACCACTAACTCACGTTGATTGACTTGAATTTTGTTTTCTTTAATCGCTTTTAACACTAACATTCTTTCTTCTGGCGATAATTGATAAAAGACATTTGGGATATCGACTGCTAACTCATTATTGATAAGCTTATTTACAATGTAGGCTCGATCGTGGCCACGAAAGATATTTCGCTCGTCTACTTGTAAGAAAGTGTCATCTAGGCAGAGTATTTCTTCAAATGAAGTATTAAATATTGTACATATATCTAATAAAGTATCTGCACTAGGAATTGCTAGTCCGGTTTCCCATTTCGATAAAGCTTGGCGCGTCACAAATAATTTATCAGCTAAATCTTCTTGTGACAGGTGCTTGGCTTTTCGAATTGATGATATTTTTAATCCTATTTGAACAGCATCTAGCATTATTCTTTACCTCCTTACAGCCATATTGTATATTCACATAAATAAATAGTCACGCAACATATCGTTGCATATTACTCTTATATTATACCAATGTACAAAAAAATAGTGGTAATGAAATCACTATTTACTTTTGGTTCTTTGAAGTAAAGAAGGGAATAATTTTAGGTGCCCCCACTTTACTTCATAGATTTAGTGTATTTTTTTGCTTTGTATATTACATTTAATACATAAGGCGGCTGATTTATGAATTTTATTTTTTTTACTATTAATGTCTCACTTATTCTTGATTGTCTTCAAAAAAGATTCTTTCACACTTTTCTTTTTATCTAGATAAAAACCACATGAACACAAGAGATAAATCATTCTATCAAACTTATAGACAGTGATTTTTTCTTTAATCGCCAGTTGTTTATTTATACTATCCACTAATTCTCTCATTCGCTGAATGCAACTAAAATGATTCTCATTAGAATACTTTGATTCAAAATTGTCATAATAAGAAGCAAGAAAATCCTTTATGTGAACATCCGGTTTTGCAATGCCATTAAAAAAAGTGTCAAATTCCTTTAAAAAATCACAAATCAGTGGTATTCCTAATCCGTTTCCTGTCCCCACTCCATTATCACCCAAAAGATAATTAATCAAGTTTTCAAAATCGTTGGATACGTAATGATTTTTCAAATCTCGTAAAACACACTCTCTATTTTTAAATCTTTTTAAATACCTTGCGCAAGCAATCAAAGTATTCGAATATCTAAGAATCAAAGCATTGTCTTCGTTTTGTTTTATACCAAGGTTGGTTACTAATGTTTGTTTAAGATCATAAACTTGTTTCTCATATTTTGAAAAAAATACCAAAGGATTAAAGTCGGAAGTGATTTCTTGCAATACGTTAAAATGAATGTTAAAGTTGATAACTTTACTAATCATAGTCCCGTTTTGAGCATGGAAGGCCATTTGAGCAAATACTCTATTGATTGACCCTTTATCATATACCGAAAAAACACTGTCTTTTTGGTAATCGGATAGTTCATAATATTTATCAAGATCATCTATATCTAGTAATTTAGTATATTGTTCTAGTTTCGTTTCAATAAATCGATATAAATCAATAGGTTGCATTATATCACTCCTTTTAATAGTTTAAAATTTACTTGAAAAGAATTCAAATAGTTATTTTCCAAATTAATTGAAAAAAAGCATTCATTGATTTTTTTCGCTTTTTCACCATTATCTAACCTCTTTTATACTATCATATTCTTGTTTCTTTTCTTGATATCCTTCAATTGAAGATACCCTTAAAAGATAGGTAGAACCATCAAAACTAGTTACTTTATACTTTGTATCTTCTGACACACCTTTATTAATCTTATTTAGAAATCTTTCTAATATTTATATATTCTCAATTTTACTTTTGAAGCATTGCTTTTAAGTACTTTCTCAAATCATCGTCTTCAGCAAAAATAAAGCATCCTTTTTGTCCTCTAGTTAGTAATGTCTTATATGTATTCTTAATTAGTTGATTGGCTAGTCCAACCCCTGCCGCTTTGATTCCCGAGGATTTATCATCTTTTGAAATTTGAGCTTTATCAACTATCAAAGTATTAGTATTCTTATCATAGCGTAAGTCTTTGCCAATGATGACTCCCACATAATCAAACTCTAATCCTTGCGCTGTATGAATACAGCCAACCTCTTCAAATGAATCAGGATTGATTGCCCATACCTTATCGTTTTCTAGGTTCCATTTAGCAACAAATCCATCAATTAATTTTATATCATAATCTCCTCTATGATACTTAACATTCCAATCATAACAATAACCCGCTACCATTCTAGCTCTATTGTTCTTTATATTCAGTTTCCTTAATTCATTGCGCATCTCGTTTGGGTTATCAAAAACTCGAATATCAAAGTTCAAATCATTCTTATCAATATCAACATAATCTCCGATTTGAAGCAGGTTATTAAGCAATTGAATATATAAATCAGATCCATTACATCTAAATTGCGAAACCAATTTTGTTTCATCGTTAATTATTACAAGACTGTTAGCTTGCTTAGCTTGCTTTTCAATCTCCTCAATCGAACCGATGTCTTTGGTGGTTATTCTTTGATCTTCATCGATTAAGAAAATTGTTAATAATGAAGAATTTATACATTCCAAGACTTGATTAGTGCCTTGAAAATCCCCATACATCTTTTTTACCAACCTATGAGCTTCATCAACTATTAAACAATCATAAAAATTGGATGGGGCTCTAGACAATCCAAAAGGAGAACGGAATATTTGTTTGATATTAACTTCTTTCTTTAAATCTGATTTTGAAAGCATGCGCAAATATGCTTCTCTTGGAGCAATATTCTTTGTGACATAAGAAGTGTTGTAGCCTTGAGTTAAATATTTTTTTAGTAAATTAATGGCCAAGACTGATTTGCCTGTTCCCGGTCCTCCTTGGATGATAATTGTTCTTTTTTGCATGTCTTTTAAGCATTTTTGCATTGTTTTTACACATACATCATAGCAAACAACTTGATCATCCAATAAAATGAACTCCTGATTCCCTTTCATTAAAGAAACCAAGCAATCTTGTAATGCTTTGGAAGGTTTGATTCTCCCATTATCAATCTTATACAACAATTCTCCCTTTGAAGATTTTTTACTTATGAATTTTTTAATAAAATTTCTGAATTCTTGAACTTGATTCTTGATGAAGAAAGGCGCTTCTTCATACCACATCTTATAAATCTCATCATTGATTTCATCAAAATACTTGGCGTCATAGTTATGGAGATAGGCGCATGGGATAATTCCTATATTATCATCTTGAACTTGTTCAGAAAAATTCTTAATAAAGACACTATATGAATAAGCTTGATAAGAAGGGTGTGGAACAGCTCTATTGGCGCTACCAGTAAATGAGCGAACACTGTGCTCGCTAATGTTATCTATTTTTTCCGCCTTTTCCCATTGCTTCAACTCTATCACAATTACATTATCTTTTGATTCTTTATCGGCTCCTAAAATGAGAAAATCAACGCGGCTTGATGTTCTAGGGATTTGGTATTCTATTGCGACTTCAACATCATTAGGAATCTCATTATCATCTAAGATATTTTTCATAAAATTCAAAGAGTTTTGCCAAGAACGATACTCTGATTTATGGCCGCCATTAATTCCTTTCCCTCGCAATTTCTCCAAAACCTTATCAGAGATTTGGTTTAAGATAACGTCTTTTGTAAAATTCAATTTTGTATCATTATATACTATCATAGTTATTACTTCTAACCCATCTTGATTAATGGACCATTGAAACGCTTTTATAATCTTTTTTCAATAGTACTGGGTTTACTTCCCTCCCAAACTTTTGTCTTTATTCTAACGTTAATCATTTCTTTAATCAATTCTTTAATCAATTTTGTTCTATTAGAGTCCCATTTTTGATACATAAAAAGCAATACTTTTAATTGTATTGCTTATTTTTAGACAATCTGGTGCCGCTTGACAGAGTCGGACTGTCCTCTGATCCTTACCATGGATCTGTTCTACCGATGAACTAAAGCGGCAAGTAAAATTATTCTACAATAATACTAAAGAATAGTCAAACAAATTGGGGCCAAAAGCCCCAATAATGTTAGATTATTTCTTCACCAATCAAATCATAAATCATGCTATCTATTATTTTGACAGCAACGTAATCTCCTGGTTTCAAAGTCTTAGTAGTTTTAACATAGACATAACCATCAACTTCATCTGGTGCGAAGGCATATGAGCGCCCAACATACATATGAAGTTTTTCATCATATCCTCGAATCAGCACTTGCTGAATTTGACCTATTCTTTGTTTACCTTTACGATAGGCAATATGCTTTTGAATCTCAATGACTTTAGCATATCTTTGCTCTTTTACACTTTCTTCAATATCATCAGTTAAATTATAAGCTGGGGTTTCATCCTCTTTTGAATACTTGAAAACTCCTAAACGATCAAATTGACCTTTATTGACT
Organism: uncultured Eubacteriales bacterium; assembly: GCA_964367975.1. Lineage (GTDB taxonomy): Bacteria > Bacillota_I > Bacilli_A > RFN20 > UBA1709 > CAYIYS01. The sequence goes on from CAYIYS010000039.1 coordinate 7,877, forward strand.
AAATCTAGTAACTGCGCAAAGTCTTCATCAGTTTCTTGATTAAAACCAACCATTAAGGTCGTCCTAAAAACAGCATGAGGGATTTCACTTCTAATATAATTCATCAGCTCTAAACAAGACTCTTTGCTTCCTCTTCTATTCATTAATTTCAACATTTTGTTGGAACCATGTTGCATCGGAATATCAAAATAAGGGGCAATGACGGGATGTTGTTTAATAACTTGCACCAATTCTTTAGTTACGTCATCAGGATATAAATAGAGCAAACGCAACATCTTTAAGTCCTTAATTGAAGCTAACTTAGTTAATAATTCTTCAATTGATTCGTGTCGATCTAAACCAAAGCGAGTCGTATCTTGGGCAATCAGCACAATTTCTTTTTTACCCGCTTGAACTAATTGTTCAACCTCACTATAGATAGTAGCAATAGAACGGGAGTGATATTCACCTCGAATAAGAGGAATAGCACAATAAGCACAATGATTAGAACACCCTTCAGCTATTTTAACATAAGCCCAATAAGCGGGAGTTGAAACAATCCGATGGTTATAACTAAGTGGCACAACTTGATGTTTAGTTTTAAGGATTTTAGTTAAACGCTTACCAAAATTAGGATACTCACTAATGGAAATAAATCCATCAATTTCTGGTATCTCTTTTTCTAAAATACTTTTATATCTTTCAACTAAACAACCAATAACAATAATCCGTTGTCCTGCCACTTTTTCTTTGATGGTTTGAAAGATTGTATTAATAGCTTCTTCTTTAGCTGGTTGAATAAAACCACAAGTGTTAATAATGATGACCTCAGCATCTTCGCCTCTAGTCACAATTTGATAACCATTGGCTACTAACATACCTAAAACTAATTCTGAATCAACTAAGTTTTTAGCACAACCTAGCGAAATAATACCAACATGCATTAATACTTCCTCCAAATTCTAGGATAGAATAAAGCGAGCACTGGGAACAATTCTAGCCGACCAATAATCATCTCAAGTGCTAGAATAATCTTAGAGAAATAACTAAATTGAGAATAGTTCATGATTGGTCCTACTTTTGAAAAGCCTGGGCCCACGTTAGAAAGACAAGCTAGTGAGGCTGAAAAGTTAGTTACCCAATCAAAACCATCAAAAGAAATAATGAAAGCCACTAAGAAAATTAATAGAATATAAACAATGAAGAAAGCCGAGACTTGACTAGAAACATCACTACTTACGACTTGTCCTTCATGCTTTAAAGTAACAACTCGGCGCGGACTAATTTGTTTCTTCATTCTTGCTACTACTGATTTAGTCAGAATACAAACTCTAGCTACTTTAATACCACCGCCAGTCGATCCAGCCATAGCACCAACAAACATTAAACCAATTAAAACGACATGACCAACAGAAGGCCATAAGCTTGAAAAGTCAGTAGTGAAAAAGCCAGTAGTGGTAATAATTGAAGTAACCTGGAAGAAAGAAGTTCTAAAAGCATACTCAAAAGTATGATAAACATTATTGACTTGCGTAAATATGGTAATGGTTAAAAAGATGGTTGCCAAGCTAATAATCCCTAAATAAACTTTTAACTCTTCACTTTTAAAAGCTTGCCGCCATTTCTTAATCAATAACATATAATACAAAGTGAAGTTGATACCAAATAACATCATGCCAATCGCAATCACATATTGCACATAAGGACTATATAAAGCAATGCCACTATTTAAGTTAGCAAAGCCCCCAGTACCTGCTGTTGAAAAGGCTAAACATATCGCATTAAAGAAGTCAATTTTAGGATCAATGACTAATAATAAAGTCAGAATCACGGTCATTGAGATATAGATCGTATATAAAATCTGTGTCGAAGCTGATATTTTAGATACTAGTTTGCCGACTTGAGGTCCAGGGCTTTCCGCTCGTAATACATACATGGAAGAACCATCGCCATTTTCATCCTTAGGCATAATCGCCAAGATGAAAACTAGAATTCCCATACCCCCTATCCAGTGGGTAAAGGAGCGCCAGAATAAACTGCTCTTTTGTAGCACTTCGACATCTACTAAAATTGAAGCACCAGTAGTAGAAAAACCAGAAGCAGTTTCAAAAAAAGCATCAATATAATTTGGAATATCACCATTAATCATAAAAGGAAAGGCACCAACTAATGAGATTAATAACCAAGAAATCGAAACAATAAAAAAGGCATCTCGTGGTAAAATCTCGGTTTTTTCTGGTTTGAGTCGACGCAGCGCCAAACCGACCAAAAACAAAACTACCGAAGGGATAGCAAAAGCTAGAACATTCTTAAAAGGTTCATTATAAAAAAGGGCAATCAAAATCGGTAAGAGCATTAAAACAGCTTCAACTTTGAAGACATTGCCCATGATTTTTAAGTTATTTTTATAATTCATAAATTAGTTTGCTAAGATGTCATCTAAATC
>CAYIYS010000040.1:0-10227 GCA_964367975.1 uncultured Eubacteriales bacterium
GCGTAATACCTTTTCCATGAGCCACATTTTCGCCATTGGCTATCACAACATCAATTTTGTAGTCATTCTTTAAAATGGGGAGATATTTTGCTACTATCTCGCGTCCGGGTTTTGATACGATATCACCAAAGAAAAGAAATCTCATAATTATTTTGCAATCTCGTTGGCTCTTGTTTCCCGAATTACGGTCACTTTGATTTGGCCAGGATAAGTTAATTCTTTTTCAATCTTCTCTCTAATATCGTGAGCAATCTTAAATGCCATAATGTCATCGACCTTTTCTGGGATAACCATTACTCTAATTTCGCGACCAGCTTGAATGGCGTATGCGCCTTGGACGCCCTCAAAATCTTTAGCAATTTCTTCAAGTGTTTCGATTCTTTGAATGTATTTTTCAAGTGATTCACTTCTAGCTCCAGGGCGGGCAGCACTTAATGCATCAGCAGCGGCCACTAGTTGGGCATAGACACTAGTTGGTGGAACGTCTTCGTGGTGAGATTCGATAGCATTGATAATAATTTTGCTTTCACCAAACTTCTTGGCATATCTAGCACCAATTTCAACGTGACTACCTTCGATTTCAAAATCTACTGATTTACCAATATCATGGAGTAAACCAGCTCTTTTTGCGATATGTTGATCTAGTCCAAGTTCAGCCGCCATAGTGCCGGCTAAAAATGCAACCTCTAATGAGTGTTGTAAAACATTTTGACCATAAGATGTTCGATATCTTAAGCGACCAATAAGATCAATAAATTCATGATTTATTTTTGAAATACCAACTTTAAAGAGAGCTTCTTCACCCGCTTTAGTAATTGTTTCTTGAATCTCGGCTTTGGCTTTTTCAACAACTTCTTCAATTCTTCCAGGTTGAATCCGACCATCTTTAATTAGATATTCAAGAGTCAATCTAGCGGTTTCTCTTCTAATTGGATCAAAACAGGAAACGGTAATTACTTCAGGCGTATCATCAATAATTAAATCGACACCTGTCAGTTGTTCAATGGCCCGAATATTTCTTCCTTCTCGTCCAATAATTCGACCTTTTAAATCATCGCTTGGTAAGGCGACAACTGAAACGGTCCGTTCATTACTAACATCTTGAGCATATTTTTGGATAGCAAAACCAAGTAAGTTTCTGGCTTTATCATTAGCAACCAATTTAGCTTCTTCTTCAGCATTTTTAATATAAGCTGCTATTTCCAAGGCGCTCTTTTCTTCGACACGCTTAAATAATTCGTCTTTAGCTTCTTGTGAACTCATTAAGGCAACCTTTTCGAGTTCGGTAATAATTGAATCAATTTTAGTGTTTAATTCGGCTTCTTTTTTATCGAGGTCGGCTAATTTTTGGTTTACTTGTGTTTGTTTGACTTCAAGATTATCTTCTTTCGTTTGTAAAGCCAAATCTCTGCGATCAATATTTTGCTCGCGTTGAAGTAGCTTATTCTCAGAATTTGCTATTTCTTGTTTCTTTTCTTTTAATTCTTTTTCAGCCTCAATTTTTTGCTCATACGCTGTGGTCTTAGCATCCAATTGGGCATTTCGAATTATTTGATCTGCCTTTATTTCAGCTTCTTTTGCAATTTTTTCGGCTGTAGCTTTAGCTTTTTTTATGCTCCCAAAAGGGACAACAAACATTAACGCAACACCAACTATTATACCAACTATACCTGCGATAAGAGGAAGCCAGATATCTGCACTTGCTGCAAATAACATATTGTAGTCCTCCTATTTATAAAATGCGTCGTATATGTATATACGGAATAAAGAAAACTTTTTTCTTCATACATTATCATTTTAGCCGATTCGGTAAATAATAACAACCGAAAAACTGATTATTTTTAATTCGGAGGGTTTATTTCTAAAAAAAACAAAAGAAAAGCGCTAATGCGCTTATTTCTTATACATTTTTTCTTTTACTAAAGTTTTTATTTCTTCAAAAACAAGTGGATTGTCATGTAAATATTTTCTGACTACATCTCGACCTTGACCAATTCTTTCACCTTTATAATCATACCAGGCTCCCGATTTGTTAATAATATCGAAGTGAACAGCTAGATCAAGAATTTCTGCCTCACGCGAAATGCCTTGCCCATACAACATTTCAACTTGAGCAGTTTTAAATGGGGGAGCAACTTTATTTTTAACAACTTTTAAATTAACTAAATTACCCATAATTTCGGTACCTTGCTTAATGGCTTCGCTTCTTCTAACTTCCACTCGGATAGTCGAATAGAATTTTAATGCTCTGCCGCCAGGAGTGGTTTCAGGGTTACCAAACATCACGCCAATCTTTTCTCTTATTTGATTGATAAAAATAATGGTACAGTTTGATTTGTTGAGATTACCAGCCAACTTACGTAAGGCTTTAGACATTAAACGAGCTTGCAAGCCCATTTGATTATCCATCATTTCCCCATCAAGTTCGGCCCGGGGTACCAAAGCAGCGACCGAATCAACAACCACTAAATTGATGGCTCCGCTTTTGACTAGCATATCAGCAATTTCCATGGCTTGTTCACCATCATCAGGTTGAGATAATATTAATTCATCTATATTGACTCCTAAGTTTTTAGCATAAGTAGGATCAATAGCATGTTCGGCATCAATGAAGGCGGCTCGACCTCCAACTTTTTGAGCCTCGGCGATGGCATGAAGAGCGACTGTTGTTTTTCCGCTGGATTCAGGGCCATAGATTTCAATGATTCTTCCGCGAGGGTAGCCTCCAACACCAAGAGCAAAATCAAGCGCTAGTGAACCACTTGAAACAGCATCTGATTGAACAGAACACCTTTCGCCTAGTTTCATGACTGCGCCTTCGCCGAATTGTTTTTGAATATTCTTTAATGTCTCATTTAATTTATCATCTAACGGATTTTTCTTTTCTTTTTCAGCCATAAAGTTCACCAAATTCCTTCCTTATATTACATATGTAGCAACTTTTATTTTACCCCAATTAGTGAATAGATGAGGTTTATTGCATAATCGATACTATCTTTTTTGATTTCTAAGCGAGATTTGTTGATCCAGACTTCATCAACGATAACTTTATCTTGATAGGCGACACCAATGTAGATGAGTCCAACGGGTTTATTTTCGCTAGTTGTCGGTCCGCCATTACCACTGAAAGCCACCGCGATATCCACAGCTAGAATTTTTTTGGTGTTTTCAACCATTTCTTTAACACATTGCTTTGAAATGGCACCATATTGATCAAGAGTTGAGTTAGAAACATGAAGTAATTTCATTTTCATTTCATTGGAATAAGTGACAAAGCCGCCTTTAAAAACTAAAGAGGCCCCGGGTATATTGGTAACAAAATTAGCAAATCCACCACCGGTAATGCTTTCGCTAGAGCCCAAAGTTAGTTTCTTTTGGGTTAAAATTTCGACTAACTTAGTGCTTTCCATTAAAATCAGCACCTTCAAGGAGAAAATGACGGTTCTTAACAAAGTAGTCAATCCCAGAAATTAACGAAATTAGGCCAGCTAGATAAACGAGCCAGATGGCATAAGGAATATAAATTAACATTGCTAGCATGGCGACCATTTGCAGAACTGTTTTGGCTTTCCCCCACTTTGAAGCGGCGATAACCACTTTTTGATCCATGGCCAGTAGCCTAATAGCATCAACAACGGTGTCTCTAACAATGAAGATAATCACAATTATAATTGGAATCTCGCCCCAAGAAGAGAGAATCATATACAAAACATTAACGAGTAACTTGTCAGCAATCGGGTCTAAAAACTTCCCAAAAACCGATACAATTCCTCTTTTGCGAGCAATATTACCATCTAGAAAATCACTAAATGAACCAATAGCAAATAAGCCAAAGATAATAATTCTTGTTAAGCTATAATCTCGACCAAATATTTGATAGACTGGAATATTCCAACCAAGAGAGGCATAAGGAAAGAGGGCAACTAAAACAATAATTCCCACAATAAACATTCGAATAACGGTGATTTGATTTGGTAAATTAATTTTGGAAAACCATTTCATAAGATATCCCCCGAATACGCAAACATTATAGCATATTTTATTGATTAATAGACAATAAAAATAAAAGAGCATATTGCTCTTTTATAAGTTGCGATTTAATAAGCCATGTTCTGTATCAAGTAATCATTTATCTATGCCTAAGCATTCCTTGAATAGATTCGTTTCTCCTTCAAGAATTCTCCTACCAAATTTGGATTTCTCGCTTGTGGGGTTTACCGCGTTCCACTCCTAACATTTCTATTAGGACTTCGTCACTGTGGCACTTTATAAAGCTTAACCATATCCTAAGACTTAGGTCTTGCTTTGCCGTTAGATGCTTCCATCTACCTAGTTTTATTTTTTAAACTAGCGCAATCATTATCGACATCACAGTCGATGCGAGCATGGACTTTCCTCTACCTTGCAGTAGCGATTACAAAAATCGCACTCATATTGTGCAATAAATTGAATAAAAAATCAACTAAAATGATATTTTGAATTGTGGTATAATGGGAATGAAAAAGGATGGTACCTTCATGATTAATTATCCTAATGGTATTAAGAAAACAATAATTGCTAATAAAACATGCGATGGGAACAAAAACAGAGGCATGAATTTTGAAGCGGAGATTAATATGTCTAATGAATACTATCGTAGAGAAGATCGGGCTTTTGTCTATAAAAAACCGACCCCCATCAAGGTCGTGAAGATAACTAATAAAAAATCATTGCCAGGTTGTATTAGTGAGGCTTACTTTGAACAACCAAGCACAACTGATTATAATGGCATTTATAAAGGCAAGTATCTTGATTTTGAGGCCAAAGAGACCTTAAATAAAACTTCTTTTCCACTAGCCAATATTCATCCTCATCAAATTGAACATTTAATTAACATCAATCGCCATGGTGGAATAGGTTTTATTATTGTCCATTTTAAAAAATTGAATGAAATTTATATTTTAGATGTCGCAGTGGTTAAAGAGTATTCACTTGTTCGCGGCTCAATTCCTTATGATGTTTTTGTCAATAAAGGGAAAAAAGTCAAACAAGGATATTTGATTAGATTAGACTATTTGCAAGCTGTTGATGAATTATATAATCTTTAAAAATGTAGAGCAACTATTTTAAAAAAGTACCTAAACTCTCAAGACATTTAATTTTACAAGTTTCGCATTTTGGATTACGGGCCGTACAATAATAACGACCAAAAGCAATAAGTTGATGGTGGAGTTTTTTAAAGTCAGAGCCAGCAAAAAACTCAACTAGTTTCTTTTCGGTTTCAAGGATACTATCTTCTTTTTTAGCAATCAATAAGCGATGGGCTATGCGATTAATATGAGTATCCACTGGGAAGGCTTGTTGATGATATAACTCGACTAAGACAACATTTGCAGTTTTTCTACCAATACCATCAATGCTGATTAATTCATCAAAACTTTCGGGTATTTTATTATTGAATTTTGTAACAATGGTTTGCGCAACATTAATAATTCTGCGTGCCTTTATTGTCGACAAGCCCAATGATTTAATGATATCTTGGACTACTTTATAACTTCCGACCGCTAATGATTTAAAGTTGGGATAATTACCGAATAAAATAGGAGCGATTTTGTTGACACTTTTATCCGTAGCTTGGGCAGAGAGAATTACTAAAATTAGTAACTCATATTCGTTATGATAATTCAGTTCACAATGGGCATCTGGCAGCAATTCATCAAAATATTGTACCAGATTTTCTTTATTTGTTATCATGCTTATCAACCCAATCTAGATTGGCTATTTTAGAAGTTTCTTCAATATTACTTCTCCATTTATTAGTTATAGTAGTGTAGCCTTCTTTGGATACTTCTTCTGCTTGGCGCCGGTTTAAAATAATTTGATCAATATAACGAATGTTCTTAACTTTTTTTGCGATTGCTTCATCAAGGGCAGACAAAATTAATTGTTCACTATTGCCTTCTTCTAACCAACTTTGAATGGTTTCAATTTCGATATAAGATAAAGGTCGGCCAAAGCGATTTTCAAAAGTTGAGAAGAGAGAAGCATTGGCTTCCTCATTGACAGCTTTTTTAGCTTTAACACAATTTGTAATAAAAAGATCAGTTAAAAGAGCAATCAAGTTATCAATAGAAGTCATTGGATGATGTTTCTCGTCATCAACAATCGTGACTAATCCTTTTTCCATTAATCCAGTCAATAAGTTGTCGATTTTTTTAAAATCTAAAGACATCTTCAAACTTAAGATATCAGGGGTCACTAATCTTTCTCCATTGTTAATACAATAATCACACATCAAAATAATCATGACTTGCTCCTCATTTAATAAAAGGTCGCGATAAGAAGTTAAGAGTAATGATTTCCAATCAATATTTTTAGCTAATTGTTTAGAGATAGACATATTTTATCACCACGTTAATTATAACCCAAAAAGTTACATTTTTGTAGCAACATCGATTTCATATTTATCAAAGACTTTTTGCAGTTCTTGTAAAGAAGCTATTTTAAGTAACTTTTGTAATTCTATTTTTTGTCTTTCTAACGATATATTATCGACTAAATCAGCCAATTCGTGGATAGATTTTTCTAAATTTGGGTCAAGTTCAAAATTCAAAACTAGCATAAATCTAAGCGCTCTTAGAATTCTAACTGGATCTTCTTGTAAACGCGCATAAGGGTCACCAATAGCGCGAATTATTTTAGCGTTAATGTCTTGTAGGCCATTATGATAGTCTAATATTTTGCCGAATTGATCCATGTACAAAGCATTGATGGTAAAATCGCGCCGGTAACTATCTAATTTAGAATCAGAGACGAAAGTGATTTGGCCGGGATGGCGGTATTTTTCATAATTTCCTTCAACCCTAAAGGTAGTTATTTCAACACTCTTACCTTCAATTATGGCTTTGAATGTACCAAACTTTGCGGCAAATTTGTCATATCTAGTAATATTAAAAATAGTAGATAGTTCGGCCGGAGTTGCATCACTTGCAATGTCGATATCCCCAAAATTATGATACAACAAATAATCCCTAACAGAACCCCCGGTTAGATAAGCCACATAACCGGCATTGTTAATGGTTTTTAGAATTGGGACAATTTGTTCAAAAGTATAATTCATAGATTTTTAACGTCTTCTTCCTCCACCAAACAATAACAAAAGATTCATTATTTGTGCAACCGAAGTAATTAAGGCCGCAACATAAGTAAAGGCGGCAGCGCTTAAGACTTTCTTAGCGTATTGATTTTCTTCTTCAACTAAGACGCTCGATTGTAAATAATTTAAAGCGCGAGCAGAAGCATTAAATTCAACAGGTAATGTGACTAATTGAAATACAGCGACTAAACCAAACAAAGCAATTCCAAAATAAACAGTATTTAAAGAAGCTGCTAAAAGACCAACGAAAATGATTAACCAACTTACTCGATTTGAAATTGCCACAAAAGGTAACATCTTATTTCTAATGGCTAAAGCTTTATATCCTTCAGCGTGTTGGACAGCATGGCTAGCTTCGTGGCAGGCAACTGCGACACTGGAGATTGATGTACTTTGATAGACCGCAGCAGATAAGCGAATAACTTTTCTAGATGGGTCATAGGCATCACTTAAAGCTGAACCTCGAGTTTCAACGATGTCCACATCATAAATTCCTTTGGAATTTAATAATTCTTGGGCGGCTTGGGCACCACTGATGCCTTTTGAGTTAGCAACTTTTGCGTATTTATTGAAACTACTCATTACTGCGTTTTGTGCAATTAGAGACAAAATAATACAGGCAAAAATAATTGAATAATACATAAATGCACCCCCTATAATTATACAATGATTTAACTAATAAAAAAATTGGTTTTTTTGATTGGCTAAAGTCACTATGTTTTTCAGCAAATTTTTAATCACAACAAAAAAGTAAATAAATATTTTATTTGCGCCAATCTACTTTTGTTTGATCATTTTATCTGATATTTTTGGAATTGTTAATTCATTGGTAAAGCGACACCAGCATAAGTATTTCTGATATAGTTGGAGACACTTTCTTGTCTAAGGGCTTCCATCAAGATTGTAATGGCCTCTTTATTTTCATTCCCTTTTTGAACTGCGACAATATTGCCATAGGTTTTGGCGGCCACCGACTCAGCGCTTTCATTACCTAATTTTTTGGAGGCATCAATGTTATTTGATAAAGCATAGTTACCATTAATGACCGCAAAATCAACTTCGCTTAATTGAGCCGGTAAGGCAGCAGCTTCAAAGGTTTGAATGCTGATGTTGTATTTGTTTTCTTTGATATCATTTTGGGTAACATCGAACCCCTTTGAGTCATCCACATCTAAGATGCCTAATGCCTCAAGTAAAAGTAGAGAACGGCCTTTATTGGTTGAGTCATTTGGAATACCAATGACTGCATTTTGTAAATTTTCTAAACTATTTCTTTTACCTCCATAAAATCCTAGAGGTTCATAGTGAATGGTACCTACTGAAATAAGAGATGAACCATTTTTTTCATTGTAATTGTTTAAATAAGGAAAGTGTTGAAAGAAGTTGGCATCTAGTTCGCCTTCACTAACTCCAACATTGGGTAAGATATAGTCTGTATATTTAACAATTGTTAAGGTATAACCTTTAGATTCGATATAAGATCTCGTTTGTTCTAGAATTTCAGCATGTGGGGTTGGGGAAGCTCCGACGATAATTTCTTTGTCATCAATCCTTGAACCCCTATTACCACAACTGACAAGAGCTAATGCTCCAGATAGAATTAAAATAGCTGATAAATATTTTTTCATGTTATTTTGCCCCCTTTTTATCAACAATGCGCCCGAGTATTGAGAAAATCATTTGGATTAATTGCACCAAGATGATGATAACGACGATAATTAACAACATAACATTTCTTTCAGACATATAGTAGCCATATTCGATAGCGATGGCACCAATACCATTGCCACCGACTGCGCCCGACATGGCAGAATAGCCCACTAGCATTACCATTGTAATTGAGATTGATCTGACCATTGAAGGTAAAGATTCAACTAGGTAGACTTTGGTAACCACTTGATAGGTAGTAGCACCCATACAGACGGCGGCATCTACCACGCCTCGATCGACTTCTTTCATATTAGTTTCGGTTATTCTGGCAATATAAGGAATACAACCAATGGTTAAAGGAACAATCATGCCCTTAACTCCAATCGAAGTACCCATCACTAAGCGAGTAAAAGGAATCATAGCGACAAGTAAAATGATAAAAGGTATTGAGCGGCCGATATTAACGATAGTTGACACTATGTTATAAACCACCTGATTTTCTTTAATGCCACCTTTTTCAGTTACGGTCAAGACTAAACCTAAAGGAACGCCGATTAAATAGGAGAGGATGGTAGAGAGGCCAACCATGATTAAGGTATCAGCAATGCCTTTCCACAGTCCGACATTATTCCACATCTCAATAATATTGCTCATACCTAGATCTCCTTTCCCAGAAGTAGCTTAGTGATTTCGTTTTGAGGATTGTCCAAAACCTCACTAATTCTTCCCGTTTCTACAATTTCGCCATAGTTTAAAACAGCGACTCTATCACATAAAGCCCGTACCACGGACATCTCGTGGGTGACAAGGATAAGAGTGACACCGTAATTTTTGTTAATTTTTCTTAGTAATTCAATAATGCTTTTGGTAGTCATCGGATCTAAAGCACTCGTAACTTCATCAAGTAATAAGACTTTGATGTTAGTAGCAATAGCGCGAGCGATTGCAACTCTTTGTCTTTGGCCACCTGATAAAGTAGCTATATAACTATTTTCTTTACCCTTTAAACCGACAAGGTCAATTAAGTGAGCGACTTTTTTTTTAATAGCATCTTTATTAACATTTTTTAATTCCAAAGGGAAAGCAATATTACCAAAAACTGTTCTTTGAAAAAGGAGGTTGTAACCTTGAAAAACGACACCAACAGCTGAACGATATTTTTTGAGTTCATTGTCTGACATAGATTTAGTCGAAATACCATCACAGGAAATTAATCCTTCTTGCAGTGTTTCTAGTCCGGAAAGGCAACGCAAAATAGTTGATTTACCCGCGCCAGATAAGCCAATAATTCCAAAAGCTTCGCCAGCATTAACTGAAAATGAAACATTTGATAATACTTTGGAAGAACCATAGAATTTAGAAATGTTGTTTACTTCAAATTGGCTCATCATTACCTCTCCTTTCTCTTATTTTTTTCGATTATAGTTTAAATGATATAGTTT
>CAYIYS010000041.1:0-10168 GCA_964367975.1 uncultured Eubacteriales bacterium
TTTCACTGGCTAGCAATTCTAATTTTCTTGTTAATGATTGTAACTCAATTCTTATCAATGAAACTGCCAGAGCTTCTTAATAGAAAGAAATTAGAAAAACTTGACTCTAAAACTAGAAAAGCCAACAATCAAACCCAAACCTTCTCCTATGTTATGTTAATCATGGTTGTGGTTATTGGTTGGATGCTACCGATTAGTATGTCTGTTTATTGGGTTACTTCATCGCTCTTTACCTGTTTCCAAACTATAGTGACAAAGAAGATTACGGATAAGCAAAAACGCAAAGAAAGAGAAAGGGAAGTGTATTAGAAATGGCTCTTTATTCTGGTAAAACAGTTGAAGAAGCATTGGCTAAGGCAAGTGAAGAACTTTCTATTCAAGTTGAGGATTTAAACTATATTGTAGTTAAAGAAGAAAAGAAATTATTTTCAAAGAAAGTTGAAATAGAGGTTTTCACTTTAGTCGATGTTATGGAATATGCAAAGCAATATTTGCAACAAATCATTGAAGACTATGGATTGGATTGTGAGATTCACAATTCCTTAGAGGATGGAGTAATCAAGATGCTCTTGAATACTTCACACAATTCGGTCTTAATTGGGAAGAATGGGCAAACTTTACAAGCTTTCAATAGTTTGGTAAGACAAGCCGTTTCCCATAAATTTAGAAGACATTATCGAATTCTAGTGGATATTAATTCCTACAAGGATGAAAAATATGAGAAATTAACTAGAATGGCTATTAGATTAGCGCGCGAAGTGCAAAAAACTCATATCAATGTTACCCTTGAACCGATGACGTCAGACGAAAGAAGAGTTGTTCATAATGTCTTAGGTAATTACGATCACATTCATACCGAAAGCAGTGGACAAGGTTATAAACGTCAAATTACAATTTATTATGTTGAGTAAAAACTGCGAATATCGCAGTTTTTATATGTTATAATTAGCAAGGTGGGAGGTAATATAATGAAAAATTTAAATGACACAATAGTTGCGTTATCCACCGTGCCGCTCCAAAGCGCTTTAGCGATTATTAGAATAAGTGGCAAAAACGCCTTTGCAGTTATACAAAAAATATTCAGTAAAAAAGTTACAATTGAAACTAAAAATGCAATTATTCATGGTTATATTGTCGATGGTGAACAAAAGATCGACGATGTTTTATTGTTCGTTTATAAATCCCCCTCTTCCTTTACGGGCGAAAATATGGTGGAGATTTCCTGTCATGGCAGTCTCATCATTATCAATAAAATAATTAGTTTAATTATTGCTAATGGAGCAAGAATGGCAGATAAAGGAGAATTCTCACAAAGAGCTTTCTATAATAATAAAATTGATTTACTTCAAGCTGAATCAATTAACGATTTGATTATGGCCAAAACCAACGCTTCATCGCAGGTTGCTTTATTTGGAGTCGAAGGCGTCATGTCTGGTGAAATAACTTTATTAAAAAAAGAGATTTTAGATGTTTTAGCTCATATAGAGGTCAATATTGACTACCCTGAATATGACGATGTTGAAGAGTTAACTTCTCACTCCTTAAAACCATTAATTGAAAAAATAAATAAACGAGTGAGCGAGATAATTGCTGATGCTGATGTTGGTCAAGTGATAAAAAATGGAGTAAATGTAGCTATTATCGGGCGGCCGAATGTCGGCAAGTCCTCTATTTTAAATGCCCTTATTCACGAAGATAAAGCGATAGTTAGTGAAATTGAAGGAACTACTAGAGATGTGGTTGAAGGAACAACCACGATGAATGGCATTCTTTTTAATTTCTTAGACACCGCCGGAATTAGAAATGATGCTGATTACCTTGAAGAAATTGGCATTAAGAAAACCAAAGAAGTTATTCGCAAAGCGGATTTAATTTTGCTGATAAGTGATAGCAAAGGAATGTTGAACGAAGAAGAAAAAGAATTAGAAAAATTACTTAAAGATAAAAAATACATTGTTGTCTTTAACAAAAGCGATTTGACGCATTTAATTGATGAAACCAAAATTGTGGTTTCTACCAAAAATAATGATATTCAACCTTTAGTAGATGCAATGGTCAGGTTGGTGGGTTTTGCTATTGATGATTACCAAAACAAACCATTACTATCCAACGCTCGCCAAAAAGGTTTAATGGAAAATGTAAAAAATAATTTAGAAGACGCTTTGTTATTATGTGATCGACATCAACCAACAGATATTATCGAAATTGATATCAAGGGTGCTTTACAAGCTATTCAAGAATTGTTGGGAGAAATTTATAAAGAGAATCTTGATGAAGAAATCTTTCACAGATTCTGCCTAGGAAAGTAAGGGATGAATATGTTATTTGATTCGCATTGTCACCTTAATGATCCGGCCATGTATGGGCAAATAGACCAATACATTCAAAATTCAAGGCAGGCTGGTGTTAATTACATGTGTGTGATTGGCTATGACTTAAAGTCATCGCTTTTAGCTGTGCAAATTGCCCGCAAATATCCAAATATTTATGCCACAGTGGGAATTATTCCGAATGAATTAGATAACATGCAACCAGACGATATCAACAAAATTGAGAAGTTGCTGGCCGATCCAAAAGTAGTTGCAGTCGGCGAAATTGGTCTGGATTACTACCACTATGCTAAGGTCGAACGTAACAAACAAAAACAATATTTTGAATTATTCATAAAAATGGCTTATAAACACCAAAAACCAATTACGATTCATTCGCGCGATGCCGCCCAAGACACCTATGATATTTTAAAGAGCAATCAACAATATCTTAGCAAAGGCATCATGCATTGTTATTCATATTCACTCGAAATGGCGAATAAATTTATTGATTTAGGATTCTATATTTCACTAGCTGGTCCACTTACTTATAAAAATTCAAAAGAGCAAAAACGGGTAGCAACCCATGTTCCGCTAGCTAGATTATTAGTGGAAACAGATAGCCCTTATTTAACTCCTGAACCTAAAAGAGGACAAAAAAATGAACCGGCAAACGTTACTTTTGTTTGTGCTTGCATCGCAAGTTTAAAAGGCATGTCTTTTGAAGAAGTTGCTCAACAAACCTTAAAAAATACGCAAACTGTTTATGGTATTCAAGATGAATAAGATTAAACAGGTAATTATTGTTGAAGGCAAACACGACATCGACTTTTTGCTGAGTTTTCTAGCGGCGGATTTTATAAAAACAGATGGCACCTCTTTACCAAAACAGACCCAAGAGCTGCTCTTAACAATGGCACAACAAGGTCGAGAGTTCATCATTCTAACTGATCCCGATGCACCAGGCGAAAGAATTAGAAAACAACTTCAAGCTTTATTACCAAACGCGAAACATGCTTTTATTGAAGTCAAAAAAAGTAAGTATAAAAATAAAGTTGGAGTTGAGCATACAACTAAAAAAGAAGTATTGACTGCGCTGGATCAACTAATCGATTTCACTACTATTGAAAATACGATACAAAGAGAAGATTTGTATGAATTGGGTCTTTTGGGACAAGCCAACTCGGCTAGCAAAAGAAAGTTTATTGAAAATAAATTGCGCTTGGGTCATGGAACTGGAAAGACTTTTTTGAAGCGCTTGAATTTTGTTAGAGTGGATAAAGAAAAAGTTACAGAGATGTTGAAAGGAGCAAGTCTATGGGACAAATAGCAACATTGAAAAAAACCGATAAACTTCTTTCATCAAATTGTTTAAATGCCAAAAAAAGCTATGGCCAAAACTTTATAATTAATAGTACGGTTGTTGAAGATATAGTAAAAAAAAGTCAGATCAGCAAAGAGGCGGTAGTGATTGAAATTGGGGCTGGGGTAGGGGCTCTTACTGAAGAATTGGTGCAGGTGGCAGAGCATGTTATTGCTTATGAAATAGATGAGGATTTAGTAACTTTATTAAAGCGAGAACTCAAGCAACCAAATTTAGAAATTATCATGCAAGATTTTCTTAAAGTAGATCTGAAGAAAGTGTTAGAGCCTTATGCTAATAGACCACTTTTTATAATAGCGAATCTACCTTACTATATTACCAACGAAATCTTAACAAAATTGTTTATAAGTGATATCATTATTACGAAAATAGTTGTAATGATGCAAAAGGAAGTTGGTTTAAAACTGGTCAAACCAAAGGCCAACAAAGATAAAAACATCTTAACGATGTTGTCTAGCTTTTGTTCAACTGCCCGAGTAATAAAATATGTCTCAAAAAACGATTTTCTACCCAGACCAAAAGTTGATTCAATTGTCATCGAATTTATCCCACACGAGAAGCAAATTGGGACGAAAGATTTTGTTAAAATTCTAAAAATCTTGTTTTCCAGCAGACGCAAAACGGTTTTAAATAATTTAGCTGAATATCTTGAAAATAAAGATTTGGCAATAAGCATCTTAAATAAATGCAAAATCAACCCTAATTATCGGGCTGAAAGATTATCCCAAGAAGAGATTATCGCTATTGCATTAACCATGAAGGAGTATGATGTATAAATGGCAAAAAGTTACGCAAAAATTAATCTAGTTTTATTGGTTTTTCCAAAAACTCATGAAAGGCTGCATCGAGTTTATTCAATTGCAAACAAAATATCCTTATATGATGAAGTTACAGTGAAATTGAATGAGCAAAACACCATCAACATTTCTTGCAATAAAAAGGATGTTCCGCTTGATGAACGCAACACAGTTTATAAGGTCTTAAAAGCTTTAAATAAATTTGCAAATATTGAGCAAGGATTTGATGTTAATATTATCAAAAATATTCCTTTACAAGCGGGTTTAGGTGGTGGTAGTTCTAACGCTGCCACAGCTTTGCTGGAGGCTTGTAAATTGCTGGGAGTTCATTATGATTTTGAGTCACTAGTTAAGATTGTAAAAGGGGTTGGTTCTGACATTCCTCAATTCTTTTATAATTCAACAGTTTTGATTGAAAGTGAGGGAGATAAGGTTGCTCCTGTCCCGAACAATTTAAAAGATTATATCGTCATAGTAAAACCACCTTTTGGAGTTAGCAGCAAAGATGCGTATGAGATATATGACAAAATCGGTTTTGATGGAAATATCGATGAAAGTTTATTAGAAGATTTGGCAAAAAATAGATATGAAGCAGCAATTACTAAAATGAGCAATGATTTGGAGTATCCGGTTCTAGAATACAAGCCAGAATTGAAGAAATTGAAGGCCGAAATGTATCGACAATCTTTAGATTTTGTGATGTTATCGGGCAGCGGTTCAACCTTTTTTGGACTGACTAGAGATAAGGCCAAAGCCAAAAATGTTGTTGAATATTTTAAAGCCCAAAATTATTTTGCGAAAGTTGTGGAAAAAATTTTCTAATATCTAGATTTATTGTCGCTTTTGAGATATGATATAGAAGTAATCTACCAGGCAATTTTGGAGGGGATTTTATGTTAGAAAAAACGGTTATTTTTGCACTCACAGCTAATATAGATATGGCTAATGATGTGGCAAAGCAATTGGGACTTGATTTAGGTGAAGTTGATGTCAAACACTTCGCAGATGGCGAGATAATGGTTGAAACTCTTCAATCAGTTAGGGGCAAGAATGTTTATATCATTCAATCCACTTGTTCTCCCGTTACGGAAAGATTAATGGAATTGTTAATCTTTGCAGACGCCTTAAAAAGGGCTTCTGCCAATGAGATTAACGCTGTCATTCCTTACTATGGTTATGCCCGTCAAGATCGCAAGAATAAAGCCCGCGAACCAATTAGTGCTAAGTTAGTAGCAGATATGTTACAAAAGGCTGGAGTTCATCGCTTAATTACTGTTGATTTACATGCTCCACAAATTCAAGGCTTCTTTGATTGTCCGGTTGATGATTTATCCGCGATTCCTTTGTTTGGTAGATATTTCAAAAAAATTATCGATCCAAAACAAGAAATTGTGGTTGTTTCGCCTGACCATGGAGGAGCAACGAGAGCGAGAAAATTAGGAACCATCCTCGATGCATCAATTGCCATTATAGATAAAAGAAGACCAAGACCAAATGTAGCCGAAGTAATGGGGATTATTGGTGAAGTCAAAGGTAAAATAGCAATTATGATTGATGACATGATTGATACTGGGGGCACCATTACGGCTGGCGCAGCTGCTTTGAAAAAAGCAGGCGCACTTGAGGTCTATGCAGCTTGTACACATGGCGTCTTTTCAAATGAAGCAATTCAACGTTTACAAGATTCAGTTTTTTGTGAAGTTGTAACCACCAACACGATTCCTTTAGTTAAAGAAAAACAAATTGATAAAATTAAAGTCCTTTCGATGGCTCCAATGATTGCCAAAGCTATTGAACACATTGAATTAGGACTGCCATTAAGTATTGTTTACGATTTATATAATATGTAAAAAAGAGGTAACTATTACCATTTACTTATCTTGAAATATCATTGCAAATATTATATACTACAAATGCCACATCAATGTTTGGCTTCGAACCAGGTCAGGACCGGAAGGTAGCAGCCTTAAGAATCCCAAATATGTGATGTGGCACTTTTATTAGGTGGTGTAAATATGGATGAAAAATACATGAAAGCGGCTTTGAAACAAGCGCAAAAAGCGCTGCTTATAGACGAAGTACCCATCGGCTGTGTTATTGTCCACGAAAATAAAATAATTGCCCGCAGTTATAATAAAACAGTTCAGAAAAAATCAGCCCTTTATCACGCCGAAATCATTGCTATGCAAAAAGCAGCCAAAAAAATGCATGATTGGCGTTTAAATGAGTGTGATATGTATGTCACTTTAGAACCCTGCTTAATGTGTGTTGGTGCGATAATAAATTATCGCATCAAAAACGTTTATTTCGGAGCTTATAATCCTAATGGTGGAGCGGTTATCTCTAATTTAGATATTAGCCAAGTAAAAGGTTTGAATTATTCACCTAATTTTGTGGGTGGAATAGCCAAAAAAGAGTGTGGCCAAATCCTTAGTGATTATTTTAAAAAGAAAAGATAGAACAAATTAGAGTGTCAGCTGCACTTTTTTCACCAACAAAACAAGTGAATGTTAGTCACCTATATAGTATAATTAACCTAAGAGGTGATTTACGTGGCGTACAAAGCTTTATATCGAATTTATCGTCCCCAAACTTTTGATGAAGTGGTTGGACAAAAATATATAGTTCAAACAATTAAAAATGCAATTAAAGAAAATAAGGTAGGCCATGCCTATTTATTTACAGGACCCCGTGGAACTGGGAAAACAACTTTTGCAAGACTATTAGCAAAAGGAGTTAACTGCACTTCAACCACAACCGAAAAACCTTGTGGAGAGTGTGAGAATTGTTTGGCGATAGCCCAAGGGACGCACCCTGACATTATTGAAATAGATGCGGCCAGCAATCGCGGGATTGATGATATTCGAAGTCTGACTGAAAAAATTAAATTTGCCCCAATAATGGGCAAAAGAAAAATTTATGTAATTGACGAGGTTCACATGCTTTCCAAAGATGCTTTTAATGCTTTATTAAAAACACTAGAAGAACCTCCAGCACATGCCATTTTTATTTTGGCAACTACTGAAATAGAGAAAGTTTTACCAACTATTATTTCACGCTGTCAACGTTTTGATTTCAATAAAATATCCCAACAAGATTTGGCGAGTATAATTGAAGATATTTTAGCTAAAGAAAAGATTGAATATGAAGCAGAGGCTGTGAAGTTAATAACCGAACTTGCTGATGGGGGAGCGAGAAATGCAATTAGCATTCTTGATCAAACTATTGCTTATGCTGGTGAAGAAAAAGTGCAAGCCCAACATGTCAGAGATATCTATGGAGTTGTTTCTTTAGAAGACTCAGTTAAGTTTCTAAAATCAATTGTCACGGGACAAAATGAATTAGTTCTTGAAAAGATTGCTGAGTTTGACCAAAAAGGCATGGACTTAGCTAAATTTACCAACACATTAATCAATATTCTGAAGGAAATTGTAGTTTTTAACAATTCAATTCAATATAGTGGCCGTGTTGATAAAGATTTAATTAAAAATGTAGCCGGTTTCATTACAACCAAACAAGCGTTTAGATATATTGATATTTTAACTGAAGCCTATTCTAATTATCACTTGATGGCTAATGCCAAGACCTTTTTTGAATTGGCCACTTTGAAGATGTGTGATCTAAAACAAGAAAGATCCTTTGACTCCTCGGTCGCGCCTTCTCCTTTACAAAACGCTAAACCTTCTAAGATAGAACTAGAGCAACCATCATTGCCAAAGCCAAGCAACCAAAATGAAGAACAACCAATAATTGAACAAGAAACAATCGCAAAAGATGAAAGCGAGAAGCTGCCTGTTAGTACTGTTGTTGAAACGGTTGTGCAACCTAGTGAGCCAGTTAAAGAAAATATTACTCCACCAGTTGAAGTTGAAAAAGAACAAACAGAACCTCAAATTGAGTCAGATCTCAAGGCCGATATAAAAGAAACTAGCGAAGGAAATATGAAAAATGCCATCAAAGAAGGCATCGTGAAGTACTCTACGGATGATGTCATTAATCTTTTGGTTCAAGCCACAAAAGAAGATAAAAAAGAAGTCTCAGAGCGGTGGGGGTTATTGAAATCCTACATGAATAAACCACAATATTCTAAAGCAGTTGGTTTATTATTGGGTGGAGTTATTATGGCTGCAGCTCATAATGGAATCATCATAGGGTTTTTAGATCGCCCACAAGTTAAATTAATTAATAAAGCCAGTAATTACGATGAGATAAAAAAATTCTTAAATGAATTATTAGGGCGAGAATTTGCTTTATACGCTATGTTAGATGCTGATTTTAAAAAGCACCGAATTGATTTTATCAACTTGAAATATATGCATAAATTACCCGCTCCGACTTCTGTCAATCAACCTAAGTTAATTGAAATAGAAGTCGAGGGAGTCAAAGAAGTTAATAAGGATGAAGTGTCTATCGAAAATGGCCCAGAAGAACAAGCGGCTAAAGCCGAAGAATATGGTGAAAATCTTTTTGGCACTTTATTTAAGAGTGAGGAATAACTATGAAACACCCTTTAGTTTTTGAAAAACTGGTTGATTCTTTAAAAAAATTGCCAGGCATTGGTACGAAATCAGCCGAAAGAATGGCCTATCAAATAATTGAAATGGATCTAGAGGATATCCAAGATTTTGCCACCGCCTTAATTAATTCAAAAACGCAACTTCACCACTGCAAAATATGTGGGCAAATTACGGATAGCGATATCTGTGAAGTCTGTCAGGATGAGACTAGAGAGGCCTCGCTTATTTGCGTTGTTCAAAACCCTAAGGATGCTTTTGCTTTAGAAAGAGTTAAAGAATTTAAGGGAAAATATCATATTTTACATGGAGTTATTTCTATTTCAAATGGGACTGGCCCAGATGATATTAACATAGCCGCATTAATTAAGCGCATTGAAAAAGGTAAAGTCAAAGAGGTTATTATTGCAACCAATCCCAATGTTGAAGGGGAAACGACCGCTCAATACATTGCCAAACTTCTTGAAAAATACAATGTTATAGTCACCAGATTAGCCTATGGTATGCCAGTAGGGGGTAATCTTGATTATACTGATGAATATACTCTTTTAAAAGCGCTTGAAGGCAGAAAGAAAATCTAGAAAGGGTGAATAACATGTCACTTTTTATTACATTAGAAGGACCAGAAGGAAGCGGTAAAACAACCGCCGCAGTTCGGTTGGTCGAAGAATTAAAACAAGCAGGATACCCCGTCATATATACAAGAGAACCCGGGGGAAGCCAAATAGCTGAAGAAATTAGAAATGTTCTTTTAGGTCGTAAAAATACAGCTATTGATAATCGAACTGAAGCACTATTATTTGCTGCATCTAGAAGACAACACCTGATTGAAAAAGTCTTGCCAGCCTTACAAAACGGCAAGATTGTCATTTGTGACCGCTTCATTGATAGTTCATTAGCCTATCAAGGTTATGCTCGAGGTTTGGGCATTGATCGGGTTTTAGATGTTAACCTTTTTGCCACTGATGGCAGATTGCCCGATTTGACGATTTATTTTAAAATCAATGCGGCTGAGGGCTTGGCTCGAATTAGCAAAAACATTAATCGAGAATTAAATCGACTCGATTTAGAAAAACAAGAGTTTCATGAAAGAGTCTGTCAAGGTTATGAAATTTTACTTAAAAGATATCCAGAAAGAATAATCGCCATTGATGCCGCAAAACC
>CAYIYS010000042.1:0-9441 GCA_964367975.1 uncultured Eubacteriales bacterium
ATAGTATAATGGGAGTAATAAAAAATAGAACTATATTTGAGGAGGGATTAGATGAACAATTTAACTATCGATGTAATTATCCTTTTCCCTTTGATTGTTTCCGGCCTTATCTTATTAACAATGGTTGGCATGGCGACGATGCTTTTGCTGGGAAAAGGTGGAAAATATCTTTCGGGTTATAACTTTCAAGCCAAAGGCGAAAAGGCTAAAAAACAAGAGAAGATACTATTAAGAGCGACTGGGATATTAATTTATGTTCTGGTTCCAGGTATTGCCGCCATAGGGCTTAGTGTAGTAGCTGGGGGGACTTGGTTAATGTGGGCAGGATTTTTTTATAGTTTTGTTGTCTTAGTGGTGGGGTTGATTTTATTAAACACCTCAAAAAAATTAAAAAAGGCTGAATTATTAGCTCGAAAATATAGCGAAAATCCCAATTATGAAGACCCCAATGAAGGAGAATAAAAATGGACACAATTGCAATTATTTATTTCACAAAAACAGGCTTTACCAAAAGATATGCAGATATGGTAGCTGCCCAAACTGGAGCCACTTTATTTGATGCGAGAAAACTTAAAAATCTTGAACCGGTCATGCCTTTCAAGACCATTGTTTTTATGGGTAGCATCTCGGCGGGGCGTTTAAATGGCTTTAAAGTAGTGGATAAAAATATTTACGATATTGAACATAAAAGAATTATTATTGTCGCAGTTGGATTGACACCCAGTTTAGAATTAACGCGTGATCAAATAGCCAAAAATAATGTTCCTTTTGGATTTGAGGATAAAATTAAGGTCTTTCAAATTCGCGGCGGGTTTAATATGAATAAATTAGGTTTTTGGGATCGAACGTTAATGAATTCGATTCGCAAAAGATTGGAAAATGAAAAAAGAAATGATGTTGCTGAAGAAATGTATCAAGCAATAGTTAATGGGGCCGATTATGTCTGTGATGAATTTATCGCACCAGTTATTGAAGAGATTCTTCACCCAACTCCAATGCCGCTTAAAGAAGAAGAACCGCTGGTTACTAAAGAAAAGGTTGTTGAGCCCCAAGAGGAGCAATAAGTGAATCAAGCTCAACCTATTATCTGCGCTAATTAAGCATATTTGCTGCGTGTTTTTTTGAATTAATTTAAAATTAAGAAGAGGTGATAATTATGATTTACGATTTAATAATTGTTGGGAGTGGGCCGGCTGGAATAAGTGCGGCTTTGTATACATTAAGAGCGAAAGTTAAGACGCTAATTATTGGCAAAACCAGTAACTCTTTACAAAAAGCCGATAAAATTGAAAACTACTATGGAATAGAATTACCTATTTCTGGTTTGCAATTGCAAGAAAATGGTATAAAACAAGCCCTGGCTTTGGGTGGCGAGATACTGCAAGAAGAAGTTTTAAATATTAAATATGAACAAGACTATGTGGTGGTGACTAATCAAGGCGAGTACCATAGCAAGGCAGTTTTATTAGCAACAGGCGCCAGTCGATCAACGCCTAATATTAAAGGGCTAAAAGAGTTTGAAGGCAAAGGGATTAGTTACTGTGCTACTTGTGATGGATTTTTCTATCGCCAAAAGAAAGTGGCTGTTCTAGGAAATGGCGACTATGCCATTTCAGAAGCTTTGGAACTTAGTCATTTAGCTAGTTCGGTGATTTTATTAACTGATGGCAAAGAACTAAAAGTGGCAAATGAAAAGATCCAAGTTATTAGCAAAAAAATTAAAGAAGTTAGTGGTGAGCAAAGAATAAAATCGATTATTTTTGAGGATAATTCTACACTTGATATTGACGGATTATTTATTGCTTACGCTGTGGCCGGAACTTTCGATTTTGCCAAAAAACTCGGTGCAGAATTGCTTGATGGCAAACTTAAAGTAAATGATAAAATGGAAACTACCATCCCGGGATTATATGCCGCAGGGGATTGTATTGGTGGGGTATACCAAGTATATAAAGCTGTTTATGAGGGGGCAAAAGCAGCTACCGGTATCATAAAATTTGTTAGAACTTAGCAAAAAATTATAATCTATTGGACAAAATGTACGAGAATGATATTTACTAAACAAACACCAGCCATTTGTTGACAAAAAAGGGGTGGAGTGTTAGACTTTATATGTAAGAAGTTGACCTCATACATAGCAAACCCAGTGAAAACTGGCGACGCAAAGCTAAAGGACCTACATCTGCATTTCGGATATGGCAGCCAGTTGCACACGCTTTAACGTGTTCACGAGGTTAATATGAGCCAACGCAGATGTGCCCATCCCCTCACGGGGAGCAAAATAACTATCCCGCAACATTAGAAATAATGTTAGTTATCGGGCTATTATTCCTAAAATATGATTAAATCCTTCTTCTTACAAATGGCGCTTGGCTCTTTTTTAATTTTTATTCAAGCACTTCGGTGCTTTTATTTATGTCCTTTTTTTGCTATAATAGGGCAAAAGCACCAAAAAAATGCAATATTAAAGGTCAATCCAAGTAGGTGAGAAAAATAATGGAAATACTGCAAACAAAACGTTTAATAATTCGTAATTTTATCGAGAGCGATATTGATACTTTATTTGCCTATCGTAATGATAAGGAATGTAGTAAATATCAAAGGTGGGATGAAAAAACTCATGAACAATTGCGTGAATTCATCAAACAAAAAAAGACCAGCAAAATTGGAGATGAATCTTCGCAATTTGCTATTACCTTACAGGGTGAACATATTGGAGATATCTTTTTAGCTAAGCGCAAGCAAACCTTTACGATTGGTTACACCATCGCGCCGGCTTATCAAAGACAAGGGTATGCTAGTGAAGTAGTGCTAGCGATGACTCAATTTTTATTAGATAGTTACCTCTGTCATGAAATAGTGGCTCTAGTCGAACCACAAAATGCAGCAAGTGTACAATTATTAAACAAACTTGGGTTTACAAATGAAGGCTATGATAAAGCAATTGATTCTATAATATTCTCAAAAACAAAAAAAGAGATTTTGTAAATCTCTTTTTTACCATTTATTGAAGACTTTTTCTGCAAATCCCAATTTATCTTTGAAAGTAAGTTTTGTGCCATCATCGAGAATGGCCGTCCCTGAATATCTGCCAAAGACTTGATGTTGATTAGAACGAATGATAAGTACATTGGTATCACTAGCTCTATCAAGTAGCGGAATGAAGATCATATCTAATCTACCATCGCTAGTTTTCATTTGCCATGGTGATAAGAAATCATCTTTACCATCTCGACTAGGAATGCCAAAATCAATGTCATCAAACTTATGGGCTTTGCCATCGTAGAAGATGATATTTTCGGAAGCCATGGTGGTATTACCAAAACCATAACCAATGTTAAAGCCAAAAGTTTTACCATCAAGTAAAGTAGATAAAGAACCCCAAT
This sequence comes from uncultured Eubacteriales bacterium, assembly GCA_964367975.1. GTDB lineage: Bacteria > Bacillota_I > Bacilli_A > RFN20 > UBA1709 > CAYIYS01. Next base: position 3,387 of record CAYIYS010000042.1, read on the forward strand.
ACCAAGTATTCTTATAGGTCCAGACACCGCGCCCCCAATCAAGTGTGGCTAGACTATCTTTCTCATTAAAACGTTGGACTTGGCCTTTATACAAGAAAGAACCTTTGGCTTTGATGCAGTTGATTTTTTGGTTGTAATAAAAGTGATGAGGTTTATCAAAAGGAGTTAACATGGTGATAGATTCATCTGGTTCATCAAACAAAGTAATGTCAACCTCAAATTTTGAGTTATCACTAGCAAAATTATTGAAATAGCCTTTTAATTCGCGTATTTTGCCATTATTTTTGAAATTTAAATAGGCATTTTTGGTTTGCATCGATACATCACCAATTTTAGTGCTTCTTGGATGATTTGTCTTACCCAATGGAAAAGTTAACATTTCAGATTTGGTTATTTGTTCTTTACTATCAAAATTTAAATAAGAAACTGATAACAAACTCATATAGCCATTATCCGCAATAGTCAGTGCGACAGCATAATGTTCATTTCCAACATAATAGTAATCCCATTCTTTCAATTTGAATTTGGGGGTTACCAAACATTCTTTATTATAATCGAAGAAATTGTGTTTGGCGTAACCCTTGACTAGTAAATCTCCTGTTTCACTAAATAATTTACTAGGAATTTTGATTTCATTTTGCATGCATATACCTTCTTCCTTATCTATATTATATCTAAAAAAAAATCAAAAAAGCAAAAAAAGATTTGTATCTTGCGCCCTTTATGATAGAATAAGTAATATGTTGTTGGAGGAGATAGCATGCGTAAGGTATTGAAACTGCTTAGCAGCAAAGTGTTCTTATACTCATTAATGATCTTTGTTCAATTTGTAATTATATACCTTTCATTGGCCTATTTTTATGAACAATTTCCTTACTTTTTCCTTTTTAGTTGGCTAGGGTCGATTATCGTCGCCATCTATATAGTTAACTGTCCAATAATTCCCGAATATAAAATAGCTTGGATTGTGCCAGTTCTGGCTTTCCCGTTTTTTGGCATACCTCTCTACTTCTTATTGGGTCGCAAACACTTTGGAAAAGAAAACTCGATATTTTATAATAAATCCATTGATGAAACAAGACCACTACTAGTTCAGAATGAAGAAGTATTGCTGAAATCAAAGGGTGAAGACTATTTTGTCAATCAGATCGCCAACTATGTTTATACAAGTTCCAAAAGTGCCCTAAGTTACGGGGGAGAAGTTAAATACTATTCTAATGGTGAAAGTATGTATGAAGCCATGATAAATGAACTAAAGCAAGCCGAAAAGTTCATTTTCATGGAATATTTTATTTTTAAGCCTGGAAAAATGCTCGATAGCATTCTCAATATTCTCGAACAAAAGGTCAAAGATGGCATCGAAGTTCGCCTAATGCTTGATGATTTTGGTTGCACTTTTAAGATGCCACATAGTATGTACAAAAAAATTATAAAAATGGGAATAAAGTTGTTAAAATATGAACCACTTTTGCCTTTTATCAACTCGAAAATGAATAATCGTGATCACCGAAAATTACTGATTGTCGATGGCCAAGTGGCTTTTACAGGCGGCATTAATATTTCGGATGAATATATCAATGAAACTCATCCTTTTGGCTATTGGAAAGATAGTGGGATTAGGGTAACTGGTGGTAGCGTTAAAGACATGACTATTACTTTTATGCAAATGTGGAATTCACAAGTCAAAAATTCTGATCGGATTGTGGATTTTCAATCTTATCTCCCTTCTTATATTCCAACTACAAATATCTACTCCTTATTCATTAACGACTCGCCTCACGATGATATTAATGTGAATGAAAATTGTTATCTCAAAATGATTGAACAAGCTCGTAAATATGTTTATATAACCACTCCTTATCTAATCATTGATCATGATATGACTAATTCTTTAGTTATGGCGGCCAATAGTGGCATCGATGTTAGAATAATTATTCCCGGCATACCTGATAAGAAACAAGTCTATGAACTAACCAAAGCTTTTGCGCAAAATTTAGTGCGCAAAAATGTCAAAGTTTATCGTTATAAAAAAGGTTTTATTCACTCCAAATCTTTTGTGGTGGATGATTTATATAGTATAGTTGGCACTGCCAATCTGGACTATCGGTCTTTGTATTTACATTTTGAATGTGGCTTATTTGTTAGAGATAAACAATTTGCATATAGTGTCAAAGAAGATTATGAGCGGACTTTGCAAGATTGTGAAGAACTAACACCTAAGCTATTACGGGTTAACATTTTTACGCGAGGTTGGCGCGCTTTACTAAGAATGTTCGCACCGCTTATGTAATTGTAAGGAGGAGAATCAGAATGGAGTTCTTAAACAATTTTTTCGGGATTAGTAAAAAGGGTTCAACCGTTCGAAGAGAACTATTGGCTGGCCTGGTTACTTTCCTCTCAATGGCCTACATTTTGGCTGTAAACCCATCTATCCTTGGTACGACCGGTATGGATAGTGGAGCAATCTTTATGGCCACCGCCATTTCTTCGGGCTTAACAACCATCTTTATGGGTATTTATGCTAAGCTTCCAGTCGCTCTTGCGCCAGGCATGGGCGTCAATGCTTTTTTTGCTTACACCGTTTGTGCGCCATGGGGCTTTGGTCAATCATGGCAATTCGCTCTAGCTGCCGTCTTTATTAGTGGTATTATCTTCGTGATTATATCAGTAACAGGGATCCGTAAATGGGTTATCAACGCAATTCCAACGAGTATGAAATACGCAGTCGGAGCAGGAATCGGGGGATTCATTGCATTTATCGGCTTAGTTAACTGTGGAGTTATCTATGTCGACACAACCAGTGCCTTACCACAACTTGGTAAATTCTCAGATCCAATTTTGTTAATTGGGTTAATGGGCATCTTGGTTACAGCCGTTTTAGTTATTAGGAAAGTTAAGGGCGGCATCTTTATTGGCTTAGTTGGGACAGCCGTTGTTGGACTTATTGCTCACTATTGTGGGGCAAGTAACGCACCGGCTATTTCAGATACACTGCCTAATTTTGACAATTTAAAGTTCGCTATTCCTTCAATGGGACCAACATTTGCCAAATGCTTCCAAGCTTTAGGTGAGGTTTTAACTTCATTCACCGGTTGGATTTGCATTATTATGTTTTTATTCGTTGACTTCTTTGATACCGCTGGAACACTAGTTGCGGTCGGTACTCAAGCCGGTTTGATGAATGACAAGGGCGAAATTGAAAATGTCGATAAAGCGATGTTAGTTGATGCTACCGGTACCGTTATTGGTGCAGTTTGTGGTACTTCAACTGTTACTTCTTATGTTGAATCTGCTGCCGGAGTTGAAACTGGTGGTAGAACCGGTTTAACCGCAGTGGTCACTGGCGTTTTATTTTTAGTGGCCATCGTAGCCGCGCCATTACTAAGCGTTATTACTAGTGTTGTAACTGGACCAGCCTTGGTCATTGTGGGTATTTTAATGGCTTCTAACATGAAACATATTGATTGGACCGATTTCTCAGTTGCGGCCCCAGCCTTTATCACTTTGATTGGCATGATTTTAACTTATTCCGTATCCAATGGAATGGCTTTAGGTTTTATCACTTATTTGGTCTGCCAAATTGCCAAAGGTAATGCCAAAAAAGTTTCAGTTGCCATGTGGATTTTGCCAGTTATCTTTGTTGCTTACTTCATTTTCTCAGCTGTAGTTTAGGACAAAGAATGGATAAAATAGCAGAACTTGTTAAGATTGTTCAACAATCTAATTACATTGTTTTCTTTGGGGGAGCAGGAGTATCAACTGAGTCTAATATCCCTGATTTTAGGGGTGCGACCGGTTTATATAATTCCAACAAAGAAAAGTATCCCGCCGAAATTATTCTTTCTCATAATTTCTTTCTAAATAAAGTGGATTATTTTTATCAATTTTATTTTCAAAAAATGGTTTATAAAAATGCTAAACCCAATGCCGCTCATTTGGCGCTAGCACAATTAGAAAAGATGGGAAAAGTTAAAGCAGTAATCACTCAAAATATTGATGGATTACATCAAATGGCTGGGAGTAAAAATGTTTTAGAATTGCATGGTTCTATCATGCGTAATCATTGTCTAGATTGTGGGGCTTTCTATGATCTAGAGTATATGACCTCTTTTAATGGTCGAGTTCCGCATTGCGCCAAATGTGGAGGAATAATTAAACCTGATGTGGTCTTATATGAAGAAGAATTAGATTATGCTACCATGCAACAAGCTGTTAATGAAATCAGGCAAGCAGACACTTTAATTGTGGGTGGAACCTCACTTAGAGTCTATCCTGCCGCCGGTTTTGTTCGCTTTTTTCAAGGGAAACATTTGGTCCTAATTAATGAAAATCCAACTCCGATGGATGAAACGTTTGAGTTCATCATCAAGGACAAAGTTGGAGCAGTCTTTCAAGCTGTGATGTCTAACTTAAAATAATTGATTGCAAGCGGGCAGTAGTGCCCGCTTTTTCTTTGTGCTTTATGTTTTTTTATAAACGATGTGGTATAATAAAGTACATGGAAACAGGAATTAAAGTAATTGCGGACAATCGCAAAGCCTCCTTCGATTACTTTTTGATGGAAAGGTATGAAGCTGGTCTGGCCCTGGTCGGGACTGAAATTAAGTCTCTGCGCAAAAGTTCATGTAGTATTAAGGATGCTTATGTTGTCATTAAAAATGATGAGGCATTCGTTTTAAACATGAATATTGCTGCTTATGACAAGGGTAATATCTTTAATCACGATCCTTTACGTTCGCGGAAGTTGTTTTTACATAAAAAAGAGATTGTAAAGCTTGCTAGCAAGGTTAAAGAACAAGGTTTGACCCTTATTCCCACAAAAGTCTATTTAAAGGCTGGCAAAGCCAAAATTGAGTTTGCTGTAGCTAAAGGAAAGAAGAAATATGATAAACGTGAAGATGCTAAAGTGAAGTCGCTGGAAAAGGTCGCGCGTAAAGCCTATAAAGAAGTGTACTAATTATGACTTGCATTCCCAATTCAAATACTATATTATTGTTTTACCCTTATTGGGGGTGTCATGGTTTCGACAGGGGTATGTAATGTCTAGAACGCAGTCGAGTGGTTACGTTATAACCAAAGCCAGTTAAATGGCAACCAAAATTTATCCTACGCTACTTGCTAATTTAGCCCATTAATTGGTCCCGCCATTGCGGGAAAGTGACGTCGCTCCTTAGTAGTCTATCTATCGCTATTAAACGAGTGTAATAAAGGTGGGTTAAGCCATTATGACTCCACTAAATAGTGGACGAAAACTTTAGTGGGTAGTTGCTAACGATTCTGTTTATCTCTAATTAGCAATGAATTAATAAGATAGAATAAACTGTAGTGGACTAGATGGGACTACTTTTGGACGCGAGTTCGACTCTCGCCACCTCCACCATATTGATTTGCAATAGTTTCCAAATCTTGGAGAAAGGTTATAACATAAGTAACCTTTAATTAAGATAAGGAGACTTTTTATTTTATGAGAATCACGCAAGAGATAAAATTAAAGATGGTTGAAGACCACTCACTTAGAGGAAAATCAGTGGCGCATATTTCGCAAGAGTATGACAACTATGATGTTGGTAATATAAAATCTTATGTAAATTTATATAAAAAATTTGATATAAAATACAGAAAACCCGATAATACTCGAAAAACTTTTGGAAAAAATATTTTTTTAGAGTATAATTGGGATATAAGAGGTGATGGAAGTGGTTATACAGAGGAAAGAATATTTAGAACAAATCATTGCATATAAAGATAAAGACTTAATTAAGGTGTTAACTGGAATTAGACGTTGTGGCAAATCATTTTTGCTCTTTGAACTATATTATAATTATTTGATAGAACAAGGTATAGACGAAGAACATATTATCAAAATTAATCTTGAATCTAATTTACAAAAGAAATTAAGAAATTCGACTAGGTTATTTAACTATGTAAAAAAGCAAATTAAAGATCAAAATAAATACTATCTTTTCGTTGATGAGATTCAAATGGTAAAAGATTTTGAAGATGTTGTTAATGGAATGAGAATTGATTTTAATATTGATATATATTTAACAGGTTC
>CAYIYS010000043.1:0-9372 GCA_964367975.1 uncultured Eubacteriales bacterium
CTTATACATCTATCCAATGAACAGGCCAAAAGTTATGCTCGTCAATTTGTTGGGATAGTTTTGCCTATTTTGTTTGAAACTTATGATGAAAACACCTTGAACTTACAAGGCCATGCTCCAAATTATTTAAAAGTTGAAGCTAAGGGCTCAAAAGAGATGATAAATACAATTAAAAATGTTAAAATAAAGGTAAGTGGATTTCCACTTAATATAGGTGAAATTGTTCAGGAGGATTAATTCATGAATTATAACAAACTAATAGATCATACCTTGCTGAAACCTGATTGCTCAAGTGATGAAATTAAAAAATTGTGTGATGAAGCCAAGGAATATCAATTTGCTTCAGTTTGTATTAACCCCGGGTTTGTTGCTTTTTGCGCTAACGAATTAAGGGGAAGTAATGTGGCAGTCTGCACAGTGATTGGTTTTCCTTTGGGGGCAACTTCTACTGCTGCAAAAGGTTATGAGACAAAACAAGCGATTAAGGATGGCGCCAGTGAAATTGATATGGTCATCAATATTTCTAGATTAAAAGATGGAGATTATGACTATGTGCTTGCAGATATTGGCGAAGTGGTGAAGAATGCCAATGGCAAATTAGTCAAAGTTATACTAGAAACATGCTTATTAACTGATTTTGAAAAGATTAAAGCGTGCGAATTAGCAGTTCAAGCCGGAGCCAACTTTGTCAAGACTTCCACCGGGTTTTCAAGCGGGGGAGCCACTGAACACGATGTAGCCTTAATGAGAAAAACTGTGGGACCTAATATTGGGGTCAAAGCTTCGGGTGGTATTAGATCTTTTGAGACTATGCTCAAAATGATTGAAGCCGGTGCTTCGAGGATTGGAACATCGAGTGGACCAAAACTTATGACTCAACACTGAAAGACGTGTTTTAGATAAAAAACTATTGCAATTCAGTGAATAATCATATACTATATTTAGTAGTATTTTAACTTCAGAAGGAGGGAGAAGATTTCATGCCTAAAACAATCGTTCGTGATAACGAATCATTGGATGATACACTACGCCGTTTTAAGAGACAAGTCTCTAAAGCGGGCATCCTTGCTGAAGTGCGCAAACGAGAGTACCATCTAAAACCAGGCGTTAAGCGTAAACTTAAAGCTGAGATGGCTCGTCGTAATCATTACTAAATTTATTCGCTTAACGATAAATACCCTAAAGCCTAATTAAATAGGAAATAGGGTTTTTTTATAATCAAAACTATGATTATTATTAAAAAAATAAGATTAGTTAAGCGTATAATTAATTATTTGTTTACCGATTAGGGCTTTATATGTTTACTATCTTATTATAAAATAGTAAAATAATATCAAGATAAAAGGGGTAATTTAATGGACAAAATTCAAGAAATAAAATTAGCGACAACCCAGTTAGATGAATTGCAAAAATTAGCTGGTGTAAATAATGAAAATATTAAAACGCTTGAAAAGTATTTTCGGGTCAGCATTGCTTTTAGAGGGGACAGTATCATCATCACTGATAGTGTTTCTCAATTGGCAATCTCTCAGATTACTGACATTCTCTCTTCCATTTTGGTCTTAATTAGCAATGGTTATGAGATTAAACCGAAAACTATTATGCAAGCTATCACCTTAGCGGAAGCGGGTGAATTAGATTTATTACAAGATTTGCATAAGACAGTCATTGGTAAAACTTTGGAAAATAAAAAAATTGTGCCTAAGTCATTAGGCCAATTATGGTATGCCAAAGCTTTAATGAATTTCGATATAGTCTTTGGAATTGGGCCAGCGGGAACTGGTAAAACTTATCTAGCAGTAGCCTACGCGGTTAATATGTATCGCCAAGGCATTGTTAAGAAAATTATTTTAACTAGACCAGCTGTTGAAGCGGGCGAAAGTTTGGGTTTTTTACCAGGAGACTTAAAAGAAAAAGCCGATCCATATTTGCGGCCTTTATACGATGCTTTGGATGTAATGCTAGGTCATGAAAGTGTTGAAAAAATGATTGAAAAAGGAATTATTGAAATTGCTCCTTTAGCTTATATGCGCGGACGCACTCTCGAAGATGCTTTTATTATCCTTGATGAAGGGCAAAATACTTCCTCTGCTCAATTAAAAATGTTTTTAACTAGAATGGGTGATTTTTCCAAAATGGTAATTACCGGTGATATAACTCAAATAGATTTGCCCCACAGCACGATTTCTGGGCTAGTAGAAGCCGAAAACATCTTAGGGGGAATCAAAGACATTGCCTTCATTAAATTATCGAGTAGCGACGTTGCCCGTCATCCAGTGGTTCAAAATATAATTGATGCCTATGATGCAAAAGAAGTGAAATAAATCACTTCTTTTTTTATTCTTCGTAGTCTTTACCATTATTTGTTGAGACTCTATCCAAGGTGGTTTCAATGATATTTTGGCAATGATCACCAATTCTTTCAATGTTACCAGTGACATCAACAAAGACCATTGAGATGTATTTCGCACCCGAATCAAGATTCGAAACAATGCGATGAACATGTTTTTCTCTAGCTTCTTTATTTAAAACATCCAAATAAGCTTCTTTTTCGGCCACAATATTGGCTAAAAAAGTATTGTTATATTGAAAAGCTTCAATTGAATTTTTTAACATTTCATAAACAAGAGTTAACATGTCATTAATATCTTGTTTAGCTTCAGCGTTGATGGTTTCATTGGAGGCGAAAAAAACATCAAAATATTCAATTAAATTTTCGCAATGATCACCAATTCTTTCAATATCTTTATAGGATTTCAAGATTTTAGAATAAGTGTGCAAGTCTGATTGCTCAAGTCTAGAATGTTCCATCGAATACAAAAATTTCATCAATTTCTGATCAAAGGCATCTAAAGTTGCCTCAATTTTAAGCGTCATATCTCGCACCTCTTGGTCCTGAGTATTAAAATACTTTTGCACTCCGGCCACGGCTTGAACTGCTAAATTGCCCATGACTACTGTTTGATCTTTGGCGATACCCAGCGCCGTTGAAGGTAAGAATTCCATAACATTTTTATCTAACATAGATAGATTGACTTCCAGCAGTTTATCTTGTTTATCGCTAGGAAGTATTTTATCTACCAATTTAACTAGTTGAGAAGAAAGTGGTAGTAAAATGGCGGTTGTTGTAACGTTAAAAATAATATGCGAGACTGCAATTTGCATCTTAGGATTTAAATTCCAAATGTTGGCTAAGTAAGTTATAAATGAAGTATATGGATTGAGAATTAACATAAATAAGATTGTTCCAAATATATTGAAAATAACGTGAATTGCGGCACCTTTTTTCGCCTCTTTTGAAGTTCCTATAGCGGCTAATATCGCCGTGATAGTGGTACCGATATTTGAACCAAAAATGATTGGTAGAGCTGTTCCGATTGTGAAACCAGAATCGGCTGAAGCAGAAAATAAAGATTGGACAATGCCGATGAAAGCGGAGGAAGATTGAATGGCAGCTGTTCCAATTGTACCAACTAAAACACCAAGAATTGGAGTTTTACTTAATTGTTGAACTAGCCCGATAAATTCAGGCATGGTGGACATTGGCCGTAAAGCACTTTCCATTAATGTCATCCCAAAGAAAATTGCGGCAAAACCAAACATAACGTCACCAATATATTTGACTTTTTGTTTCGAAGATAATAAACAAATAAAAGCCCCAATCACTAATATAAAGGGGGCGAATTGCGAAATATTTAATCCGATAATAAATGAAGTTATGGTAGTCCCAACATTGGCTCCCATAATAATGCTAGCGGCTTGTGTTAAAGACATTAAACCCGCTCTAATCAAACCAATTGATAAAGCGGTTGTTCCACTAGATTGAATAAAGATGGTTACTCCAGCTCCAATTAGCGCTCCTTTTATCGGATTGGAAGCATATTTATCGAGAATTGATTTAATCTTTGATCCAGCGACTTTTTTTAATCCATCACCTAGGTAACCGATTCCGAAGATAAATATTCCTAGACCTCCGACAATATAACCCCACCATTCTAGGGATAATACATCCATAAATAATCGCCTCTCTCTATCTATTTTTATTCTAACTATTATCATATCAACAATTGCTATACTTTTCTATAAAAAGATAAGGTTTTCATTAAAGAATTAGTAAAGATCAAAAATAATCCATATATAATATGGGGCGATTAAATGATTCATATACCACAAAGAGCGCATAATGACTGTGCTAAAGCATGTTTACAAATGATTTTATTGACTAATGGCTATAATATTTCTGCTTCTAAAATAAGTTATGTTGGCGGGAATCTATCTTATTTATCGTTGGGGGATTTTATCATGTATTTAACAAAATTTGCAATAAATTCAAAGGCTTATGTCGCAACAAGTAAAAAATTAGTAGATATTTCGGCATTTAAGCAGGTGATGATTCATTATAAAAGACATTTTCGCATCATCATTTATAACCAAGGCGATAAATGGTTGGTCTTTGACCCTTTAAGTTATAAGCCAAAACTATTAAAAAGTTCAGTTATTGAAAAACGTTGGGATGGTTTTTTCTTATATTTTGAAGATCGGCATGTCGCAAACCATTTATATGTTAAACCTTTGATTATTCCCTATCCTTTTAAACTATTTTTATTTGATTTGCTAGGGACAATTGTCTTGTTTTCATTTATCTTCAAATGACTTTTTGCTATAATAGCAATAGGTGATAAAAGTGGAATTAAAAATCTATTATCAAAACACAACCGCTAGTAAGTTAGTTGGTTATCGTAAATATTGTCATTTAATTGGTGATGAAACCCTCAAATACTTACGCAAAAAGGGCAATTATGAGTTATCCTTAACTATTGTTGATGACCTAACGATGCAACAATACAATAAAAAATATCGGCAAATAGATCATCCGACTGATGTCATTAGTTTTGCTTTCAATGATGCTGTTGAGAATATCAAATATAGTCAAGAAATTCCTAACAACTTAGGCGATATAATTATTTCTCTTGAAACCGCTCAAAGACAAGCTAAAAGTTATGGTCACAGTATGAAAAGAGAACTATGTTTTCTTTATCTGCATGGACTGTTACATCTATTGGGTTATGATCACCAAACACAAGAGCAAGAAGATATCATGTTTGAACTACAAGACATTATTTTGAATAAGTTGTCTATTACCAAGAAAGGATTAGTGAGTAATAAATGCCAGAAAAATTGATCAAAGCTGCGCTTGAAGCACAAAAATTAGCCTATGTGCCTTATTCCCATTTTAAAGTGGGTGCTGCCGTTTTATGTAAAGACGGGACGATAGTTAAAGGGGCAAATATCGAAAATGCTGCCTATGGAGTCACGATGTGTGGTGAAAGGAATGCTGTTTTTGGGACATATTGTCGCGGGTATTGTAAGGATGATATAGTGGCAGTAGCTATCACTGCTGATTGTGAACCAATAGCTTCTCCTTGTGGGGCTTGTCGTCAAGTTTTATCGGAGTTATTAAATCCTGATACGCCAATTTATTTGGCTAATAACGCTGGCCAACGAATTGTCACAAGTGTGGCCGAACTTTTGCCTTTTGCTTTTACTAAGGAGAGTATGAAATAATGGGTTTCAAATCGGGTTTTGTGGCGATCAATGGTCGCCCTAATGTTGGTAAATCAACTCTTTTGAACCGAATTTTGGGACATAAGTTAGCAATTATATCACCAAAAGCTCAAACAACTAGAAATGCTATCCAAGGAGTTTATAATGATCGAGAATGTCAAATTGTTTTTATTGACACTCCGGGTCTTCATAAGCCTCATGACAAATTGGGGGAGTATATGAATAGCACGGCTTTAGCGGCCACTAGAAGTGTTGAGGCTATTTTATTGATGAATGATATAACTGAAACAATCGGACCAGGTGATAATTATGTCTTTGAAACCTTAAAAAAACTTAAGATTCCAGTTATTTTAATTATCAACAAAATTGATTTAGTTAAAAAGGATGCAATTATTCAAAGAATTGAGCAACTTAAAGGGATTATGGATTTTCATGCTATCATTCCGCTTAGTTCTTTAAGCGGTGAAAATGTTGATGAATTACTTAATACTTTACTCGATTTACTTCCTGAAGGTCCAAAATATTATCCTGATAATATGATCAGTGACCATCCCGAAGAGTTTGTAATAGCCGAATTAATTCGCGAAAAGATTTTGAAATTAACCAAAGAAGAGATTCCCCATTCAGTGGCGGTAATTATTGAAAGAAATAGAAAGAATTCCAAGGGAATTGTCCAAATCGATGCCGCAATAATTGTTGAAAGGGATTCACAAAAGAAAATTATCATCGGACATAATGGTAATATGATCAAGCAAATTGGTATTTTGGCACGCCAAGATATCGAAAGTTTACTCGGTAGTAAAGTTAATTTGTCAACTTTTGTTAGAGTCGAGAAGGATTGGCGCAACAATTTAGTATATTTGAAAGAGTTTGGTTACAAAAAAAGTGTTGACTAGGAGAAGATAATGGAAAAAATTGTGCGTGGTTATGTCATTCAGTTAACTCCCTATAAAGAAAATGATTGTATCGTTACTATTATGGTTGAAGATAGTGGCGAATTGTTATCTTTTAGTGCGCGTGGAATTATGAAAATAACTAGCAAAAATTGCCCTAGTTGTCAGTTATATACCAAAGGCGAATATTTAATCAATTATAAAATTGATAATTCTAATACCAACACATTAAAAAGTGGAATAATCATTGATTATTTGCCCGATATTTATTCTAAAATTGAAGTAAATATGATTTTAGGTTTATTAGCTGAAGGAATTAAATATTTACAAGATAGTCTGACCGATTCAGAACGAATCGAATTATTTTCGGTGGTTTATGAAAGTTTAAAAACTTTGAAGAATTATTCAACCATCATTCTTGTCATTTTGAAATATTTCATGATTTATTCAGGGATAATAATGGAAGCTGATTGTTGTGTCTGTTGTGGTAATAAAGAGCATATTGTTGATGTTTCTTATCAAGAGGGTGGTTATATTTGTTATCAATGTAATCACAAAATAGATCCTCATCGGTCTGCGGCTTATTTACGCAATTATCGCTATGTTATCAAAGCAGATATTAAAAATATTTATGATTTTGCAGTGGCTGATGAAATTGCTCCGACTTTGATTGCTGATTTTTTCGAATATCTTGAATCAGCGGGTGGGTTGAAATTAAAATCACGTAGTGTTATTACAAATATGATTAAATAACACTCATAGTGTGTTGACAAAAAGAAATTAGTAATACTATACTATTCAAGTATAGGAGTTGATGTACATATGGTTAAATATCCATTTGATAAAATTGTCACTCACGTTAGAACAAGTGGCTTTGTTTTTCAGGGGTCAGAAATTTATGGTGGCCTAGCTAATAGCTGGGATTATGGTCCTTTAGGCGTCGAACTAAAAAATAATATTAAAGCGGCTTGGCTCAAGAAGTTTGTTCAAGAATTTCCGAGCAATGTCGCTATCGATAGCGCTATTTTGATGAACCCCGAAGTTTGGGCGGCGACTGGACACCTTACTTCATTTTCAGATCCATTAATGGATTGCAAAAAATGCAAAACAAGACATCGGGCTGATAAATTGATTGAAGATTTTGATAAATCGATTTCCTGTGAAGGTTGGAGCAATGAAGAAATGATGAGTTATATTAAAGATCATCACGTACCTTGCCCAAATTGTGGCACTCATGATTTTACTGATATACGGCAATTTCAATTAATGTTTAAAACCTTTCAAGGTGTTTTAGAAGATGCTAAAAATACGGTCTATTTAAGACCTGAAACTTGCCAAGGAATCTTTGTAAATTTCAAGAATATTCAAAGAACAACTAGGAAGAAAATTCCTTTTGGTGTTGCGCAGATTGGTAAATCATTTCGTAATGAAATCACGCCGGGAAACTTTCTTTTTAGATTAAGAGAATTTGAACAAATGGAATTAGAATATTTCTGCAAACCAGGAACTGACTTAGAATGGTATGCTTATTGGAAAGATTTTTGTGTTAATTGGTTAAAAGATTTGCATATAAGTCAAGAAAACTTACGTCTAAGAGAACACGATCAAGCCGAACTAGCTTTCTATTCGAAAGGCACATGTGATATTGAATACCAATATCCATGGGGCTTTGATGAATTGTGGGGTATTGCTGATCGAACCGACTATGATTTGAAAGCTCATGCTTCTCGCTCTCATCAAGCTTTAGATTATCTTGACCCCGAAACCAACGAGAAATATGTCCCTTATGTTGTCGAACCATCATTGGGTTGTGATCGTTTATTTTTGGCGATAGTTTGTGAAGCGTATTGTGAAGAAGAAGTTAAACCAGGTGATATTAGAATTGTTATGAAATTCCATCCTTATTTAGCTCCTTATAAAGCTTGCATTATGCCTTTAAGTAAGCAATTAGGTGCTAAGGCCAGAGAGATCTATACTAGTTTAAGTAAATACTTAATGTGTGAATATGATGAAGCGGGTAGTATTGGTAAACGTTATAGGCGTCAAGATGCTATTGGTACGCCATTATGCATTACTTATGATTTTGATAGTGATAATGATGAATGTGTAACCGTCAGAGATCGTGATTCAATGCTCCAAGAAAGAATTAAAATTACTGATTTATTAAAGTATTGTCAAGATAAAATCGCTTATTAGGAGGGATGCTTTTGACTCAATCAAAAATTAATTTTGATGAATTAAGAAGCCAAATTGACATTGTTCAAGTGATTAATGCCTTTATACCATTGCAAAAAAAGGGTAAGAATTATTTTGGAATATGTCCTTTTCATGATGATTCTAATCCTTCTTTAGTGGTTTCACCTGAAAAGCAAATTTTTAAATGTTTTGTCTGTGGAACTAGTGGCAATGTTTTCACCTTTATTCGTGATTATCAACACATTTCTTTTCTGCAAGCTGTCAAAAAAGCCTGTGAAATTGTGGGTATAAAAGTGCCTGAATTTGAAGAGAAAAGTGTCATTGCGCAAGCCCAACATCAAAATCTTTATGATGCTTTAAAAGAAGTCCATAATTATTATAAATATACATTGCGAATCAGCAATGGAGCACCGGCTTTGGAATATTTGAAAAAGCGCAAAGTTGATGATGCTTTGATGGATAAATTTTTGCTTGGTTATTCCCCTGAAGATAATAAATCTGCCATCAAATACCTCCAAAATAAAGGGGTTAGTTTAGATGATGTAGTCTATAGTGGAATTGGAGTCGAAGTTAATGGTGATGTGGTCGATCGAATGGCCGCTAGGATCACTTTTGGTATTTTAGATGAATATGGTCGAATTGTCGGTTATAGTGGCCGGCGTTTAAAAGAAAATCAAGAACAAAATAAAAAAGATGTTAAGAAACAGAACAAGAAAGA
>CAYIYS010000044.1:0-9217 GCA_964367975.1 uncultured Eubacteriales bacterium
CGATATCATGTTGAAATAAAGTATAATACTTATATAAAAGGGTATAATTACCCGTTTCGCGCAATTCAATTAAGTTTTCTTTTTGTTTTTCATTAACACAGGCAGCAATTAATTCCTCTAATTTAAGCGCATAGTCATCATTAACTAAAATATCACTGGCCGGTAATACCTCGACAGCTTGGGCAATAGAGATAGTTTTTTGGGTATTAAGATCAAAGAAACGAACACTATCTATCTCATTACCAAACAATTCTATTCTAATGGGATTGTCATAGTTGACACTATAAATATCGATGACCCCACCTCGCCGAGCAAATTGTAACGAGTGTTCAATCATATTCACTCTTTCATAACCAACCGCTATCAAATACTTTTGAAATTCCTCAACATCAATTGTTTCGTTAACTTTGAGATGGCGACATTTTTGCTTGAAAATTGCTAAAGATGGCAAAAAGCGAACAACTGATGCAGTATGGGCAACCACCACTATTTGTTGATTGTTCATCAGCTTTCCCATCACATAAATTCTTTGCGCTAATAGTTCTTTTGAACTAGCCAGCGCTTCGATTCTAAAAAATTCATCACTTGGGAAAAAGACACATTCATCAGACGATAATAACCCGCTCAACCTTTCAAACAAACCTTGGGCAGTATACAAAGAGTTTTTAACCACAATGATTGGTTTTTTACTTTGCCTAAAAGCACTAGCAATAACTAGCGCTTCTTCTTGATTGTCGCTACATACAATTGTTTTATTTCCTTGTAATATAGCACTTACCACTTTTTCTTTTTGTAATAACTCGAGGATCGCTTTCATAACATCACCTTTAGTTTAATTTGGAATTAAATTCATTAATTTTTTGATTTACCAACCGATTAAAATCTTCATGAGGAGAGGTCGCATAATCAACCATGAAAATAGGCATAACTTCCAACCATTTACTAAAATCTTCATGATTAACAAGTTTGGGATTAAAGTGTTTGGCTAAATCAATTAGTGACCACCCTTTTATTGTATCCGTGATACCATTCATAGAGATTTGAGCGGTCTTTTGGGCTTGATTGACTCTTAATTTATCACGATCTAAGTCTGCATTGTCAAACAATTTTTCATATTCTTGCTTAATTCCCACAACCATTGCTTCATCACTAATCTTATCGTGCCAAAAGGATCTAATTGAACTGTCATAAGCATAATATTTATTAGCGTAAGTAGCATTGTCGGTTTTAGCTAGAATAATTGCGCCGCCCTTACTTTTATTTTTAGTAATATCATTGTAGGTTAAATCTGCTAAATCGATAGTTGAATCAGCATAATCAAGTAAAGATAAGCCACCAACTTGAATGCTGTCGATATAATTAAATAAATCAGCATATGTTTGATCTGCTAAATAGACGTGTTGCAGATCAAAAATGATAAATTCTCCTGGATGATTATTTAAGAATTGAACGCTCTCAATTAAGTAAGTTGATAATAGTCCGCTAATTAGCGAATGCTTAGTATACCACGCATCATTATAATACGATATCCTGACATCAACATATCTAACTCCGCTTTCATATAAGCCTTGTGCATTGGTTTTTTGTGTCAGTGTCGCTCTCACGATAAAACCCCTCAAAACAGTGGAGACAATTGGATTAGCTAAAATCCCAGTCTCGGCTGGATCAACATCGCTATCAAAATTGATTTCACCACTAAAGGCATCATGGGCTCCTAACATGGCAATATCAACTACTTTAGGATTGGTGGTTATATTCTCGCTCATTACATTTTTATAATTACTATTCGCTTGTTGATTAGTGACACTTGAGAATGGTAATACACAAATTAAAATTAGCGCAATAACTACAAAAATCACTATAGTGCTAATTAATTTTATTATCAGTTTCTTCATTTGTTTGCTCCTGAGTGTTGTATTTTGTCATTAAATTTTGAAAGCTCATCTTGGTGACATCCATCAATGCATCACAGACTTTTAGAGCCTCAATTTGAAGCATTTCCATTTCAGCTTTAGAAAACTTTCCTAAAACATAATCAATTTGTTCATCTCTTTGAGCCCGACCAATACCCACTCTTATTCGCTTAAATTGATCAGTTCCAAGATGTTCTATAATACTCTTTATGCCATTGTGTCCGGCCCCGCTGCCATGTGCTTTTAATTTAAAATGCCCGACCTCAAAATCCATGTCATCATGAATAACGTATAAATCTTCTACTGGAATTTTGTAATAATCCATTAGGGCTCTAACTGATAAACCGGATAGATTCATATAAGTTAATGGTTTCAAGATAAAGATTACCTCTTGATTAATTTTAGTTTTATATACTAAGCCCTGACACGTATTTTTATATTTATCGAGTAACCCTAATTTATTCAAAAAAGTATCAATAAACATAAAACCGACATTATGTCGTGTTTGTTTATAATCTGGTCCGGGATTACCCAATCCAACAAATAATTTCATAACTAATCTCCTTTCTTCAAATGCATAACCTCGAGAGTGGTTAGTGGCCGATATTGCCCTTCTTTTAACCCTTCTTTAGTTATTCCATTAAAAGATATCCTATCGAGTTTTTTGACTTCATATCCAATGGCTTGAAACATCCTTTTTATTTGATGATTTTTACCTTCATGGATAGTTAGTTCAATTATAGTTTGCAGGCGAATTGGATCATATTTTATAATACCAACTTCGGCTGGCGCTGTCATTCCATCTTCTAACAACACACCAGTTTTCAAAGTCGTTAGTTCTTTATCTTCAATTTGACCCTTAAGTGTAACCCGATATGTTTTGTTTGTTTGATAACGAGGATGTAACAATAAATTGGTTAATTCACCATCATTGGTAAAGAGTAAAACTCCAGTCGTATCAAAATCTAATCGACCAACTGGATATATTCGCGCTTGGATTTGTGCAAAACAATCCATGACAGTCGACCTATTTCGCGTATCACTGACAGTGGTGACACAATTTTTGGGTTTATTTAAAACATAGTAGACTTTTTGCTCACGCTTTAATTGCTTATCATCGACAAAAATTAAAGCATCTGCATCAACAGTTGTCCCCAATTTAGTGACGACTTCATTATTTACTTTGACACGCCCTGCTAAAATGAGTTCTTCGGCATGGCGCCTTGAGCACACTCCCATAGACGCGATAACTTTCTGCAGTCTTTCCATTTTATCACCATTTTAATTGTATTCTAACAATACAATTAAAGCAAGAAAGAACCCCGGCTTTTAGGCGGGGTTTGTTTACTTAATTATTTTTTTGATAATTTCATCTAGTTCATTTTTATCTTTATAGTTGATGCGAATTTGCTTGCGATCAATTTTGACATCGGCCTTTAAGTAGGCCGCCAGATCTTCAGCTTCTTGGCGATAAGGGATTTCTTGATTTCTTTTTAAAGCATTAACTTTCGCTTCAGTTTCGCGAACATTAAGTTTTTTGTTAGTTATCTCTTTAACTATTGCATTAAGTGTTTCATCTGGTAATCCAATCAATGCTCTAGCATGGCCCATCGATAACTCATTGTTAGCGACCATTTTCTTGACCTCGTCAGGTAGAGTTAATAAACGTATAGTGTTAGCAATATAGGGTCTTGTTTTACCAATCTTTTTAGCCAATTCAGCTTGTGTTAAATTATTATTATTCATAATATCCGCATAAGCTTGGGCTTCTTCCATTGCATTTAAATCTTCTCTTTGGACATTTTCAATAAGGGCAATTTCGGCCATGTCATTATCATTAAAGTGTTCGACAATGGCGGGAATAATTTGCATATTGCACATTTTTGCGGCCCGAAATCTTCTTTCACCAGCCACTATCTCGTATTTGTTACCCACGCTTCTTAACAAGATAGGGGTTAGAATCCCTCTTTCTTTAATTGAAGCCGCCAGTTCTTGAAGTTTTTCTTCATCAAAATCCAGTCTTGGTTGATAAGGGTTGGGCACAATATCTTTGATTGGCACATAAGATTTCACGCGGTTCGCATCTTTTTGGATAAAATCAATTTGATCAGGCAAGTTGGATTTCAATAAATCGGAGAACCCTTTACCTAATTTTTTATTTTCTTTCATTCTTGATGACCTCCTTTGCAATATCTAAATAAGCTTTGGCCCCAGAAGCTCTCACATCATATTCGATAATACTTTTCCCGCGAGAAGAAGCTTCGACTAATTTGATGTTTCTTGGAATTCCAATTCGATATACTTTATCTTTAAATGTTTGTCTAACATCTTGTTGTACTTCAACTGCAAACTTAGTTCTAAAATCACACATGGTTAATAAAATTCCTTCAATTTGAATGTCGGGATTAGATGTTTGTTGAATCTTTCTAATATTATTTAAAAGCATGACTAACCCTTCCATTGAATAATACTCACACTGCATCGGAATTAAAACATTGGTAGCCGCATTCAAGGCATTAACAGTGAGTAGTCCCAGCGAAGGCGGGCAATCAATTAAAATATAATTAAAATCATTTTTAATTTTAGCCAAAACATTTTTCAATAACATAGCGGCATTTGGGTACTTATATAAACTAATTTCTGCCATAACCATATTCACAGAACCCGATAATAAAAACATTTTTGGTAATGATGTTTGAATTATTGCTTCATCAATTTCACACTCTTGAGTGATAGTTTCAAAGATTGTTTTGGTCGACAAAGAGGAATCAAAACCTAAGCCTCTAGTAGAATTGCATTGTGGATCAATGTCAACTACAAGCACTTTTTTATTGTAGTAGGCTAAAGAAGCAGCCAAGTTGACAGCTGTGGTAGTTTTACCAACTCCGCCTTTTTGATTACAAATAGCGATTATTTTTCCCATTATGATCCCCTCCTAGAGTGGCTTACTTTTTATTTTAGCATAAATCCTTGGATAACTGTTATTATGATTCTTAACTTTTTGCAAGCAAATGTTATAGTGGGTCAGCTCACAATCGTCCAATTTAACTTCTTGAACTCGAATTATTTTATATCCTAAAACATCTATGGCATGTTTGGCATCGGAAATCTCTTGTTGATAATTAACACCCTTCATGATTGCTAAGTAGCCTTGTGGTTTAATCAAATTACAAGCTAATTCAAGCAAGATATTCATTGTTGCAACACCTCTAGCAAGACAAATATCAAACTTCTCACCCTGATAATCTTCAGCCCTAGCCACCACGCATTTAACATCCTTGAGTCCAAGTTTAGTAGCTAACTTCTCGATGAAAAGCATTTTCTTGCCTGTTGCATCCAAGGCGGTTGCTTCAATAGAAGGTTCAACTATTTTCAAAGGAATCAGAGGAAAGCCGGCCCCCGATCCCAAATCAATAACTTTTTGATTGGTAAAATCAACTACATTAAGTAAAGATAATGAATCAAAAAAATGCTTCTCGTATACTTCCTCTTTATCAATAATGCTTGTTAAATTATATTTTTCATTTTCTAAAACTAAAAATTCATAATACTCTGCAAATTGGTGCAATTGTTTTTCGCTGAGTTTAATGCCTAATTGTTTTAATGATGTTTCAAAGTTGTTTGCCCCCATTATTTTCTCCCCCTTAATTTCAAAAACATTAATAAAATGCCAATATCTGAAGGATTCACTCCCGATATTCTGGATGCTTGTCCAATTGTAATTGGTTTAACTCTAATTAGTTTTTGTCTAGCTTCTATGGCAATATTATCAATAGTAGTGTAGTCAATATCTTCAGGAATGGCATATTCTTCTAAGTGTTTTCTACTTTCTGCCTCATCCTTTTGTTTACTGATATAACCCTCATACTTAATATTAATTTCGACATCTTGAGCCACCGCTTCATCGATGTTTGTGCCTATATATGGATAGAAATCCGCTATTTTTATAACCGGACGTTTCAAAAGAAGATAAGCATTAGTTCCTGTATATAACAAACTATCTCCTCTTTGAAGTAGCGCTTCGTTGATTGGATGATCAATACCTATTTTTAGTTCTTTTAATTGTTGTTTTAATTCGAAAATGGCTTGTTGCTTGGCTAGGAAAACATCATATTCTGCTTGAGTGACTAGCCCGGCCTCATAACCATATTTTCTCAATCTTTCATCGGCATTATCGTGTCTAAGCAAAAGACGATATTCGGCTCGTGAAGTCAACAAACGGTAAGGTTCTTGGGTACCTTTCGTTACTAAATCATCAATCATAACACCTATATAGGCTTCATCTCTTCTCAAAATAAGGGCTTTTTGTTTATTGAGTTTTTTTACAACATTTATACCGGCTATTAATCCTTGTCCAGCAGCTTCTTCATAGCCAGAAGTCCCGTTAATTTGACCAGCACAGAAAAGGTTTTCAAGCAGCATAGTTTCTAAACTGGGTTTAAGTTGTAATGGATTAATGGCATCATATTCAATGGCATAGGCGTATTTTTTTACCACACATTGTTCGAATCCTGGTAAAGACTTTAGCATTAAATCTTGAACATGGGTCGGCATGGAGGTGGAAAAACCTTGAAGATAGATAGTATCTAATTGCTTTGATTCGGGTTCAATAAATAATTGATGCTTTTCTTTATCAGCAAACTTAGTAATCTTATCTTCAATGGAAGGACAATATCTAGGGCCAATCCCCTCGACCATTCCGCCATACATTGCCGATTCACTTAAATGTGCTTGAATAATTTTTTTGGTTTCCGGAGTGGTGTGAATGAGATAGCAAACTCGTTGTTTTTCAATTGGCATAAATTTCTTGGTTGAATAGGAAAAAGCAAGTGGTCCTGGCGTTCCTGGTTGCACACTCATTTTTGAATAATCGACACTGCTTTGTAAAATTCTAGGTGGCGTACCAGTTTTTAATCTTTGAATTTCAAAACCATTATCGCGCAAACTTTCACTCATACCGATCGCGCTTCTTTGATGATCTGGCCCTTCGTATTTAAAACTGTGGCCAATTAAAGTCTTACCATGCAAATAGGTTCCCGTTGTCAAAATAACAGCTTCAGCAAAAAGGTTGGTTCCATCTTCTAAAGTAACCCCTTTACAAACCTTGTTTTCAACAATTAAGGCAGTTGCCATCTTTTGAATGAGTTCAACATTCTTGGTTTTTTTCAATACATCTTGCATATATTTGGCATATTCTAATTTATCTGATTGTACTCTTAAACATTGAACACCAGGCCCTTTGCCTGTGTTCAACATCTTAATTTGAAAATAAGTAGCATCAGCTGCTTTTGCCATCTCGCCACCTAAAGCATCTATTTCTCTGACTACAACACCTTTAGCTGGCCCGCCGATTGATGGATTGCAGGGCATACTCCCAATATGGTCAATGTCAAGGGTCACCAAAGTTGCCAAAAAGCCGGCCCTAGCCACCGCTAGCGTCGCTTCGATCCCAGCATGACCACCGCCTACGATTATCACTCTTCTCATTTTATTATCCTTTTAATGCTTGAGCCAGATATTCAACTTCACTTTTGGCATCTAAGCGTGGGAAAATATTATCTCCTTTGCTAACGTTTAGATTATCTACGCTAGTCAAATCTAAAATTGAATCATAGTCAACGTTGTCAATTCCGAGTTGTTTAATTACTTTAGAATAGGTGTTTACAAGCATTGGTTTCAACATAACCGTTCCAGCTTGTAAGACCAAAATAAGATGGGTCATAACCGAAGCAAGTTCTTTTTGCTTACTAGCATCTTTGGCTAATTCCCATGGTTTGGTATCGTCAATATATTTATTAGCCTTAGAAAGTAAGTCAAAGACCGCTTTGAACCCCTCATCAATTTGATAAGCATCCATCTTAGCTTCATATTGTTGCTTTTGTTTCTTTAAAGCTTGTTCTAGATCATCATCAAAAGGCGTAATGGCACCTTGATAAACTGGTACTTTACCACCAAAATATTTAATCACCATTGAAATGGAGCGACTTAATAAGTTGCCATAATTATTGACCAAATCATTATTGAAATTATCAACAAATAATTCGGGTGTAAACAGTCCATCTTGTCCAAATGGGATGCAAGTATCTAAATAATAGCGCAGGGCATCTACCCCATAACGATTAATAATTGTATCCGGATAAATAACATTTCCTTTGGACTTGGACATTTTGCCTTCTTTCATTACAATCCAGCCATGTGCAAATAACTTGGTTGGTAATTCTAAATCTAAAGCCATTAAAAAGATGGGCCAATATATCATATGAAAACGAATAATCTCTTTGCCAACAACATGTAACACCTCATGATTTTCATCATTGTGCCAAAATTTATTGAAGTTGCTTGGATCGCTAGAACCATAACCCAAAGCGGTCACATAGTTAAACAAAGCATCCAACCAAACATAGACAACGTGCGAAGGATCTTCCTTGACTTTCACACCCCAATCAAAAGTGGTTCTAGAAACACTTAAATCACCGAGACCCGGTTTAATGAAATTATTAACGATTTCATTTTTACGCGAAACCGGTTCTATGAAATCGGGATGATCTTCATAGTATTTATTTAATTTATCAGTATATTTTTTCATATTAAAGAAATATGATTCTTCTTTTGCTTTATGAACTGGTCGACCACAATCAGGGCACAAGTTTCCCTCTAGCAACTGCGATTCTGTCCAGTAAGCCTCACATTGAGTACAATACCATCCTTCATATTCACCTTTATAAATATCACCTTGTTGCAGAAACTTAGAGAAAATATCTTGAACTGCGTGTTCATGATAATCATCAGTAGTTCTAACAAAATGATCATAATCTATATCTAATTTAGACCACAAATCTTTAATGCCCACAACTAAATCATCAACATATTGCTTTGGACTTTTACCAGCTTCTGCTGCTTTTTGTTGAACTTTCTCTCCATGTTCATCAGTGCCTGTTAAAAAGAAGACAGCATAGCCTTTGGCTTTCTTGTATCTAGCAATTGTATCGCACACCGTCGTTGTGTAAGCATTGCCAATATGTAATTTCCCTGAAGTATAATAAATTGGTGTAGTAATGTAAAATGTTTTTTGACTCATGGTATCACGCTCCGTCTAATCATTTTATCATTTATGATAAATAATTACTAGATATAAGACCAAAAAGCCTTGAAAAACGAGAAATAATCCTTCCCTAAAAAAGAACTATTTATTTTTATAAAATAAATGTTGTGTTTTTGTAAATACTTTGTATAATTATTTAATAAAAAAGCTTTTTATAGTTATGGGGGAAAGCAAATGACAGATTAACAACAGGTTCTTATTG
>CAYIYS010000045.1:0-8764 GCA_964367975.1 uncultured Eubacteriales bacterium
CATCAATTATATGCCAAAGAATGCCATAGAAATTATCTCCAACCTTGATTATATTAGAGAAAATTATAAATTATTATTTGCAGAAAGTTTTGAATACTTGCAAGAAGAAAGTAACCAATCTTTAAGAATTATCTTAGATCTTGTTTATACCCTAAATGGATTAGACAATCAAGTTTGGATTAATGAATTTAGACATAAAGATAGTGATGTGGAGTCCCCTATTCAAAGTGTTGATAGTGCCTATGGAAATGCTAAAGTGGTGGCTGAGATAATAAAGAATTATCGCAAAGAAGGTAATAAAGTTGTTTTATGTCTGGAAAACAAGAATCAAGTAGATTGTGTCATCAATTGGAGTGGCGATTGGGGTCTAAAAGTTGAATATTTGGACTATAATAAACTCCCAAGCCAAGCGCTATCTTATACTGAGTATGCCCTGAAAGAAGGGTTTAAACTCCCTAATCAAAAATTCGTTTACATCAGCGCCCGAGAGTTGTTTGGCTCACGAGCTCTTAACCGTCAAACTTTATCTAGATATCGCAGCGGGATAACATTGCAGTCATACGATAATTTAACGGTTGGTGACTATGTTATTCACGAAACACATGGTATTGGCAAGTTTTTAGCGATCAAGTCACTGGAAACCGATGGCATCCATCGGGATTACTTGCAGATTGAATATCGCGATAATGCGGTACTTTATGTGCCATTAGAGCAATTTAAATTAATTCGTAAATATGTTGCCAAAGAAGGAGTTGCTCCCCGCTTAAATAAACTAGGTGGCGATGAATGGAAGAAGACTAAATCAAGAATAAAAGCTAGAATAAATGATATTGCCGATCGCTTGATGGTCTTGTATTCAACCCGTGTGCAAAAAGAGGGTTATGCTTTCGAAAAAGATAGTGAATGGCAACCTTCCTTTGAAGCGGGATTCCCTTATGAATTGACTGATGATCAAAAACGCTCGATTCAAGAAATAAAAAAAGATATGGAGAGTCCATATCCGATGGATAGATTATTATGTGGAGATGTCGGTTTTGGAAAAACTGAAGTTGCTTTTGTGGCGGCCTTTAAAGCAATAATGAGTGGTAAACAAGTGGCTTTTTTATGTCCAACAACGCTTTTAGCCAAACAACATTATGATAATGCCATTGAAAGATTTAAGAATTATCCAATTAATATCGGTCTTCTCAATCGCTTCGTTCCAGAGACACAACAAAAAACAACAATCCAACAATTGCAGGAAGGTAATTTGCATTTATTGATTGGAACTCATCGAATTTTATCAAAAGATGTTCGATTTAAAGATTTAGGTTTATTGATTGTTGATGAAGAACAACGTTTTGGGGTAGAACACAAAGAGATTATTAAGGAATTAAAAAACACCATCGATGTGTTAACATTAACCGCCACACCAATTCCAAGAACTCTGCAAATGGCTCTGATTGGAATTCGTAATTTATCCCAAATAGAAACGCCACCTCAAACTCGCATGCCAATTCAAACATATGTGATTGAAAAAAACACAAAAATTGTGAAAGAAATTATCGAAAGAGAGTTAGCGCGGCATGGTCAAATTTTCTATCTATATAATAAGATAGCTAGTATTGAAAAAGTGGCTAATGACATAAAGCGCAATGTTAAAGGGGCTCAAGTGATCGTTGTACATGGCAAAATGAACAGGGATGAGACTGAAGAAGCAATGTATCGTTTTAATAACCAAGAAGCAAATGTGATGGTCTGCACTACCATCGTAGAAAATGGTATTGATATTCCTAACGCTAACACTATCATCATTGAAAATGCTGATCGATTTGGTTTGAGTCAGCTCTATCAAATTAAAGGTAGAGTGGGACGGGGCGATCGATTAGCCTATGCTTATATGCTATATTCCCCTAGTAAACAATTAAGTGAAGTTGCCACCAAAAGATTAAGAGCAATTAAAGAGTTTGCCGAACTAGGTAGCGGCTATAAGATAGCTCTGCGAGACTTAACCATTAGAGGTGCTGGAGATATTTTGGGAGCCGAACAATCGGGGTTCATCGATTTGGTGGGTATTGATACTTATATTCGCTTATTAAATGAAGCGATAGAAGAAAGAAAAACTGGAATACCAACTCCTGAAATAAAAATCAACAAACCTATTTTGGTTGATGCCTATATTAATAAAGATTTCACTAATGATGATTTAGATAAAATAAATCTCTATAAAAAGATTGATGAAGTCAAAACCCTCAAGGGACTCAAGAATCTAGAAAAAGAAATGATTGATATTTATGGTAAACTTCCAATCAATGTCAAACTTTTATTGGAAAAGAGAAGACTGCAATTATTTGAAACCAATGACACAGTCGAATCAATCAATGACACTTTAGATTATTACGAAATTATCTTTAGTAAAGAAGTAACTGATATCGATGGTATTGGCATTGATTTATTCCGCATCATCGGGCCGCAAGCGCCTTACATTAAATTAATGTTTAGGAAGGGCAAAATTAGAATGCAAATTTCGAAAAAAGCCGACAATTGGTTGACCATTACAATTGAGACTCTGGAGCAATTTAAAAAAATAATCAAAGAAAAAAAGATTGATGCATAATTTGCATCAATCTTTTCTAATCATTTTTGAAACGAACTATGATGTTGCTATTTGAGGTTTCTGTGACAATTTTTTGCTCACCCTTAATAGGTACCCTTAATTCTTTATAAGAGGTAACATTCCCAAAGGTAACATCGCCCGAAGAGGTTGTGCCATAAAAGTTATAATCTAGTGCTTTGCCTATTAATTCGGCTACAATTTGGGCGTTAGAAGTGTGGATACCCAAGTTTTTAATTATTGCCCCATCCATTGTTACAGTAGAATTACTGGTTGTTAATGTCATGTTTGGGGCGCTGGTGTTATTGATGTTGATATGAGCATTAGATGTTCTAACTTCTAATGAATTATTAATGACACAATCATCCAAGTTTATTTTTGAGTTTCTAGTTGTAGCAACTAGGGTGTCACATTTCAGATTTTCACCTATTATGGCGGCATTTGAAGTAATTAATTGCATAGATTTTTCGGCTGAACAAGTTAGACAATCAATTTGACTGTTAGATGTTTGGATATTTAATGACTGGTTAACTTTCAAATTTTTGACAATAATAGAATTGTTGGTTGACTTGTAAGAAGCCAGTTTTAAATTATTAGAAACAGCAGAGGAGATTGTAGCGTTTGTGGTTTTAACAGAAAGAGTGCCACTGAATTCTGCAGGAATCTTAACTATTATTGGTTCAATTTTAAGACTTAGACCAGGATGAAGAATGAAATAAGCCTTTTTAATCTTTTGATTCAGAATTATTTGCCCATTTTCAACACTATAATTTGTTTCATAAAAAGGTTCATCTTTATAATCAACACCATATGTCCCATTTTCACTTTTAATTATTTGGATCTCAGCTAATTCTGTAGCAATTTCTATTAGTGAGATAGGTTGATTCACGGCAAATGCTTGACTACTCATTGATATCCACTCCATTTATTTTAATATTGATTCCCTTTTTCTTAGCTTTGTCTATTTTTATTTTGATTTTTTTCTTGGTTTCATCATCTAATTCATCAATGTCATTGAGTTCAATATCAATGCCTTTTTTGATGCTG
The DNA here is from genome assembly GCA_964367975.1 of uncultured Eubacteriales bacterium. Lineage (GTDB taxonomy): Bacteria > Bacillota_I > Bacilli_A > RFN20 > UBA1709 > CAYIYS01. Next base: position 3,641 of record CAYIYS010000045.1, read on the forward strand.
TCTTTTATTTCTTTCTCGATTTTACTTGAAAGTCCGGGAATATTGATATGGATGTTGGTAGTTTTCTTATCATCATCGTCATCATCGTCATCGTCATCGTCGTCGTCTTTATCAGTGTTAATGATATCCCCATTGATGATTACTTTGGCATGACCTTTTTTTCTTTTTTTATTCAAGCCACTAAAAAGAGAATAGTAAAGAGGAATAGTAATAAACATAATCCAGCCTGGATGCCAGCCCCAAGTGATGCCCCATGAATTTCCGCAGAAACCAAATAATAAGTAAATGAATGTCACAAATATTGGATAAGCGAAGTGGCTAGGGTCGCGTTTATAAATGGCGTTAATTAATGAATAATATAAAGGGATTGTTAAAAAGATAATCCAGCCTGGATGCCAACCAAAATTCCAGCCCCATTGTTCTGCACAAAAACCTAAAACTAGATAAGCACAGCAAACAAGTACCGCAAATGGAAAACGCTTAAACCATCTATAGACATTACTTTTCTTTTGGTCTTCGGCAGAAATCTTAAACGTTCCTTCTGAGTTGATAATCACGGTGTTATTATCTTTGGTAATTTTAATTTCATCGGCATCGGTTCGGCTTTTGGTGTTTTCAGCAATCTCTTCAATTGATTCATCGGTCTTGAGAATTTCATCAAGAGATATTTTATATATTCGAGCCAAGCAGATGAGATTATCGGTATCGGGTGAAGATTCTGCTCTTTCCCATTTGGAGACTGATTGTCGAGAGATACCTAATTGATTGGCTAAATCTTCTTGAGATAAGCCGGCTTTTTTTCTTAATTCTACTAATCTATTTGCAATTTCAATATTCATAAATTTCACTCCTTTGTGCACCATAATAGTATCATTTGGATGTGGTTGCTTTCTACCAAGTCTAGTTTGCAAAATGTAAACTATTGGTTGCAATTACGGATATTATAGCACTTTTTTGCTTTTTTTAGCAAAAAACCGGGATTGCCCGGTTTAAATGTTATTCAAGATATCTGAGATCTCTTGCATTAGCTCATTAACTTCATTTTTGAGATTAAGGTAGTTAACAAAGAGGGGATGATTTTGGTAGCGCGAATTTTTTTCGTCATATTCTTTCTTTAAATTTTCAAATTCTTCCATTTTTTTGTTTTGGCGAGCCATCACCATTTTGACTTGCAAATGTTTAAGCTCACTTTGCAGAGTGGTAATTTCTTCATTCTCTTTCATTTGCTTGGCTAAAGTGTTGTATTCTTGAATTAATGGCAGAGAAGATAATTCGCTTCTAAATTGATTTATTAAAATATCAAGAGTTTTATTCAATTGCTTCACCTTCTAACGTGTGAGATTTGGCATTAGTAATTTTTACTTTGACGATTTTTCCTACTTGATCTAATCTTCCTTTGAAGTTAACCAACTTATTGGTTTCACTATAACCTGCTAAAATGGATTTATTTCTTTTTGATGGACCATCGACTAGAACTTCTAAAACTTTTCCAACACAGGCTTGGTTACTGGCCAGACTATATTTATCGACATATTTAAGTAATTCATTAAATCGTTGATGTTTGGTTTCGGGCGAGACATTATCCACAATTTTAGCGGCTGGCGTACCAGGTCTTGGTGAATAAATAAAAGTAAAGGCTCCATCAAATTGACAATAATTAAAAATGTCGATGGTATGTTGAAATTGAACTTCATTTTCATTTGGAAACCCGACAATGATGTCGGTAGTTATATTAACATTTGGGATTTCTTTTTTCATTTTATCATATAAAGACTTATATTCTTCGCTAGTGTAACGTCTAGCCATTTTGCGCAGTATCTCATCATCACCGCTTTGAATTGGAAGATGAATATAGGGCATCACGTTTGGATTGTGTTTAATAGCTTGGATCATCTTGTTGGTAAAATTCCAAGGATGTGAGGTCATAAAACGGATGCGAGGAACAGGTATTTTTGCAACCTCATTCAACAGATCGCCAAAATCATAACCCTTTTTTAAATCATGACCATAAGCATTAACGTTTTGACCAAGTAAAGTAATTTCTTGATAACCTTCTTTAAATAATTGTTGAACTTCGTTTAAAACATCCTCCATTAATCTAGAGCGTTCTTTTCCTCTGGTGTAAGGGACAATGCAATAAGTACAAAATTTATCGCAACCATACATGATATTAACCCAAGCCTTTATTTTGCTGGCTCTTTTGGAAGGAAGATTTTCGATTACTTCTCCTTCTTTTGAGTAAACTTCCACTGCTTTTTCTTTACTAAAATAAGCTTCTTCTAATAAAGAAGGAAGATTGTTGATGTTATGAGTGCCAAAAATAATATCGACTTGTTGGTGTTTTTGCAGTATTTCTTGAACGATGCTTTCTTGTTGGACCATACAACCTGAGATGCCATAAATAAATTCGGGATTATTAATTTTGATTTGTTTAAGGTTACCAATATTGCCAAAAACCCTATCTTCAGCATTTTCACGGACAGCACAGGTATTTAAAATAACTACATCTGCTTTATTTTTATTCGCTTCATATTTGTAACCGATGGCTTCTAAAATACCAGCAATAGTTTCTCCATCTCTTTCATTAGCTTGGCAGCCAAAAGTCAGAACATGATAAGTTTTACCTGGCGCAATTTCAGACAAGCGTAAAGGGATAACTAAATTATCCCGAATAATTTCTATTTCTTTTGGGGTTCTTTGAGCGGCTTTTTTGAGATCCGGCAAAGCAAAGTATTTACTATAGTCTTTCATATTTACCCCTAGGCAATGTGATTGAAATAATCATTTTCATGCTTCTTAACATAACGAATGTATAGCAAATCTAGCAGAGTTGTAATTATTGTAATAATCAAACCTACGACATAGCCAATATAAGGAATGCTAACATTGATGAAGGCTATGCCAATTCCGACAAAGGCGATTGCGATAATCCAAGAACCAAACACATAAATGAGACTATTAGTGTTTTGTTTGACAGCCTGTGTTTCGTTTAACCATTCTAGTTTTGGGCGCTTTGTATCAATATGGATGGCTAGATAATTAAATAAAACAAAAGTCGGAATGGATACTATAAATAAAACCACTAAATCTAAAATGTTTATAACCCCCATTATTGCTAAACCAATCAAGATAATCAAAGAGGTTAGAATTGAAATGAAGATTCCCCAAAAAGCTTTGATGTTGACGATTTGCAAAGTAGAGACCGGAATATATTTAACATAATCTGCTGATCTTCCCATCCGAGAAATAGCAGAGGAAGAAACCATCACCATGCTACTAAAGAAAAGTAAGATACCAAAGAAGACTAAAAACCCTAAAGGTTTTGAGACAACAAAATTGGAAGATTGCATAGCCACAATTAGTTCTTCAAACCCTTGTGTTTCTCCTTCATTAACGGCCATGAAGAAAGTAATAAAGACAATGATTGGCATCAAGAAAGCGGCCGCAACTAAATTCATAAAATAAGTTGGGCTTCTAACTAACAAGCGCCATTCAGTTATAACACTACTTTTAAAGGTAGATTTAGTAGTGGATTTAGCCAACAAAGTATTTTCATCAATTTTCTTCTTATTGGTATTGCGTTCATCAGAGCCTTTAATTGTTTTAAAGTACAAAGGGGAGCAAATAGCAACAACTATTGCTAAGACTCCTAAACTTAGGACCACACAAGCCAGCGTGTAAAGAATTTGTTGATATGGCAAAGCGGCGGTTAAAGATTTAATCGCTAAATAAGCATTTGGCATGAAGAAAGTAAGCTTTGTTAAAAAACTATCCAGTAACATTTTAAAAGCCTGTATTACCGCAGCCGGATCGGTTTCTGTTATTGTGAAAGCCTCTCTAAAGAAGAAGTTTGCTCCAAATGAAATGGCCAAGATGACAAAGACAAAGAAATAAGTTAATAAATCTTTGTACTTTGTTAAGTTTACTCTTTGGAAAGAAATAACACTTAGTAGAAGAATAATCGAAAGAGGTATGATAGGAATAACTAAAATGTTAATTATACAAATTAGATAGAATAAAACATTGGCCTGCATAGCGATGCCATAACCTATAAATAAAGGAGCAATAAACATACCGACTATTAAGTATGAATTAAGCAAAGTAACGATGAACCTAGCCAATAAAATTTCGCGAGGTTTTAATGGTAAAGGCAACAATTCTGCATTATCACTAGATAAAAAGAAAGTGCTAATTACCGAGAAAATGCTGATAATGACTATGGCTAGATTACCAATAGGCATGATGATTTGAATAACAGCATTTTGCATTTCAAATTGCTTGAGGTTTAAGACAATAGAATAGGCTAAAAAACCAAATGAAACACCAATGAAACCAAACGATGCAACCATGACTAATGCCATTAAAATAAACTTTTGAGTTTGAGTCAACGGTTTTCGTTTGGGATTGGGGTTGCTGGTGGATGAAAAAATGGATGAAGAACCGAGCATTATCTTGGTTAATAACAAAGTCTTATTCATTGCCAGTTAACTCCAAGAACATTTGTTCTAGTGACTTTTCTTGAGGGAACTTGCGTTTTATTTCATCCATAGTTCCGCAAAAGATTAACTTACCATGATTGATAATGCCAATCTTATCGCATAATTTTTCTGCAACTTCCAAAACGTGAGTTGAAAAGAAAATAGAATTACCTTTTCTAGCATGTTCGTGCATCATTTCTTTTAATATATAGGCAGATTTAGGATCTAAGCCAGTCATTGGTTCATCAAGAATCCAAATTTTTGGCTCATGAACTAGGGCGCCGATTAAGACAATCTTTTGTCTCATTCCATGTGAATAACTTAAGAGTTGCTCATTTAATGAACCACTCATATCAAATTTTTCTGTTAAATCTTTAATTCTAGTTTCTCTTTCTTCGTGGCTAACTTCATAAATGTCGGCAATGAAGTTTAAATATTCAATTCCTTTAAGTCTTAAAAACATATCGGGGTTGTCAGGTACGAAACCAAAAATTCTTTTAGCTTCAATTGGATTTTTGGTAATATCGATGTTATTTAACAAAATTTCGCCACCATTATAACCGGTAATTCCAGTCATCATTTTAATGGTAGTAGTCTTTCCGGCCCCATTAGGTCCGATAAAACCAAAAATTTCTCCATCATTAAT
>CAYIYS010000046.1:0-8646 GCA_964367975.1 uncultured Eubacteriales bacterium
ATAAACCAGTATTATATAAAGCGTAAAATAAAACAATCAGTAAATAGGCCCGATCTTGCTGCCAGGCAACTTTCAACATTTTAATTGCTACTTTGGCATTACTCATTATTTTCACCACCTTTACGATAATACTTCCCTTGAACACAAAAGAGATGATAATACTCCCCTTTTTGGGCCATTAACTGCTCATGTGTGCCATACTCTTGCAGCCCTTGGTGGCTAAATAAAGCAATCTGATCACAAAACTTAGTTGAAGATAAACGATGAGAAATATAAACTGCTGTCTTATTTTCCACCAACTGCGCAAAATCTTGATAAATGACAGCTTCGGCTAAAGCATCCAACGCACTAGTTGGCTCATCCAAGATTACCATATTGGCATCTTTATACAAGGCACGAGCGATGGCTAATTTTTGCTTTTGACCTCCACTTAATTCAACCCCATCATCTGCAATGATTTTTAACAAGGGTTGGTCATATTGCTTGGGAAAGGATTCAATTTTGGACTTTAAGCCAACCATTTCAAGACACTTAATGGCTTTTTGTCTTGCGTTTTGCTCGCTTTCAACCCCCATAACATTTTCGATGACACTAGCGGCATAAATATGGACATCTTGAAACACTACCCCAAACATTTTGGCATATTCATCTTTTTGAAACTTACTACATTCAATACCGTTGATTAAAATTTCTCCTTGCTCAGGGCTAAACAGGCCCAAGATTAATTTAACTAGCGTGGTTTTGCCCGCTCCATTAAGTCCGACAATGGCTAATTTCTCGCCGGCTTTAATGGTAAAATTAAAATCTTTGAAGATATATTTATCTGTTTTAGGATATTTGAATGAAACATTTCTAAATTCAATTTCTAAGGGGCCCGTTAAAGCTTTTAAGGTTCCCTTATTTTTCTCTAAATATGACTTATCATCAATAAAAGCATAATAATCTTTTGTATAGTTAGTGGCTTTTTTCAAATCGGCATAATATAGCCCTAGTTGTCTTAAGCTACTATTAAAGGCAATAACAGCTCCAATATACATTGCCAGATCACCAATACTAATTTGGCCACTAAAATAAGCATTAATAATGATTGCATAAGCCACTCCATCTTGTAATAACAAGAAAAGTAATTGCAATAACCCTTGGAAAAATTCATGATTGGCAATGTTTTTTATCACACTTAAATAACTAGCGGCTTTGCCCTTTTCATCAATTAGTAACTTTTCCGCCAAAGAATACAATCTAATATCTTTACCATAAGCAAAATCAGAACTAGTTTTTAAAAAGTAATCATATTGCCGTTGGGCATGCTCAACTTCTTGCCGTTTATTGAATTGATATAATTTAACTTTATTAGTCAAGACCACAATAACAATACTAGTTAATAAACAAACTAGAACCACCCATATATTAAACATGCCAATCAAAATAGTATAAAGCAGTAATGAACAAGCTAAAGGCAGCATCATAAATAAGAGTTGGTAAGTATATTGATACCCTTCGCCATCAGAGTTTAGGGTTTTAAACCACAGTTCCATTTGATCTTTGAAATCAGCATCTTCATAGTATTCATATTTCAGCAGCATACTTCGCTGACCCATGACTAAAAATTCATGAAAACGTAAAGCCATCAAGCGGGGTGCAACTAGGTTTTGCAAAACAATTTGAATGACACCTAGCAACAATGAGCTAACCGCAAATAAAGTTACATAAGTAAGCAGTTGATCATTACTACTTGCTTGCAAGGCTTCAATAATTAGTTTGGGAATAATGACACCAATAAAGGGAAGTAACCCGCCACAAATACCATTCAGTAAAGTTTCAAAAAATAAAATCCCTTGACCTTGCTCTTTAATGGTTTTTAATTGTCTTTTAATAACTTCTGCCATTGTCATAAAGTTCTCCCCCTTTAAAAAAGATCTAACGCCATAATCATAACGTTAAATCTTTTGGTTGCGCTATCTAGTCTAGTTTGCAAATTGTCAACTACTAGTTGCGGGCAGTCTTATTTAGACAATAAAGGAATGATGGAGTCGCTCATAGTAGGAATAATTGCGATATCTTGCAAATTTTAATTTCTTGCCCGATAAGGTAATGTTTATTTGCTTATAGCCTTCTAATTCAAGGTGAATAAAATCAATACCCAGAATGACATTTTTAATCTCTTTAGGAGTTATTTTAATAGTCGATTGACTGGAGACAATTAGTGGATTAGATAAAGAGGAGTACTTATTATTATGAATACCAGCAATTTCTGCTAACTGCATAATTTCAACTCCTTGCGCCACTATCGCACCTCCTAGTGAACGATTATAGGCTGTTGAGCCAAATTGGGTGGAAACACATAAACCATTCCCACTAAACTCTTCAAAATATTCGCCATCAATATGTAAATCAACAATTAATGTCCGCATAGGATTTTCAATTCTAAATTCATTTAAAGCATATTCAGTTACCACTTCACCATCATTTTTGATAACCTCAACTTTAATTAAAGAATACTCTTCAACTTTGTAAACATTTTCGGCAATGGAGTCGACTAATAAATCCACTTCATCAGCTTCAAAGTCGCTGGTAAAACCTAAAGTCCCAGTATTAATCACCACAAATTTTACTGCTTCAATTCGCTCTAAATACTGATGGACTGTTCTTAAAAATTTGCCATCGCCACCCACTACGATAATTAAATCGGGACTTTTTTCATCATAGACATATTTATAATCACTTAACTTCTCGATGATTTGAGTAGCAATCTCGTTTGAAGTTGCATCACTATTGTGAATAATAAAGAATCTTTTCATGGCCAACGCCCCCTTTATTAATCTTTTCATTTATTGTATCATATAATTAAATAAGAGGAAGCAACAAAATGAATAAGTGTCTAGAAATTGAAACCAAATATTTGCTTAGCAAAGAAGATTACTATCTTTTATTTGCTTACTTTAAAAAAGATTTACAAGCTAGAAGAATTCAGACTAATTACTATTTTGATACACCCACTTTAAAACTTTACACCGAACATCAGAGTTTTTTACGAGTACGCCAAGAATCTGATGGTGATTTAATTCTGACTTTAAAATCTCCACTACTAAGCGGTTTGCTGGAAACAAATGTCAGTTTAACGCAAAATGACTTTGACGCCATGCTGAAAGGAAATATTCCTAATTCTGCCATCAAAGAACTACTAGCTAATTATCAAATCGATAAAAATAATCTCACCTATCTGGCTCAATTAGAAACCAAACGAATTAGTTTTAAATACAAAGCTGGAAAATTATTTCTTGATGAATCAAAATATAATGGTATAACTGACTATGAAATCGAATTTGAAACTAAATCAACCCAATATGGAGAAAAAGTCTTAAAGGACTTGTTTAATCATTTAAATATCACTCCTTTAAGCAAAAATAGTTCAAAATTTATGCGAGCTGTAACCACCAAAGATAAGCAAAAAGGTTAAGTTTGATTTTACCCTTTGTTGTTTAAAGTAAAATGTTGCTCGCAGCGCTGCCGATTTATTTACCATTTTATCTATTCAACTCTTAAAAAAGCATCCAGCAGGATGCTTTTTAATGATTATGAAAACAAAAGATAGCTATTTGAAGTTCTCTTCTTCACCTTTTTTACTTGCTAGGTTTGGCAGGATCACAAGTTGGATATGAATCACATTCTGGCCCACAAGTATCGCAAATTAGGTTACGCAATTCTCGGGGAATAAAGGAGCGAATTTCTTCTTTATTATAACCAACTTGAATCATCGAATCATTGACAATAATTGGGCGCTTTAAGACCGTTGGGTTCTCCCTAATAAATTGCACTAATTCACCAATGGTCATATTGTCAACATCGATATTTTTTTCTTTCATTATTTTTGAACGTTTGGAGATAATGTCATCCGTTCCATTTTCACTTTTAGCCAAAATCTCCTTTAGTTCTTTTTCATTTAAAACACCAGTTATAATATTTTTCTCAACAAAGTCAATATGTTGGTCTTTTAACCATTCTTTGACCTTGCGGCAAGATGAACAACTTGGTGAGGTATATACTTTTAACATTTCCATCACCTCTTATATCCTTATTTTACCACACTTTTGCTTGACTACCAAACATTGTTTAGTTAGAATGAATACATAAACAGAGAAATAGTCGGAAGTAATAACCACAACCAGAAAAGAGAGTTGGAAAAGGTGAAAGCCAACGGTGGGGCTGAAATGGTGACTAGGGAGTTTATCGTTATTGCACGTAACGCAAAGATAAATAAGGCACTTAACTGTGCGAATTAGGGTGGCACCACGTTAATACGTCCCTATTAATTGGTGTTTTTTTATTTTTAGGAGGTAATACCATGGAAAGAATGCTCAGCGGAATTAAACCATCCGGAAAACTGACTTTAGGCAATTATATTGGCGCTATTCGCAACTTTGTGAAGTATCAAGATGAATACGAATTATTTATCTTTGTAGCTAATCTTCACGCTTTGACTGTTCCAATTGATAAACAAGAATTAAAAAAGAATACTAAAGACCTAACTGCTCTATATATTGCGTGTGGTTTAGATCCTAATAAAGTAACCTTCTTTATTCAATCAGAAGTTCTCGAGCATGCCAATCTGAGTTTTATTTTTAATTGTTTCACTTACATGGGTGAATTGTCACGCATGACTCAATTCAAAGATAAATCACGAAAAATGAATGATAGTAGTATCAATGTTGGATTATTCACTTATCCCGATTTAATGGCGGCTGATATTTTATTGTATGATCCAAAATATATACCAGTCGGCGAAGATCAAAAACAACACGTTGAACTCACTCGCGATATTGCGCAACGCTTAAACAATAAGTTGGGCGATGTTTTTACTGTTCCTGAACCAGTGATAGCCAAGAGCGGCTCACGTATTATGTCGCTAGCTTGTTGCGAAAGGAAAATGTCTAAATCCGATGATGATGAGGGAAGTAAAGGTTGTATTTACTTACTTGATGATCCACATATTGCCTACAAAAAAATCATGTCAGCTATCACCGATTCTGGCAATAGCATCGTCTTTGATCGCGAAAATAAACCTGGTATTTCAAACTTAATTGAAATTTATCAAGCTTTAACTAATAAAAGCGTGGCAGAAATTGAACAAGAGTTTGTCACTTCAAATTATGGTCAATTCAAAACAGCAGTGGCAACTGTTGTGGAAAACACTTTGATTGATATTCAAACAAAATATCATGAAATTATCCAAAGTAAGCAATTAGAGACAATCTTAGCCGAAGGGGCCGCTAAAGCTCGCACAATTGCCAGTCGAAAATTACATAAAATTTATAAAAAATTAGGATTAGCTGAATAAGCTAATCCTTTTTTAATATTTCTGCTATACTTTGTTGAATATCCTCACACAATTTTTCAGCCCCATTTTGATCTTGAGCCACGATATTATAATAAAATTTACATTTAGGTTCAGTCCCACTTGGACGAATGGCAATAGTGCTACCATTATCTAGAATATAGCGTAAGACATTGGATTGAGGTAAAGTGATTTTCTTCTCCACTTCACCCGTTTTGCTAATGCCTGTTTGATAATCTTGCCAGGTGACAACCTTTTTACCGCCCAATTGTACTGGTGGTTCTTGACGAAACCTTTCGAGTAAATTGTTCATTTTTTTGCTGGCATCACTGCCCGTAAAATAAACTGATTTAGCTACTTCTAAATGATAACCATAAAGCTTAGATAAACTCGCCAAAACATCGACTAGCGTTTGGGCTTGTGTTTTGTAGTAATTTGTCATTTCACAAATGGCCACTATTGCTTGTAAAGCATCTTTATCACGCGATGTTGGTAATAAAAGATACCCATATGATTCTTCATAACCAAAAAAGAAATGTTTAGTTTTTGGTAATAAAGCAATTTGTTCACCAATATACTTAAAACCCGTCAAAGTAGAGACAACCTCCACTCCATTGTCATTAGCTATCTTTGCACCCAAATCAGAAGTTACTATTGTCTTAAATAAAACTGAGTTTTCTTTAAAATTACCCATATTTTTATGCGTTTTAATCAAGTAATCAATTAATAAAGCGCCGGTTTGGTTACCCGTTAAATAAACTGGCTCACGATTATCAAAGACAACCACTCCCACTCGATCGGCATCTGGATCGGTCACTATCACAATGTCGGCATTTTGCTTTTTGGCAAGTTGCAAAGCCGCAGTATAGGCTGTTTTTTCTTCAGGGTTTGGTGATAAAGTTTCAGAAAAGTCAGGATCTTCGACTATTTGTTTTTCCACCTCATAATAACTATAACCCAAAGCTTGCATAACATAACGAACTCCCCGATAACCAGCTCCATGTTCGGAAGAATAAACAACTTTTAAGTTGGCTGGATTTAACTCTTTATTCAAAGAGACTTTTAAGGCGGCTTGATAATAGGCAACATCGATTGATTCATCTAATGATATTAATAAAGGTGACTCTTTAATCTCGCTAACTTCGATGGCTAATAGATCCAATATTTTTTGATAAAACTCTAAGAGTTTATCAATCTCAGCTGGGACCAATTGACAGCCCTCTTGGTTATAGACTTTAAAACCATTGTATTCTTTAGGATTATGGGAGGCCGTAATAACAACTCCGCCCGCTGTTTGCAAGTGCCGAATTGCAAAGGATAGTTCAGGTGTTGAAACAATATGGGGAAAGATCATTGTTTTAATTCCTTGACTAATAAATACTGCCGCTGTTTGATGCACAAACTCTTGCGACATATGCCGATTATCACAAGCAATTACTAAGCCCTTTGTTCGACAGTTTTCGACATATTTCAAACAATATTGAGCGTAAGCCAAGGCAGCTTTTCTAATTGTAAAGATATTCATCTTGTTGCTCCCAGGAGCGATTATGCCTCTTAAGCCGGCTGTCCCAAACTCAAGCACTTGACCAAAAGCTTCAAGTTTTTGGTCAGTAGTCATATTTTGCATAACTTGCTTCATTTCGGAGCTGACTTTAGGACTATTTAACCACTTATTATATTCACTTAATTCAACTTCTTCGCTAACCGGCGCTTGAGTTGAATCAGAAGTGTTGCTTTCCTCATCTATTTTTTCTGCTTTAAGAGTCATCACATCTGGTTGGATATCTAGTTTTGCAGCCATATCAATTGGGCTGCTATATTTATTTTTTTCTTTCGCAAAATGGTCAACCAAATGACTCCATTTTTGAATTTGTTGAGCATAACCAAGATAATAAAGCCAGCCCATAAATTGTTTATCATTAGCAAAAGTATCAGCAAATTTTTCAAGGCTATGCTTGTTGGATAGATAAACATAAAATGTTTCAAGATCTAAAAACTGCTGACCTTTATAAGTATAAGCTTTGTTTTGCCCCATAGTGTAACCTATTAGGTAACGCGCTAGCTCTGGTTCCTCTTTAGCTACTTCTTCTGCTAATTGGATTAAGCTTAACAACTTAGCATCAATATCCTTTATGCCTTTAAGTGTTAAATAAAGACTGATTAAGTGATTTTGCAAAATTTCATAAGCTTCATCTTTAGCAACTTTTCCTTGTTGAATCAAATCGCCTAATTCTAAAAAATTAAGCACTAAAAAACTCCGATAAGAAAAGGAAAGAGTTGGATTGTAATCATATTGCAATCTAAAAATTGCTTCAAAGATTGAGTATTTTTGATACTCTGCCAACTTTTTAGCAAAATAATCATCAAAGGCTAATGCTTGTTGCAAAGAGCCATCAGCATAGGCGTCAAGAGCATCTTCAAAGTTTGCCGCTATGGCTTCACCTATTTGTTCTTTACCTAAAACAATGCCTTTCTCGACATCCATTTGATAGGCTTGTTTATTTTTTAAAATTTGTAAAATTTCTTTAAATGTCCACATAATTTATCCCCTCTTATCAACCAATAGAAAGTGCCACCAAGACTAAAACAGCAACCAAAAAGCCCAGTGCAAAGACCAAATTGTTAGCTAGCAACAATTCTTGATGGGTCCGATAAAAATATTCTTTAGGATTATAGGCATAATCTAATAATTGATTGGTAGTTACATTTCTTTTATCATTAATGACACTAATTTTTTTGATTAAGACATCAAAACCTGAAGCACCTTGTCCTTTGTTATTGATGATTTCGATGAATTTAGCATTCATATCATCTAATGATTTAAGTAAAGCTGTCTCTTGCTCAATTTGTTTTTTGACCTTGCTCGCCATTCGATAAGGATAAGTGCGATAAATGCGCCTAACAATCGCTAAAAAGGCCGTGGCTAACAAGACAATAAAGATGCCGACATTATACCACGTATTAGTTGGATCTAAGCGATAGAGGTTTACATCCGAGAGCAAAATATCGCCGACCAAAAAGATTGATAGCAATAACATTACAAAAAACTCCAGTCCTAAACTATAATAATTAATTTTTACTTTAGTGATATTCTTAATAATTATTTTAGAGGTCTCTATCATATCCAAAATAACCATTTTCGCTTCGTTATACCATTTGCAGGCTTGAATTCTAAGCGTTTTCTTTCGATTAGCCGACAAAGTATTTTGGTCATTGGTAAATTCAGATAATGGCACTTTTTGACCATTAATCTCAACCATTAATTCACCAATATTTTTGACACTATAATTTCTGGCATTTTCATCGAGCAAGAA
>CAYIYS010000047.1:0-8581 GCA_964367975.1 uncultured Eubacteriales bacterium
CACTGGCAGTGTTGGGGTCAGGGGTTCGAATCCCATCTCTTCCGCCATATTGAAAGCATAGGTTTGATATGTTTGAAACGATAAAATATTAGCAGACACAAAAGGTCTATTTTTATTTGTCTATTTCAACATTATCAGACCTTTTTGTTGTTTAGGACTACAAACAGTAAAATTTCAAGCACAAAAAGTTAAATAATTAGTTGTTTTTTATAAGTTCTATATTATAATATAGTTGTTAAGGGGCATAAATACTAGAAATATTTAAATAAATGCCCGTTAAAGGTGGTTATATGTTAAAAAGAGAAATATATTTGAAAAAGATTAGACCTTTTTATAATGATGATATGATTAAAGTGATTACAGGTGTAAGAAGATCTGGGAAATCATCTTTATTGATTCAAATTGTTGAAGAACTTTTAGCGTCTAATATTAATAAAGATCAAATCATCTTTATTGATTTGGATTCTAAACCGTACAAAAGATATAATTCGACAAATCAATTAGAAAGCGAAATTGATAGACTGCATGTAAATAAAGATAAAAAAACATATTTGTTCATTGATGAAATACAAAACATTAAAGGTTTTGAAGAAATCATAAATGCATATAGGACAAGTTTTAATATGTCCATATTTATTACCGGAAGTAATTCCTATCTTTTAAGTGGAGAATTAATAACAAAGTTAACTGGACGCTATATTGAGTTTTCTATTTTACCATTCACATATGAAGAATCAATTGAGTATATAGAACAATTAAAAAGTTCAATTAAATTTGACATTCAAAACTATATTACTTATGGTGGATTGCCTAAACGATTCGAATATCAAGATAAAGAACAAATATATCGGTATGTTGAAAGTGTCTCAAATCAAATTATTGATAAAGATATTTTAAAACGCGCTAAGATTAGAAACAGGACCTTATTAAAAAGATTGGTTGACTACGTTTGTGTTAACCCGGCAATGACTTTTAGTTCTGCTTCAATCGCAAAATACTTAAAAAGTGAGTCCATTGATACAAAGATACATACCATCAATCGATATTTAGACTTTATTGTTAATTCTAAGATTGTTAATAGATGTTATCGTTATGATATTAAAGGCAAGAAAGTTATGAAGACTGAAGAAAAGTATTATTTATCAGATTTAGCATTTAGGACAATAAAGTCCAATACTAATAATATATCTTATTCAAATACACTTGAGAATGTTGTATATAACGAACTTGTTTCGCGAGGATATAGAGTATATATAGGAAAGTTATACGATAAAGAAATAGATTTTATTGTTATGAAAGAGGATAATATAGCCTATATTCAAGTATCATATTTGATAGATAATGATAAAACATATCAGCGAGAGTTCAAGGAATTGGAATCCATTAAAGACAACTATCCAAAATTTGTAATCTCTATGGATCCTTTGGATATGTCAAGAAAGGGCATAAAGCATTTAAAATTAGTTGAGGAGTTCCTTTTGAATAAGAAAAGTATATTTGATTAATCTATACCCCGGCAAGTAGACAGAGATTAAAAAGGGTATCCCAACAAGACGGTGTTAAGTTTTTTCACATGTCGATTTTTATCTTACCACTTCAATACAATGTCAGCCCTTTTTGGGCGGAAAGGGCAAAATCTCCTGTCCGTCGCAAGCAGGAGATCTTGTATGTTTGAATATTACCATTTGCTTACTTAGTTTTCGCCATGATCTTGTCGACCGCAAATGTGAGGTTTGTAGATGGTGCTAAAGTACCATATTTCTTTCTTGATTATGAAAAATATGGCTGGTTTGAAATTGGTGATGGCAATATTGGAGTGTTTTATTGGGTTATAATTATCTTAATAATTGTTTACTTAATTGGTATTAGCATTAATTTCTTACATCAATTTATTCAAAAGAAGCAAAAACTAAAGTAAAGGCGCATTAGAATATTTAGATTACATTCAGTTTTTGCTGAAGGTCTGCCTAATAAAAAAACAAGCAAGCTAAAGGATTTTAGAATAAATAACTAGTGGTTGCTACTATTCTTAAGACTGCTTAAAAAAGGGGGATATTTATGGCAAGATTATTATATCAAGGACATGGAAGTTATAGATTAACAACTACGTCGGGGCAAGTTATTTATGTTGATCCTTTTGCCGGCACCGGCTATGAGCAACCAGCCGATTTGATTTTAATAACGCATGGTCATCATGACCACACTAAAATTGAGTTATGTAATAAAAAGATATCATGTCAGATTATTAGTCATAAAGAAGCTTTAGCTAACAATCATCACAATAGTTTTGCTTTAGGTTGGGTAAAAATTCAAGCAGTCGAAGCTGGCAATAAAAATCATGACCCTAAAGAATGTGTGGGATACATCATAACCATCGATGGCATCAAAATTTATGCCAGTGGTGATACATCTAAAACCGCAACCATGAAAAACTTGGCCGCACTAGAACTAGATTATGCCCTTTTCTGTGGTGATGGAATTTTTAATATGGACATTAGTGAAGCGGCTGAATGCGCAAGACTTGTTAAAGCCAAACATAACATTCTTGTGCATATGTCACCAGGAGCTTTATTTGATCGCGCCAAAGCCGAGGCCTTCAATGCTCCCAATAAATTAATTGTGGAACCTGGGCAAGAAATAGAGTTATAAGATCAAACAACCAGAAAATTATTGTTAAAAACCGACCCATCAGTTTAATGGCCTAATTGGTCGGTTTTATTTGATAAACTATAATTGAGGTCAAAACAATTAAGGCGGCCCATAACTGAGATTGTGGTTTGGTACAATTTTTTTCATCTCAAAGGTGAAAAAATCATATAAAAAGTAAAAATTCAAACTATTAGAAAATTCTAAAGACAAAACCTCGAGACCTTTTTATTTATTTGTTCTCCACGTTTTGATATTTCCTTTTACTACCTCATCTGCATAACAATCAAGCAAATCCCAAAGTGCTTTTTTCCCTTTGAAATACTTCCCTAAGTGGTAGAGAATTATGCCATCGGGAAACGGGGTGTTTTTTTCTCTATGTAAACGCTGCAAATTACCTAATTCCATCGTACTCTCATATTTCAATTTTTTTTCTTGAATGTGCCATAGACTAAGCATGTACTCTGACCTTTTACCAGGGAAGTATCCATCAATGTCTTCAATAACATACATTTTGCCTGTTATGATATTCTCTACCAAATCGCCCTTTTTAAAAGGGTGGGGAAGATGCACATCGACGTCTTTTAAACCCAAAAACTCGCTTTGAGGTAAAACAAACTTGCCACTTGACGTTGCTTCTTTTAAATACTGAATTACGCTGTGGTGGCCAACATGTCTGATTGACTGATTTTCCCTTTTCCTAGCAATTGTGTCTGGCATTTTGATCGCAGCTTCCATTACGACGCAGAGTATATGACAAACTTTGTCAGGCACTTTTTCGTCTGGAGCATTTTCGATAAGCCAGCGATAACCTTGCATTTTTTCAGCTTCGCTTTTAAGACTAATGTAGATGAGTTTGGCTTTTTCTGCTGTCGAAAATTGATGATTAATTTTTCGACAGTGCTTTGCCACATCCGGTGAATTAATAAAACTGTAAATATCAAATGTTTCTTTCATGATTACACCTCTTTTTTTCTATAAAGAGATAAAAGAAAAAGCCTATCATAGCGACAGGCTTTATTAACAAAAAATATGTTAACCTATCGCTTCAAGCATTACCACCTTGCCATAGGGTAGGTTGGTGTGCGGTCAACGGGCTTGTCCCTTACGCACTCTTTATAGATTACTAAAACTTTATAATATTTTTCCGTTGTTGTCAATGATATTAAAACAAAATAAGATAATTAAGTTACTGCATTGATAACCATATTAAGGAATAATTTATGTTATAATTAGCAAGTCAATATGGAGGTATTAATATGGAATGGATATATAGTGAACCAGTTAGAATCGTTTTTGGAAAAGGTAAATTGAGTGAATTAAGTAATGAAATCAAAAAAATTGATGGGCAAAAAGGTCTTATTATTTCTTCACCCTCTTTTGTAAAAAATGGGCTAATCAATAAAATTTTGCAAGCTAACCCATCAATCAAAGTAGTTTTTTCCGAAGTTGCTCCTAATCCTGATGTTCAAGAGTGTGATACTTGTAGCGAATTAATTCAGAAGAATAATTGTGATTTTGTGATTGCTTTAGGTGGAGGTAGTGTTATTGATTGCGCTAAAGCAGCCGCTTCATTTTCAACTACTAATATTAAGGCGCTAGAATACTTAAAAGGGAATTATCCAATTCCTGCTAAGGCACTGCCAATTATTGCTATCCCAACTACAGCTGGGACGGGTAGTGAGATTACCAGTGTTAGCGTTCTTTCGGACCACACAACTGGTCTTAAAAAACCTTTAAATGATCCCCATTTCTTTGCTACTGTTGCTATCGTAGACCCCGAGTTAACCTATTCTGTTCCGCCTTATATTACTGCTTGTACCGGCATGGATGTTTTATGCCATGCTTTGGAAGCTTATTGGAACATTCATCATTTACCAGTTTGTGATGCGCTAGCTGTTCAAGCCTTAAAGAACGTCTTTAAGTATTTACCAACAGCATATAAACAACCTAATAACGAAGAAGCTCGCGAGAAGATGGCTGAAGCCTCAGTTTTAGCGGGGCTGGCTTTTTGTGTACCTCGGACAACTTCTTCCCACGCTTGCTCCTATCCTTTAACTAGTATGTTTAATATTGCCCATGGTGATGCATGTGGTTTAACAATTGATTATTTTTGCAAAATCAATGCTCAGCAAGAGCAAGATGGGAGAATAAACGATTTAGCTCAAACCCTGGGGTTTGCTGATGGGTTGGCTTTAGCAGAGGCCATCACTAAGTTGAAACTCGAGTTGGGTTTATTAACTAATCTCAAGCAATATGCAATTGATGATCAAAAGTTAGAAGAATTAGTGCAAGCTAGCAAAAATCCAATTATCAAAAACAATCCAGTTGAGATTAGTGATGCTATCTTGCGAACCATGTATAATTCGCTGAGATAATCTTAGGGCTAACAAAGCAAAAAGATTAATCAGACCAAAAATCTAGCAAAATTAGCAAAAATTATAGTTAAGTCAAGACAAATCATTTGATTAAAGATTTTTAACCAGAAAAACAGGGACAATTATGCGAATTAGAGTGAAAATAGACATTTAGACCATTTGGAAGAGACATTTATGGGACACGCGCCTATAAATGTTTTTTTGTGCTTGAAAAAGAAGAATGATGTATGTAATATAGGATATACGATGAAGGGTGGTATTAACCAAAGAGCTTTAATCAATCATTTCATTATAGTAGATAAGATTAATAAGTTGTCTATGACCTTAGTAATTAATTGTTTATTTAGAAGAGATTTTATTGAATTCTTTAGTTAATGTTGACAATAGTTGATAATAGTTGATAATTAGCCATATTTTATTTTATTTATTTTTAATTTGCCTAAAAAATAGACGTGTCAAAAAAATGACACGCAATTTAGGCCACCATTTCTATACCAAAATGTCAGACCGCAACGCTATTGTGTTAGCACAAAAAGAAAAGGGGAGATAATTAATGAAAGAATTTGAAAATATACTAGGCTACGAATCAGTTAAAGTAGAACTGTATAAAATTTGCGACACCATGATTAACATTAACAAATATGCTAAATTAGGTGTCAAAACACCACGCGGATTACTTTTATATGGCGAACCAGGAGTCGGTAAAACTCTAATGGCTAATTGCATTATCGAAGCTTGCCACAGAAAGACTTATACTGTCAGAAAAGATAAAACAAATGGTGATTTTGTCAAAGATATTAAAAAAACATTTCAAGAATCAGCTAAAAACGCTCTCGCCATTATTTTTTTAGATGATATTGATAAATTTGCTAATGAAGATGAAAAACATTGCGATGCGCAAGAATATGTCGCTATTCAAGCTTGCATTGACCAATATAAAAATAAAGAATTATTTGTCCTTGCCACAGCTAATAATGTTGATAAACTTCCTGGCTCATTAACACGTACGGGCCGCTTTGATAAAGTAATTGAAATTCAAAATCCAAGCGGAGACGATGCCAAGGCAGTTATTGGTTACTATTTAAGCAAAAAGAAATTTGTTAAGAATGTTAATGTTGATGACATCGCCCCAGTCCTTAATGGTTATTCTTGCTCTGATTTAGAGACAGTTATTAATGAAGCTGGGATCTATGCTGGTTATGCCGGTAAAAACACAATCGAGTTAGAAGATATTATTAAAGCGGTTATGAGAGTTGTTTTTGAAGCGCCAGAATCTTTAGATGAACCGCAAAAAAAGCATGTTCTAGCTACTGCTTACCACGAAGCAGGTCATGCGGTTATTGCCGAGATTTTAGAACCCGGATCAATCTCTTTAATTTCGATTAAATCTCATAATGGTAATATCGGAGGCATTACTTCTTACAACCAAAAAAAGGATTACTTCTATGAAAAAAAATACATGGATAATCGCATCTTGTCTTTATTAGGGGGCAAAGCAGCAACTGAAATAGTTTATGGAACTGTTGATGTCGGTGCTGCCAGCGATTTAGCCCGCGTATTCTTAGTAGTAAAACGTTTTACCAACGACTACTGTGCGTATGGTTACAACATGACAAACTTTGGTTGTAACTATAGAGAAAGTATAGATATTCAAAGCGATATTCGCCGTTCTGAAAAAATTTCAGAAATGATAGAAAGTTATTATCAAACCGCCAAAAATATTCTATTAGAGAACAAAAAATTCCTCGATGCATTAGCCAATGCTTTAGTTGAAAAAGAAACATTAATTACTAAAGATATTCAAGAGATTAAAAGCCGCTTCAAAGCCAAAGGAGGTGAGTGCTAGTAGCGCAAATCAATGAAACAAATAAAACAAGAAAACGGTAAAGTCTGCAAGAAATTATATGTTATTTATATTTTACTTATTCTGAAAAAGTATTCAGATTTCAATCATCCCTTGTTGCAAGAAGAGATAATTCAATATATGAATAAAGATTATGGCATGAATTGTAATCGCAAAGCGGTCAAAGATAACATCGATGCTTTGCTAGAAGCCGGCTTTGATATTAATCAAATCAATAATAAAGGTGTCTATCTAATTCCAGAATTCATGCCAGGTGAAATCAAGATCTTACTTGATTGTATTTTGCAATCTAAGAGCATTCAAATCGATGAAGCCAAGTATCTAATAGACAAATTGCTTAACTTAACAGATAAAGGTGTGGGCGAAAGTCTGCCTTCTTTATCTTCACAAACATTCTATCATTCAGATAATCAAGACTTTATTGTTAACCAAGAACTAATAGTTGAAGCCATCAAAAATTGCAAACAAATAAAATTTGATTTACTCGATTTTGGGCTTGATAAAAAACTTCACGTGTTGGCTGATTCCCCTTGTGTTGTCAATCCCTATCATTTGATCTATGGGAATAATGGATTTTATTATCTTGTCTGTACTAGAAAAAGACAAAAAGAGGTTATAAAAGTGATTGATGGAAAAGTTGTTACTATGATGAAGGAATATACTTATGCCGCTCGTTTGAGGGTTGATAAATTAAGAGATATGAAAATTCTTGCTGAAACACGGGAAGAATTGCCTAAAGTAAGCAGCATCTCAGATAATTTTGAAGAATACTGTTCCAATCGACCATATGCGCAAATCGGAAAAAAGAAAACCATAAAAGTAAGAATCAATAATGACGTGGTTGGCAATGTAATTGATTTCTTTGGTGATTTTCAAGTAGAAGAAAAAGGTGAAAAAACATCAATTCTGACTTTCAACGCCACAGTCAGTGATGCCTGGTTATGGGCAGTTCAAAGAGGTTCACTTGTAGAAATTCTTGAACCGCAAGCAGCCAGAAATATCATTCGTTCACAAGCTAATGAGCTTTTTGATAAATATTTGTCAACCGAGAAAGATAGATATGAAGTCGCTATTAAAAAGGCTCAAGAAACCGGCTGTTTAAAACTCTTAAATCTAGATTTAAATAATAAACGTCCGCTGGTTTATGGCAGACGCAGAGTTTTGGCCGCTTGGTTTAGCAATAATCAAATCCAATCATTTAACTTCTTACAAGGTTTTACTCGCCTGAAATATTTATCGCTTGGTAGAAATGATGTTGAAGATATTTCCTGGCTTGAAAGTTTGAATCTTTTAGAAATTCTTCATTTGTCTCATACTTGCATTAATTCAATTGCAATACTTGAGCAAATGGATTCTCTTAAGGCTTTACGTTTAACCAAAAATCCAATCACTGATTACTCACCTCTTTTGGCTATGAAAAACTTACAAATACTGACCGTAGATAAGGAAACTGCGCTAAAAATTGATATCTTGAAATTGAAAAGTTTGCGACCAGAAATTGAAGTGTATGTCGATGAAGGGGAAGTTCCAATCAAAATTGTTTTGCAAAGATTGAGAGTTTTAAAAAACGAACAAACTAAAGAAGTCTAGTCTTCTAAGCTGACTAAAAATACTTAAAAAAGGCTTAAAGGCCTTTTTTTGTTTTCAAAGCACTAATAAAAAGTCGGTAGCTAGCATAAACAGAGTCCCAAAG
>CAYIYS010000048.1:0-8475 GCA_964367975.1 uncultured Eubacteriales bacterium
GGATATACTTTATCCTTGTAATTGCGGTATTGGGTGTAGTGGTAGCAATACTTTCTGCTTATACCTTCTACCAGAAGAAGAAATAAGGAGGTAGGACAGGATGAATAATACTCAAAACATTAATAGCAAACCTCGTGTTCGCAAAGAAACCAAAAACAAGATCAGAGTAGATTTTGAAAGAACCTCCTTTAAGGAACGCTTCAAGGCAAAATTCCTCACCTTAAACTTTTTGAAGAAGGCGTTGCTTTGGTTAGAATTTGTGAAGAAGCATTGAAAAATGTTGAAGAAAAAGCCGCCAAAATTTTAGAAAAAGAGGAAATGAAAGATTTTGACATTCCCGAATAATCGACCTACTAATAAAGTAGCATTTTAGTAGAGAGGAGGGTATGATAATGGAGATCAATAAGATTAAAAATCCTAAGTTTTTAAAAGAAATGAACATCAAAGATTTAAATATATTGTGTGAAGACATTCGCAAATGTATCATTTCTACTGTTTCCCATAAAGGGGGGCATTTATCAAGCAATTTAGGAGTTGTTGAACTAACGGTAGCGGTTCATACAGTTTTTAATGCGCCCAGCGATAAAATAATCTTTGATGTTGGTCATCAATGTTATACCCATAAAATTCTCACCGGTCGCTACCAAGAATTTGTTGATTCATTACGTGATTATAATGGTTTATCAGGTTATCAAAAAATGGATGAAAGCATCTATGATTCTTACGAAGCCGGGCATTCATCGACTTCAATCTCGGCTGTTTGTGGATTTTTGAAGTCACAAGAAATAACGGGCGAGAATTACGACGTTATTGATATAATAGGTGATTCTTCGATAGCCTCTGGCTTAGCTTTTGAAGGTTTAAATAATCTATCTTCATTGAAAAAAAGAGCTATTATTATTCTCAATGATAATGACATGGCGATTTCTAAACCAGTCGGCGGTTTAGATCGCACCTTTTCCAAAATTAGAACTTTAACTTCTTATACTTCCACCAAAAAAGGGTTGAAGTCTATTCTTAAAAAAAATCAAATCGGTGGTTTCTTTTTTGTTATTTTTAAAAACATTAAAGATACCATTCGGCGAATGTTAATCGATACCACCATTTTTGAAAATTTAGGGTTAGAGTATCTTGGTCCGATCGATGGACACAATCTTAAAAAATTAATTAAAGTATTGAAGATTGCTAAAGATAGTGATCGTTCTGTCGTCGTTCATGTCATCACTCAAAAAGGCAAGGGCTATGAACCTGCTGAAAAGGATTTAGTAGGAAAATGGCATGGAGTTGGTGAATTTGATGTAATTACGGGCTCCTTTAAAAGTTCGCATGATCGTTCAAATGTTTCATGGAGTCAAGCCATTTCAGCTATTGTTCAGCAAAAAATGAGCAAAGATAAGCAAATAGTAGCAATTACACCTGCCATGATTGAAGGCTCAAAAATGCAACAAATTTTTAAAGACTATCCAGATCGAGCGATTGATGTTGGAATTGCTGAAGAACATGCTTTTACGATGGCTGGTTCCTTGTATTTAGGGGGAGCAAAACCTTATATTTGTGTTTATTCCACTTTTTTGCAACGTGCTTATGATGAAATTATTCATGATGTCGCACGCATGAATATTCCGCTAGTGGTCGGTGTGGATAGAGCTGGTATAGTTGGTAAAGATGGCTCAACTCATCAAGGAATATATGATGTTGGGATGCTAAGAAGCATTCCGCATACTGTCATCGCAATGCCTAAGGATTTAAATGATGCCCGAGCCATTATGCAAAAGGCTTTTGAATATCAACATTTATTCTTTATTCGCTATCCACGGGAAAGTACTCCTTTGTTAGAAAATCAAAAAAAATTAGAAGCAATAAAGATTGGCCAATGGGATTTTGTTGCTAATCCAGACGCTGTTTATAATGTAATCGTAACAGGACCAAATTATGATAAAGTCACGCTCTTTGTTGCCCAAAAGAAATTAGTGGTCAATGTTATTTTTGCCCGCTTCTATCAACCAATCGATGAAGGTGTTTTGCTACAAGTGGCGCAAAACGGCAAACCAATTGCAATCTATGATTTATATTCTGCTAAAACTGGACTTTTTGATGCAATTTCAGCTTTTTATGCTGAAAAAGAAATTAAGGTTCACTTGATGGACTTTTCAATTCCCTTGAAGTTTATAAAAAATGGAGATATTCCTTCAATAATTAAACATTTGGGATTAGATATAGAAACGGTTTTCGAGCGAATTGAAAAGGAATGTGAAGGCCATGGCAACTAGTAGACTGGATGCTTATTTACAAGCAATAAAGCCCGAGAAATCTAGAACCTATTTTCAATCTTTGATCAAAGAAGGTCAGGTCATGGTTAATGGTAAAGTAATTACAAAAGCTGCTTATCTGGTGGCTGAAAGCGACAAAATAGTGATTCAAGACGTGGCCGATAAATATGTTTCAAGAGGCGGGGATAAGCTTGAACACGCCATTCAAGTCTTCAACTTAGATTTGTTTGGTAAAAGTGTTTTAGATATTGGTGCTTCAACCGGAGGCTTTAGCGATTGTTCACTCCAACATGGCGCCGCTTTTGTTTGTGCAGTTGATGTCGGAACTAATCAATTAGCTGATAAACTTAAATTCAACCCTAAAGTTCACTCCATTGAGAATCTAAATTTCCGCTATGCTACTAAGGAAGATATCCCATTTGCGCCCTATGATATAGTGGTCATTGATGTCTCTTTTATTTCTTTAGCTCCCATCTTTGATAATTTAGCGCAATTTGTCAAAGAAGGAGCAATCATAATTGCTTTAATCAAACCTCAATTCGCCGCCGGTCTTGAATATGTTGGTAAAAATGGAGTAGTCAAAAGCGATAAAGGTCAGTTGGCTGCCATCAATAATACCATTCAATATGCCAATGTGAATCACTTTTATCTAAAAGGTTTAACTCTTTCTCCAATCACTGGGAAAAAGAGTGGAAACACTGAATATTTGGGCTTGTTTTGCTACGAAAAGGTGGGTCAAAATATCAATATTAATGTTAACAATATTGTGCTTAAGCGGCCAGTTGGGAGGGCAGAGTAATGATTAAACAAATAAGTATTAAAAACTTCGCAATTATCGATGATTTAGTCATTGATTTTCAACCAGGGTACAATGTTTTTACGGGTGAAACTGGGGCTGGTAAATCTATCATTATTGAAGCTTTAGGCCTTCTTATTGGGGCGCGTGCTGACTCTACAATGGTTAGACACGGAACAAATAAAGCCATAATTGAAGGGGTTTTTGAATTAAATAGTGCTATAATTGCTAAATTTGAACTAGCAGATGTCGTCGAAGATGATCTTTTGATTATCACTAAAGAGTTGGATAGCAATGGCAAATCTATCTGCAAGATTAATGGACATATTACTACTATTTCAAATATCAAAAAAATAACGATTAATATTCTGGATATTCACTCGCAACAAGATAATCAATATTTATTAAATAAAGCATATCATCTCAATTTAATAGATGCTTTTGCTGGTCAAAATATTGCGCAAGAGAAACAAGAATATGCTGAATGTTATGCAAACTATATTACCAACAAACAAGAATTAGAAGAACTTCAATTAATTCAATATAATCAAGATTTATTAGATTTAATGAAGTATCAATTTGAGGAGATTGAAAATGCTCAAATTGGCATTGATGAAGTTGAAAAATTGGAAGTTGAACAAAAAAGAATTCAAGACTATGCCAAAATAAGCGATCACATCAATGAAATAAATGAGGCTTTAAATGGCGAAAAAGGAGCTTTATCGTCTTTATATATTGTCAAAAAATCCTTCGAGAGTATGAATAATGATCCACTTTTTGTTAAACATTTAGCGGCCATAGATGATCTCTATTTTCAATTAGAGGATTTCTCTTCTTCCATCAAGAATGATTTTGCTGAACTAAACTATGATGAATATCAAATCAATAAAATTCAAGAACGTATTTTTCTGATTAATAAACTGAAACGTAAATATGGAAATACCACTCAAGCCATCAGCACTAAGCAAGAAGAATTAGCTCGCCATATCGAAAAGATGGAACATCAAGCCCAGCGAATTGTTGAGTTAACTACTGCTATGGCTTCTTTACGTCAAAAAGTGCTTGAAAAGGGAATACTTTTAGATCAAAAAAGAAACTCTTGTTGTCAACAACTGATTGTTCAGATTAAACATCATTTAAAAGAACTATTTTTAAAAAATGCCGAATTTGGTTTAATTGTTACGCCTTTAAAAGAACCAAACGGAACTGGTATTAGCGAATATGAGTTTAGTGCTAGTTTAAACCCTGGTACGCCCTTAAGACCTTTAATTAAAATTGCTTCTGGGGGCGAAATGAGTCGTTTGATGTTGGGTTTAAAAATAATTTTTAATACTTTATATGGCGTTTCTACTTCGATCTTTGATGAAATTGATGTTGGAGTAAGTGGTAAAGTATCACGCGCTGTTGGCTTAAAAATGTATGAATTGGCAGCCTCGATGCAAGTTTTATGCATCACTCACTCGCCGCAAGTTGCATCCATCGGGCATTATCAATACTTGGTTGAAAAAGTTATCAAAAACAATAACACTTATACGAATGTTCGATTGCTCAATGAAAATGAGCGAATAATTGAGATTGCTAAGATGTTAAGTGGTGGTTCAACTCCTACCAAGGCGGCTATTCAAAATGCCAAGGAGTTACTCTATACCTAAAGTTTTATTTCTAATTTTTCATTATCAAACTATCCGAAGATTGAGGGTTACTGTTTGTGAGAAAAGTGAAACTAAGGGGGCAATATATAATGAAGATTTTACTTTTTTCCAATAAGGGATCGGATTGCATAAATTTATTCAACAAAGACATAGTTGTAGTAGATTCTCCGCAATTAGTTTTCCAATATCTAGCACAGTATTTAGTCATAAACCTATTGCTAATTGATGATACTATTCCACATTTTGATATTTTTTATTTACTCAATAATATAAAGCGAAGTAAGCAATATAGAATAGATAATTGTTTCATTGAATTATATATTTTACATCCTTATTTTATCAAACAAATGCTTCAAAATGATTCGATTGTTTTATTTAATCAACCATTCAACCAACAAAACATCGATTTTGTGCTATCCGATAAGCGTTCGTCTCTAGTTGACCTCAATAAACTAGACATGATTGGTGATAAGGATTATTCACTAGCAAACAAGATTCGACAATTTATGTTTGAGATTGGTATTCCAATCAAGAAAATTGGTTTCAATTACCTCCACAAGGCAATTTTTTGTCTACAAAAAAACCCACAAATGATAAGCTGTGTGACTAAATGGTTATATTTAGAAGTGGGTAAGTATTATCAGACAACTGGTTCGAGTGTTGAAAAGTCAATCAGGCTTGTCATCAATGACACTTATTTAAGCCACAAATATAAAGATTTTCTTCTCAAGCGGGATTATCTTCCTTTTGATAAAGATAAAAGACCATCCAATTGCGAGTTTTTTGCACTAGCAACTATTGTATTAGAAAGAGAATATCATTGATAAGTGAAAAAATTCTTGCGATGATTTTCTCTATGATTAAGGGTATCGACTTGCTATAATAACAACAAGAGGTGGTAAAATGGCTAAAACAATTCTACATATTGATATGGATGCCTATTTTGCCACAGTTGCACAAATAGTATACCCTCAATACAAAAATGTTCCTTTAGCGGTTGGGGGAAAGAGCAGTCGTTCCATTATTTCAACCGCTTCATATGAAGCACGTAAATATGGAGTTCATTCAGCGATGCCCACTTATCTAGCGCGCCAAAAGTGCCCGAATCTAGTTATTGTTTCTCCCCAATTTGCTATCTATGAAAAATATACTAGATGGTTTATTTCAATCGCTCGTAAATATGCAGATAAAATTCAATTAGTCAGTATTGATGAATGTTTTGTCGATATTACTGATAATTTAAAAAAATCCACTTTAGCCCCTCTTCAATATATTGCAATGATTCAAAAGGATATTTGCGAAACCACCGGGCTATCCTGTTCGATCGGGGTTGGACCTAATAAATTTTTAGCAAAAATGGCCAGCGATTATCGTAAACCAATGGTTATTACCATCATTCGTAAACGTGATATTCAAGCTGTATTATGGCCTTTACCTGTCGGTAAAATGTATGGCTGTGGCAAGAAAACTACCGCCATGCTTGAAAATGAGTTTTCGATTCACACCATTGGTGATCTAGCGACATGCGATAAACCCGAAGTCAGCAAAAGATTAGGTCAAGTCTATACAGTTTTACACGCCTGGGCCAATGGGATTGGTGATGATGAGGTATCTGAAGAACAGCAAGATGCTAAAAGCATTGGTAATTCAGAGACTTTATTAAGTGATACCAACACTTATGAAGAAATCGTGGAGGAAATCACAAGATTATCCAAAAAAGTCGCTAATCGCGCTCAAAAACAGAATTTATATGGTACTGGTGTGCAATTAGTCATCAAATATTCGAATTTTAAAGTAATTAATCGCTCAAAAACCCTTGATAGACCTTTTAATGATGAGCAACAAATCCTCGATTTAGCCTTACACCTTTTCGATGCTAACTACAATCAAACACAAAGCGTTAGATTGCTGGGAGTTACTTTGATAAATGTTGCTGTTTTATCAAGTTTTGTTAAGCAATTATCAATCTTTGATAAGCCAGAAATAGTCCAAAAAGACACCTCTAAGATTAACTCATTAATCAAAGCGATTAATAACCAGCTGGGCAAAGACATCTTATTGCGGGCTTCGCAAGTTGAAAAAGGAACTGATAAGTTATGATTGAATACAAACAACTTTACAAAGAATACTTGATTATCAATCGCAATTTAGCGTTGTCATCTCTTAATTCATATTTATCTGAATTGACTTTTTTTGCTGACTATTGTCAAAAATATGACACTAATTTATGCGAAGTAAATTCGGAAATGTTGCGTGATTACCTCAAGTATTTGGTTAACAGTAAACACGATTCACGCAACACCATCATTCATACAATCACTATTTTAAAATCTTTTTATGGATTCATGTTAGAAAATCACTATATATCACAAGATCCGACTTTAATAATTGATTTACCAATAAAAAAGCCTCATATTCCCACCTATATTACCTTGGATGAGTTTACAACTATCTTAAAACAGTTTCCAATAGATAAACCAATTGGATTTCGCAACCACTTAATCATCGAAATGCTCTATGATAGTGGCTTTAGAATTTCTGAATTGTTGAATTTAACTTTAAACTCAATCGATTTAACTGCCAATACCATTTTATGCAAAGGCAAGGGCAACAAAGAAAGGATGGTAATGATTGGTGAATACGAGCACGAATTGCTGGTAAAGTATCTCAATGAAATTAGACCAATCCTCCTTAAAAATGAGAAATCAAATTTATTGTTTATTACCAATCGAGGGCATATAATAAAAAGAGAATATGTTTTTAGAAAAATCAAAGAAGCTGCGGTCGCAGCGGGTATTTACAAACAGATATCACCTCACACCTTTCGCCATTCATTCGCTTCAAGTATGCTGGAGAACGAGGCCGACTTAAGAACCATCCAAACCTTATTGGGTCATGAAGATATCTCAACTACTCAAATCTATACCCATCTTAGTAAAAAGCAACTTAAGAAAACATATCAAGAGTATCATCCGTTTGGAAAGGAAGGAAAAAATGAATCATAAATTTAAAAGAATATTTGTCCTAGTAATGGATTCTGTTGGTTGTGGACATGCAGTTGACGCCCAGGATTTCAATGATGAAGGGGCCAATACTTTGTTGCACATTGATCAAGCTACTGAAGGCTTTAAATTGCCGACATTAGAGAGCTTGGGATTGGGCTTTTTAGACCAATATAAATATGTTTTACCGATGTTATCCAAGAATGCTTACATTGGTAGATTATCAGAGCATAGTTTGGGTAAAGACACCATGACTGGCCATTGGGAAATGATGGGATTACACATCACCAAACCATTCATGACCTTTAGTGAAAAAGGATTTCCAAAAGAATTATTACAAGAATTAAAAGCTAAAACTGGTTATGAATTTATCGGTAATTGTGCCGCTTCGGGAACCCAAATAATCAAGGATTTAGGGGAGCGTCAACTGAAAACCAAAGAGTTGATTATTTATACTTCCGCAGATTCGGTTTTACAAATTGCTGCTAATGAAGCAATTGTTCCAGTTGAAGAATTATATCGCATTTGTGCAATAGCTCGCGAGATCACGCTTAGACCAGAATGGAAAGTTGGCCGCGTGATAGCCAGGCCTTTTGTTGGCTCCACTTCGGATAATTTTGTTCGAACTGCCAAACGCCATGATTATGCCTTATCACCAATTGGCAAGACATATCTAGATTATTTAAAAGAGTCTGAGTTGGCGGTCATTGCGGTCGGGAAAATAAATGATATCTTTAATAGTCAAGGAGTTAGCC
>CAYIYS010000049.1:0-8436 GCA_964367975.1 uncultured Eubacteriales bacterium
TCATTGCGGTGCCTTTTATATTCAAGAAGCTAGCGCCATGTTAGTAGGCGAATTGCTGCCAATTCAAAAAAATGATAAAGTGCTTGATTTATGTGCCGCCCCAGGCGGGAAAGCCAGCCACGTTGCATCTAAATTAAATAATACCGGCTTGTTAATTGCCAATGATATTTCATATCCTCGTTGCAAAGTCTTAAGCGAGAATATCGAACGTTTAGGAATTAAAAATGCTTTTGTTACTAATTGTAGTATTGACGACTTTGATGCCTATCAAGGATTCTTTGATAAAGTTATTTTAGATGCCCCCTGCTCTGGGCAAGGCATGTTTCGCAAAAACAGTCTAGTCCAAGCTGATTGGACCATCGAAAAAACTCTTAACTGTGCAATGATTCAAAAAGAATTAATTCTCAAAGCCTATCGCTTATTAAAAAAAGGTGGACTAATGATTTATTCAACCTGCACTTTCTCTGCTAGGGAAAATGAAGAAATAATTAATTACTTATTAAAAAACAGCCAAGCTGAATTAGTTAATCTCCCTTTGATTGAAAATACCAATCGTGGCATCAATATGAGCGAAGCATTGCGCATTTATCCTGGTTACTTTAAAGGCGAAGGCCATTTCATTTGTTTAATCAAGTGCCAAGATGAACACACTTGTTATCGTCATCAACCACATATTAAAAACCTAGATAACCAAACCTTAAAATTGATCAAAGATTTTGCCGATAATAATCTAACTTATGGTTTTGATCCTACTAGGTTGATTAAAGTGAATGATGCCATCTATTATTTACAAACTTCCGCTTTTGATTCTAATGACTTGAAAACATTAAGACATAATTTGTTAATTGGAAATATCCAAAACTCTCGCTTTATTCCCGCCCATGCTCTTGCTATGGCCGCCAGCAGTTGCGATTTCAAAAATATCGAAAATATCAATGAAGAAAGTGCCATTAATAAGTACTTACATGGCGAAACATTTCCCCACCAAAAAGCAGGCTACTTATTAGTTCTTTATAAAGGACTCTCAATTGGTCTAGCTAAAGCCTCTAATGGAGTGGCTAAAAACCTTTATCCTAAAGGCTTAAGAAAATAAGCAAAAAGCAAGTCTTTAACTGGACTTGCTTTGTTCTTCTTGAATATGTTTTAAAACAATTAAATTGATTTCATCATGAATCATTTGAGCTAATTCAACATGAGTCATATTTTGATAATCTTCATAACGAATTGGTTTTAAAAATTGGATTGAAACCGGATTATATTTTTGTTTATTTTTGATATCTAGGATGGCATAATAGCCCCAAAGGACTGTTGGAACAATAGTGGCTTTGGCTTCCATCACCGGTTTTAAGCCGGCCGCTTTGAATTCATTCATGTGATGGTCAGCATGTTTGGAACGCGTGCCCTCAAGATAAATCAATACATTCTTTTTTTCTATTAAGGAATGATAGACTTGTCGAGAGACTTGATAGGATTGACGTAAATTGTCCCGCTCGAGAAAGATGGCATCAAGGGCCTTAGCAAAGTCACCAATAAATGGCATTCTAGCAATTTCAATCTTGGCAATAGGAATGACATTATGCTTAGTATGAGCAATGAAAGATGGATCCACATAAGATTGATGATTAGGGCAAAAAACCAAACCATCTTCCTGCGGCAGATTTTCTTCGCCAATAACTGTAACATCGCAACGTGCCGCTTTGTACCCGCGCTTAATTATTTTTTGATGCAACTCAAAACGTTTGGCATAGGGAATATCTTTGACATGTTTTGCGTTATAACGCATTCGTGGATAAGTCCAAACCAAATAAGTTCCTAATATGAGAATTAAGCGTATGTACTTCAGCATTACTAATCCTTCCTTTTGTAGTATATGACATCAAATTCAGCAAACGTCTCACTCTTATAAGGAGTAAAGTCTTGTTCAAATGGTGGGAAAAAAATATCACCAGTATAATTTCCTTTAATATATGATACTACCATTTCGCTCGTAAAGGGCAAAAATAATTTATAAATTTGTGCTCCCCCAATGACAAAAAGTGTCTCGTCACTATCTTGATATTGGCGAACTATCTCATATAAATCATGACTAACTTCTACTCTCTCATCATGCGGATCAAAGTCTTCAAGTAAAGTTACCACTATATTATGTCGATTTGGTAATGGTTTAGCCCCCATTGACTCGTAGGTTTTTTCGCCCATAACTACGGTACTATTCAAGGTGGTTTTTTTAAAGTGAGCCAAATCCGAACTAATATGCCAAGGTAAAGCATTCCCTTTACCAATCAAGCGATCTTTGCCTAAAGCTACAATTATTTTAATCATTAAACGCTTACCTCCCCTTTAATCGCTGGCCATGGATTGTAGTCAACGATTTCAAAATCTTCATAACAATAATCAACTATACTCTTGACTTGACGTTTTATTTTCAATTGCGGCAAAGTTTTAGGCTCGCGCTTTAATTGAGTTTGAATTTGTTCTAAATGATTAAGATAAATATGAACATCACCAAAAGTATGAACAAATTCACCAACTTCAAGGTGACAAACATTGGCCATCATCACCAATAGTGTGGCATAGGAAGCAATATTGAAAGGTACTCCTAAAAACACATCCGCACTTCTTTGGTAAAGTTGTAATGACAATTTTTTACCATCACCCGAGACATAAAATTGCAAAAAAGCATGACATGGTGGCAAAGCCATCGCTGGAATATCACTAGGATTCCAAGCCGAGATAATATGCCGCCGTGAAAAAGGATCGTGCTTAATACTATTTTCAACTTGCAAAAGTTGATCAATACCATTGAAATTGCGCCATTGATGACCATAAACTGGACCTAAATCGCCATATTTATTCGCAAATTCATCATCACGAGCTATTTTAGCGACGAATTCTTCTAACGATTCGCCTTGATATTCTGCTGATGTTTTGTATTTTGCATAGGGCCATTCATTCCAAATTTTAATCCCTTGTTTAACTAGAGGTTGAATATTGGTCTGACCTGAAATAAACCATAACAGTTCACCCAAGACCGCTTTGAAAAAAACTTTTTTAGTGGTTAGCAAAGGAAAGCCTTGAGCCATATCGTGCTTAAATTGATAACCAAAAACTGAAATTGTTCCAGTACCAGTTCGATCACGCTTTTCACTGCCATTATCTAAAACATAACGGCACAAATCGAGGTATTGCTTCATACTTCTATTCCTTTCCGATTGGACAACGTCTAAATCTATGAGTGAAGTTGGCTTTTTCGCCAATCACAACCATC
Organism: uncultured Eubacteriales bacterium; assembly: GCA_964367975.1. GTDB lineage: Bacteria > Bacillota_I > Bacilli_A > RFN20 > UBA1709 > CAYIYS01. The sequence continues at coordinate 3,269 of CAYIYS010000049.1, forward strand.
CCATCTTTGCGCATTTCTAGTCGGCCCGAGAGTTGAACATATTGACCGGGTCGATAATAATCCAACAAAGTATCAACTAGCCCCTTCCATAAAGTACATTTAATCATTTCTTCTTTGAAAGAGCCATCATCTTCGGTAAAATCTTTTTCAATAGCAAGAATCATATAATTCTCACCATCCTCACCGGTATATACCTTGACTACTTTACCCATTAAAACAACTATATTTAACATATTTTCCCCTCCTTTACTTATATCATAGATAAGTAAAGCGGGTTTTCACTCGACAAAATTAGTTATTTCTCGATAATCACATAGGCGACTACATAATCGCCATCATGCGAAATCGAAACAAAAGCTTTAGCATCGTTAATAGTCACGATTCCATTTTCTTTATCTTCTAAAACTTCGACATCTTGATAAGATAGATGATGATTTTGAGCCGCTTTATAATAAGCTTCTTTGGCACAAAATCTACCAGCTAAGTATTCGGCCTTGCGCAAATCATTTAAACAGGAATATTGAAATAACTCATTCTCAGTTAAGACCCGGCGAATAAACTTGTCATCTTTAGCCGAGAATCTTCTCAACAACGCGACATCAACGCCAATTCCTTTAATCATTTTGCTTACCTCCTGTCGGTATAATCGTAAAAATGGAACTAGGAGCCACTTTATACTCTTCACTAACTTGCAGCACATCTTCATATTTAATACTTTTTAGGACTTCATAATCTTCTAGAGCATTAACGCCACGGAAATAATTATCCATAAAATTGAAGGCTAGACTTTGAATATCTTCATAACCCCGAATACTTTGACCTAACATTGAATTTTTTAAGCGTTCAAAGCTCTCTTGAGGTAAATCTGGGTTAGCAATTGCTTGTTTAACGGCTTGAATGAAAGCTGGATAATCCAACACTTCAGCGACAATGATGACGCTGCGATAATCATCACCTTCATATTGGGCCGCCTCTAAGGAAGGAGAAATAATTCCTTGTTTATACAAGGAGGCATATAAACTAGATGAACCGCCAAATAATAAATCCAGGTAGATGGAATTTACCATACTTAGTTTATTGGCTTGCGCAGCTGAACATTTTCCGGCATAAGCTTTTAATTTGTAGCCAACCGCCACCTTTTGGATGGAAAGAGGTAAAGCAATTTCGCTATAAGCATAGTTGACTTCCTCTGGCTCAACTAGCAAAGGAAAAGTAAAAACATGACGTTTACCATAAGCTTTTTGCTTTTGATTTTGTTTAACAACCTCAATCAATTGTTCGGGTTGAATGTTGCCAGCAAAGATTAAAACCATATTACTTGGATGATAGAAGGTTTGGTGGCAAGCGGCTAACTCTTGTAAAGTTGTAGCATTTACAGTCTCAATAGTGCCACCAATATCATCTCTAATTTGATGATTAACATATAAACCTTCGAGTATGCCTCTTATCAATTTGACCATTGGGCGATCAGCATACATCTTTAACTCTTCAACTATAATCCCCTTTTCTTTTTCAACACTGGCTGGCGTAATATTTAATTCATAGATAAAATCCAATAACAGATTGGCACATTGTTCAACATTGGAAGTAGTATTAAAATAATATGCTGTTTTATCATAACTGGTAAAAGCATTACTATCAGCTTCTAAGGCAGCGAATAAATCCAAGACCGGGCCTTGTTTATAGTCAAAGGAACGATGCTCAAGAAAGTGAGCTATTCCCTTTCTGGCTTTAACGCTACCTGCTGGTGTTTCTATAATGGCATCTGATTGCAAAGAACCAAACTTAGTAGCAATAATCCCACAGACGCTGCAATAGTCCGCTTTAGGCAGCATGAAAACATTTAAACCATTAGGTAATACTTCGTGGTACAAAGTCTCTTTAATATTCGGAAAATATTGTTTTTCCATCAAGCATTACCTCCTTGTTTTAAATAATAAGTGTAGGAAAGAGTGACTTTATTAGCAAATTCCATAATTTCTTTCTTACTAATTGAATCTACCATCTGATTATAGGCATCAAGATTAGTATCAATCCCACTGACTGAGTAATTTAATAAAGAAATAATAAGTGAGGCATTGGAATCAAAGACGGCTTTGCGGCGCGCCTTTAACATGCCTTTGACTAATTCAATCTCTGGCTCACTAAAGTCGCCTTTTTGCAGTGCTTGAAGTTGTAAAGCTATTAATTCTTGAGTTGAGCGATAATTGTTATCATCAATACCCGCTAGAACTAACATCGAGCCGGATAAGACTCTTAACAAGGAAGAAATCGTATAACAGTAGTTATATTCTTCGCGCACAACTTTAAATAGTTTGGAACTAGCTAATCCTCCAAATAAATCATTGAAGATATTGGCAACAACATCACTTTGTAAATCAACGACCGCTGGGGTGAGATAAACATTAGCAATTTGTGATTGAGAAAAGTAAGAGGATTCAACATATTCAGCACCACCATTAGATGGTAAAGGAACTAGATAATCATATTTATAAGTATTTTTACCAGGTTGAATATATTGTTTGATTTTCTCTACAATCAAATCTTCATCAACATCACCAACTACATAGACATCAATTGGTCGCGCGATAACTTCTTGATAAACTGCATAGACTTTTTTTGAACTAGCAGTAGCTAAACCCTCAAGACTGCCAAAGTTACTAACTTTATATGGGTGATCTTGCAACAAAAAAGAAGATAATTTAGTCATCATATATGTTTCTTTTTGTTCACTCATGCGCTTTAAGTTTTGAATTTGATTATTGCGCACCATCTCAAAAGTGGTCTTGTCAAATTCTTGGCCTTTAAGTAATGGTTGATAGACAATTTGGTGAATGAGTTGGAAGACCTTATCGAGAATATCTAGTTGTTCAGCAACATAATAAGGAGCAACTAAATCAGCAGTGATGCTAAAGTAACTAGCTCCTCCAAAATGGACATTAGTGGCAGATAACCCCAATTGATATAAATATTCTTTATAACTTTGTAAGGCTTGTCGAGTTGGATAGGCCTGACAATTTTCATTCATGATTCCCGCCAGTATACTTAAATCAGAGGCACTATCTTGTTGAACAATCCCTTTAAAGTAGATGGCAACCGCTACAGTTTTAAACTTATCAGTTTTCATTAAATTTAAAGATAAATTATCTTGAATTTTGATTTTTTTAACTTTCATTATTGTTCACCCCACCATGTTCTGCTAAATATTGACTAATGGCTTGTTGAAAAACTTCACGTGGTTTAGAGCCTCTAGGCGCTCCCACTAATTGCAGTTTTTCTAATGTATCCATCGTCTTGGCCGCTTTAGGAAATCCCATTCCAAACTTGCGTTGGAGTAATGAAATGGAGATAATTGGTTGATCAATAAATTCTTCTAAAATTGAAATGATGAAGGAATCATCTTCCCCAAAATCCTCACCAAAACTCATTTGTTCTTGAACTTTTGGTTTTAAATCCAAGAAGTTTTGATCATATTCAGGTGCCCTTTGTTTTTTAACAAAATCGACAATTCTCAAGACTTCTTCATTACTGACAAAAGCGCCTTGAACTCGCTTTTCATTTTCACCACTCATATGTAATAACATATCGCCCATGCCTAATAATTCTTCGGCTCCACCACCATCTAAAATAGTGCGAGAATCGACGTTAGATGAAACAGCAAAAGCGATGCGCGAAGGGATATTAGCTTTGATTACCCCAGTGATAACATCAACTGATGGTCGTTGGGTAGCCACAATTAAGTGAATTCCAGCCGCTCTAGCCAAACTTGTAATTCTTTGAATACAAGTTTCGATACTCTTACCACTTAAAGTCATCAAATCATTTAATTCATCAATGATTACAATCAAATAAGGCATTTTAGCAATACCATTGGAAATGGCATAAGCATTATACTCTTCAATTGTTTTAGCAACGTGACTACCTCTAAACATCAAATAGCGTTTCTCCATCTCTTCAACTACTTTTTGTAAAGCTATTTCGGCTTCATTAACTTTATTGATAATTGGACACAATAAATGAGGAATACCTTCATAATTAGCAAATTCAACCCATTTAGGATCGATTAGTATGAGTTTAACGTCATCAGGATTGCAACGCATCAAAATTGAAATAATAATAGTATTCATGCAAACCGATTTACCAGAATTGGTTGCACCGGCAATTAATAAATGAGGAGCTTTGGCAAGATTAATCGTCACCACTCGATCGGAGACGTCCTTACCTAAAGCCGCTAACAAAATGGCATTGCGATTTTTCTCAGGAATACGCGCCATAACTTCTTTAAATGAAACGGTACTTCTTGTCTTGTTTGGAACCTCAATACCAACGACATCCTTGCCTGGAATTGGTGTTAAGATATTAACTTTCTCAGCAGAAAGCGCCATCATAATATCATTTTTTATTTGTTGAAATTGAGCCACTTTAAAATCACTGGCAACCTCAACTTCATATTGAGTAAAGGCTGGCGCTACAATAAAATCAGAAACATGAGCTTTGATACCTAAATTATTAAGTTTATTGTCAAGTTTTGCTTGGTTAACACGCGCTTCATCAATATTTTTTGAAGTGTCTTCAAGTTTAGGATTATCTAATAATTCAAGTCCTGGGAATAAATACACTTTATTCTTATTCACTGCTGTTGGTTGGGGAAAAACAACTTTGGTTTGACTTGGTTTATCTGGCTTTTCGCTTGTTGATTCCAATCTTTTTTCAAATAAGTCTGCGCTTGACGTGGCTAGATGTGGCCCTCTTTGTTCTTCAACGGTTGGGCGAACAAATGAAATAGGAGCTTTGCCCTCGGCGTGGAGTGATTCAGGTTCTTGATATGCTTTGCTTTCATCATAAAAATCTTCAACAACATTATGGACCTCTTCAACTTGATCAACAGCCGTTTTACTAACAACTGGATATGGCATAAAAACACCACCTTGAGTATTGGGGTTTTTCTTCTTATTTAAATCAAAAGGTGAGATGGTAGCAGACACATCCACTTCTTGATAATTATCATTGTTAACAAGTTCTTCGTCAATCGGCTTACTTTTAAAGATATCAAAACTGTGACTGGCTGCTGACGCAGATGTCGGAGTTTTACTTAGAGGTGGAGTTTGTTCAGCAAAATCTTGTGGTGAATTTTTGAAAACATCCATTGCACTTTTGGAACCTAAACT
>CAYIYS010000050.1:0-7949 GCA_964367975.1 uncultured Eubacteriales bacterium
GTTCAGTGGTGCACGCGTGGCCGCCCCAATATACTTTGCGTTGGCACAAACGGTGATTGATCATTATGCGCACACCAATACACCCGTCAAAAACAATAACTTCCTGCGTGACGATTTGAACATTTCTTCTAAACCATCACCAACTGAAACCACAATTAAGCCATATTTCTTACGTGGTTCTGGTTCTGCCTGCTTAGCATGATTCAATTTAGATGCTACAGTTTCAACTTTAATAGCAATGGTAGGTTTATTTTCTTCTTCCTCCAAATGAGTATTTTGTTCTTGCATATTTTCAATCTTTAAAACCACAAACTCACCATAAAGTTGAGCATAGTTTAAAGCCACACCTGGTTTAAGGGTATGCAAATGAACCTTAATGATATCCCCGTCTCTAACCACTTCTAAGGAATGACCTAGTGATTGCAATAAGGCGGTAAAACGATTTTGATCAAACTTACCTTTTTTCAAAGTTTCTTCAGATAAACGCAGAGCAAATTCAGTGTTATAACCAAATTCTTCATTTTCAAGTTTTGCTTGAGCACTAGGCTGAATTTCTTGAGCGACTTGTGGCATTGAAATTTGTTTTCTTTCAATGATTTCGCCTTTAAGTCCCAGCAACATACCTTCCATAATCAACACTAACCCGGCGCCACCAGAATCAACCACTCCAACCTCTTTCAAGACTGGTAAGAGTTCAGGAGTACGCTTTAATGATTCTTTAGCCGCTTGTAAAATGCATTCCATGGCTTGGCCAATATTTTCAACAGTGGCCAACTTATCAAGAAGATATGAAGAAGATTCGCGAATTACCGTTAAGATGGTCCCTTCAACTGGTCTCATCACAGCTTTATAAGCTTTATCACTGCCAGCCTTCCAAGCCTCAGCAAATTCAAGAATATTTATTTCATTTAAGCCTTCAAGTTTTTGAGCAAAGCCCCGGAATATTTGTGATAAAATAACGCCAGCGTCTCCTCTCGCCCCCCTCAACAAGCCCCGCGAGAAAATTTTCCCAACTTCCCCAATTGAATCATTGCGAATATTCATAATTTCTTTGGAGCCGGAGGTAATGGTCAAATTCATATTAGTTCCAGTATCTCCATCCGGAACTGGGAACACGTTTAAAGCATCCACTTCTGGATAATGATTAAATAAGTTATTTGCTCCAGAGATAAGTATCGATCTCAATACTTCTCCGTTTATACTTTTGCCCTCGTATGCCTTCACAATTAATTTCCTCTCTATATGACGACTTTCGTCCCTTGCACATAAACGTTGACCGCACTAAAATCAATATCTAATGTTTTTTGCAAAATATATCTGACTTTCTTTTGAACTTCTGAGACAACCTCAGTAATTTTAACGCCATATGCACACACTATATACATGTTAATTTCCACTCCTCTAGAAGTAGAAACAGCAAAAACACCTTTTGAGTAGCTATCATCTTTCAATAATTCAGCCACCCCATCACGAATCAATCGTTTAGAAGCCATACCTAAAACACCATAACACTCCATTGCAGCATTACCAGCAATGGTGGCGATGGCATTCATAGAAATATTTATTTTCCCACGTTGAGAGCGCCGTAAGACTTCCATTCGAGCACCTCTTTCTTAAAAACGACTACTATAATTATATAGTAATACCCTTTTTTTTCAAGTCATTTTACTTGCAAAGGTAAAAGCCTTATTTATAGATACTATAAATAGTAGGAAAACACTTGCAAATCATTCGTTTCAATGTTAATATATTTAAGCATTCTATTTATCATTATCTAGTATAGGAGGGGAAGATATGTCAAGAGTTTGTGTTATTACAGGAAAAGGACCAATTAGTGGAAACGCTCGTTCCCACTCATGTATCGCAACTAAAAGAAATTGGGGAGTTAATCTTCAAAAAGTAAAAGTTGAAGTTGATGGTAAAGTTCAAACAGTTCGTGTCTCAGCACGTGCATTAAAAACCCTCAAAAAAGCTGGTTAATAATTAAAAGGAAGGCTCAACCTTCCTTTTTTATTTGCTTAATTTTGCTACTCTTTCAATAAAGTCGGGCTGCCCAAATAAATAACTACCCGCTACCAAAACATCGGCTCCACTCTGCTTAACAAGTTGAGCGGTTTTATCATTAATGCCGCCATCAACTTCAATTAAACACTCATAATGATGTAGATCAATTTCCGCTCTTAGTTTGGCAATTTTATCTAAACTAATAGGCATAAAACTTTGCCCACCAAAACCGGGTTCGACTGCCATAATCAAAATCAGATCCACTAAAGGTAATAAAGGATATAACACTTCTACTGGCGTTTTAGGCTTAATACTAATCCCAACTTTGCAGCCATTTTCCTTGATTTTATGGATTAGTTTTTTAATATCATTGTTGTTTTCCAAAGCTTCATAATGAAAAGTTAAGTAATCCGCTCCGCTTGTGATAAAATCTAAACAATACTTATCTGGATCACTAATCATTAAATGCACGTCCATCACTAAATCTGAGACCTTTTTGACTTGTCTAAGAATTATAGAACCATAAGTAATGTTGGGCACAAAATGACCATCCATGACATCAAAATGTAACCATTCCGCCCCCGAGGTTTTAGTTAACTGCAAATCTTTTTCTAAATGCAAAAAATCAGCAGATAGAATGGAAGGGGCTACAATATATTTTTTCATTAATATCTCTCCTTTTTATTCTTTAATTCTTGCAGCATTGAAAGATAAATTACGTAATGATCTTGATCAATAATTCCTTGCTGCACCGCTTGATAGACGGCACAACCATTAACTTGATCGTGTAAACAATTGCGATACTTACATTTATCAAATAAATCTTCAAAACCCGGATAACAATTAGCTAATTGAATTGGCGTTAAATCAATATCAATTAAGGAAAAGCCCGGTGTATCGGCCACCCAACCATCTTGGTAAGGTAAAAATTCAACCACTCTTGTAATATGTTTACCTCGGCCCAAAGCTTTTGAAATCTCATTAGTTTCTTGCTTTTGTTGAGGAATCAGACGATTGATTAATGAAGATTTTCCAACCCCACTTTGCCCCATTATAACACTACGATGCCCTTTAAAGGCGTTCATCACATCATCAATTCCTTCTCCAGTTTTATTGGAAAAATAAATGATTTGATAATTTAGCCCTTGATAGGCTTTTTTTAACAACAATAAACGCGGATCATCTTTTGCGAGCAAATCAATTTTGGATATAGCCAAAACCGGTTTAATGCCATACATGATGGCCATGGTCATAAAACGATTGATCAAAGCTAAGGAACAATCGGGATGAAACAACGAAGCAATAATAATTATTTGTTCAACATTGGCGACTGGGGGACGAATTAAATAGTTTTGACGTGGCTTGATCTTTAATAGATAATTATCGACTTCATCAATAATTACATTGTCTCCTGCTAAAGGCGAAGTCCCTTCAATCCTAAATTTTCCCCGGGCCCGACACATAATGGTTTTGCCTTCACAATAGACAAAATAATTACCGGCATGACCTTTTAAAATAAAGCCCTCTTTCATTTAATCACTCCTTGTTTTTTAGCTCTCAATTGTCCACAAGCGGCATCGATATCGTTACCAAACTCTTTTCTAATAGTTACATTAACTCCTTGTTTTTTCAAGTAATCACAAAAAGCATGAACGCGATTATTTGATGACCTTTCAAAAGAAGATTCACCGACTTTATTATAAGGAATGAGATTGACATAGGCGTTCATACCTTTGACTAAAGCCGCTAGTTGTTCTGCTTGTTGTAAGCCATCATTTACTCCACTTAACATAATATATTCAAAAGTCACTCTTCGCGATGTGATTTGTTCATATTCTCGTGTCATTTGTATCAATTGTTGCAATGGATAAACTTTGTTTATAGGCATAAGTTTTGATCTTATTTCATTAGTCGGTGCATGCAATGAAATGGCTAAATTTACTTGTAACCCTAAACTTGAATAATCTTTTATTTTGGGCACAATCCCACAGGTTGAAACAGTAATATGGCGCGCTCCGATTTCTAAGCCTTTAGGATGATTAGCAATACTGATAAAATCTATGACATTGGCATAATTATCAAAAGGCTCACCAGTCCCCATCACCACAATATGCGAAACACGGTCACCAGCCATTTGCTTTTCCATTACTAGGATTTGAGCAATCATTTCACCAGGCGTTAAATCTCTTTGCTTCTTGATCAATCCTGAAGCACAAAAAGCACAACCCATATTACAACCCACTTGACTTGAGACACAAATGGCATTGCCATAATCGTAGCGCATTAAAACGCTTTCCACTTCGGCCCCATCGGCAAAACGAACCAATAGTTTGATTGTTCCATCTTGGGCGACTTGTTGGCGTGTAATTACCGGCAATTCAATTTTATAGGTGGCTTTTAAAACTTCACGAAACGCTTTAGCCACATCACTCATTTCATCAAAAGACTCGACTCTTTGTTTATATAACCAAGTGAAGAGTTGAGTGGCCCGATATTTCTTTTGACCCAAAGACTCCATTTCAATGGCCAATTTATCTAACGAAAAATCATAAATACTCTTCATACATTACTCCTTGCTTAGCTTTGCCATATAGAAACCATCACCACTGCTACTTGTTGGTAAGATTTGTTGTTCTTTCTCAAGGCGCATTTCACTGTGTTTAACTACGAAACTGGCAATTTGCTTAGCATTTTCTTTTTTATTTAAAGTACAAGTCGAATAGACTAAAATTCCACCCTTTTTTAAAAGGTAATAGGCTACTTCAAGTAACTGTTTTTGCAGTTCAAGTAGACCATCTAAATCAGTTTGTTTGGTCTTTTGAATGATGATATCGGGCTTGCGCCGAATGACGCCAAAGCCAGAACATGGTGCATCTAACAATATTTTATCAAAATAACCAGCTCCAAAGCGTTCTTTTAATTGCAAAGCATCCGCTAACAGACATTGCACATTACTCACTGCCAGCCGCAAGAGTGCTTGTTGAATAAGTTCCAGTCTAGCTGCAGAGATATCGGTGGCGATTATTTTACCTTTGTTGTTCATCAAAGCGGTCATCTGGGTAGTTTTACTACCTGGTGCGGCACACATATCTAACACAACATCTTGCTCTTGTAAATCTAGCAACGGTGCCACCATTTGGGCTGAAATATCTTGAATAGTAATGAAGCCTTCTTGATATTCTTTAGTGCTGGCAAGGGACCCTTTACCAAGATAAACTAAACAATTAGCTACCTCTTCTGCCGCTTGAAAATCAGCATTCTGCAAAACTTCGGTTTGACAAGTTTTCAATGTATTAACGCGACAATATAGCTTGGGTGGAAGCTTGGAAGATTGGGCCCATTGCAAAGCGGCTGAAGAACCATAATGTTTGACTACCATCTTGTATAACCAATTTGGAATTGAATATAACAAAGCATAATAGTCATCATCATCACTGTAATTCTCTTTTTTCAATTCAAATGGTTGCTCTGCCATGGTATGTAAGACGGCATTAACAAACTTGGCAGCGCCTGGCCCTAAATCTTGTTTGGCAATTTCAACCGCCTCATTGACAATCGCATAGACAGGGATTTTATCCATATAGTACATTTGATAATATGACATTTTCAATAAGGTTTTAACCTTTGCTGTCAATTTATGATTTGGCGCAAACTGTTTAATACAAAAATCGAGAAAAGCCGAGTTTTGTAAGACTCCATAGACAATATTGGTATAAAGGCTACCATCTAAACTAGATAATTCGCCCTTTTTCAAGACCCGATTAATTTCGAGATTAGAAAAAGCATTATTTTTATAAATGTTGTTTAAACTTTGATAAATTGCAACCCTAACTGACATTAAACATTAGCCCCCTACACATCACTATACGGATCAACATCAAAACTCACTTTGATAGTTCTACTATCACTATACAACTTTTTAACGTTATTGAGAATATCTAGCGCTTCTTTTCGATCTTTAAACCAATAAATTAAGCGCATTCTTTTCATTTTATTAAAAGTTGGAATATAAGGAACAGTTGGCCCCAAAACCTTGGAATCAGCGGATGAATTTTGCAAGATATATTGCTTGATGGCAAAACCTTGCTTTTCTAAAATATCGAGATTTTTACCAATTAACATAATTAAGGCTAAATAACGATATGGTGGATATTTTTGTTTGTGCCGATAGTCCATTTCCACTCGATAAAATTCTTCATAATCTTGTTTGGCGGCAGTGACAATCGAAAAATGATAGGGATTAAAAGTTTGAATGATAGCTGAGCCTTTTTTATCTCCTCTACCCGCTCTTCCTAGCACTTGAGTCAAGAGTTGGAAGACAGTTTCGTTAGCTCTAAAATTGCCATTGAAGAGACCAACATCAGCATTCAACACTCCCACTAAAGTAATGCGGGGATAATCTAAACCTTTGGCAATCATTTGTGTCCCCAACAAAACATCATATTCATAATTGGCGATGCCATTCAAAATCGTCTCATATCCTTTGGCCATTTTAACTGAATCAAGATCCATTCTGACCACTCTAATGCCAGCAAATTCACGGCACAAAGCTTCTTCAACTTTTTGCGTTCCATAGCCAATTTGACGCAAGAAAGTATTACCACATTGCGGACAAATTCGCGGATAATTTTTGCTATAATCGCAATAATGACAAACTAACTTGTTGTTATCTTTATGATATTTAAGTGGCACTCCACAATTTGGACAAACAAAGACATGATTACACTTAGGACAAACCACACTAGGAGCATAACCTCTTTTATTGAGTAGCAAGACAATTTGTTCGTGTTTATCAAGGGTTTCTTGTATTGCTTGGTGCAATTGCTTTGATAACAATCCCTTGTTTCCTTGTCTTATTTGTTTGGCCATATCAACAATTACTGCATTAGGAAGTGGACAATCATTAACTCTTTTTTCCAATTTAATTAAAGCATAAACGCCCTTTGAAGCTCGAGCTCGTGACTCCAGCGAAGGGGTAGCGCTACCCAGTATTACTTTGGCGTGATGATATGCGGCGCGCTGTAAAGCAATATCGCGGGCATGATAACAAGGGGTCACTTCTTGTTTATAAGACTCCGAATGTTCTTCATCTATTACAATTAACCCTAGATTAGTTAAAGGCACAAAGATTGCGCTTCTAGCCCCAATCACCAAACGCACTTCTTGACGCGCAATCCGTCGATATTCATCATATCTTTCGCCTTGAGAAATACCACTATGAAAAACCGCTAAAGGATAATTTAAACGCTTTTTAAAGCGTTCCACCATTTGGGGAGTTAAAGATATTTCTGGCACTAAAATCAGAACATTTTTACCTTGTTGCAAATACTTATCAGCTAGTTGAATATAGATTTCAGTCTTACCAGAACCAGTCACACCTTGCAGTAAACAAACTTGATCTTGTTTACTATTTTCAATTTGTTGAAGCGCCAATTTTTGCTCTTCATTCAATTGCGGACCCAATTCATGTTCATATTCTTTTTTAAAAGGGCTACGATAAATTTCTTTATCATATTGAATAACTTTTTTATTTTCAATTAACTTATTAAGAATGCCTATATTAATGGCCATTTCGCTTTTTAAATACTCTTGATTTAATTCTAATTGATTTAATTTTTCGGCTTGTTTTTTAGTTAAATTAGCCAGTGAACCATCAATTTTTTTGATATATTTGGCGGTTTTTATTCCCACTTTTTTAGCCGAGTTTGGTTTTAATGAGGGCGGAAGCATAGCTTGGAAACAAGCAATCAATGGTGATACTGTCGTATAGGCCATCCAGGTTGCTAGTTCCTTTAATTCCGGATTCAAAATGGCTTCTTGATCAATAAGCGACAATATCGGTTTAAGGGCAAAACCTTGTTCTTCTTCGACAGCCGCTTTGGTTCTTTTATCTTCGACTATCGCGACGATGTAACCGACAATTATTTGTGAGCCAAATTCAATAT
>CAYIYS010000051.1:0-7287 GCA_964367975.1 uncultured Eubacteriales bacterium
TAATTAAGGCGTCTGTTGAAGTTTTAGTCAACATATTAATAACGGTTTTAGGACCAATACCATTCACATCAATTAAGCGTAGAAATAGACATTTTTCTTCTTTAGTTTTAAATCCATACAAAACCATATCATCCTTTTTAACTTGTAAAAAGACAAAAACTTGCACAGTTTCACCTTTTGAAAAGTCATTCGGATGAGCCACAAAAAGACTATAACCTATACCATTAACATCAACCACAATATAATCAATTCCTATTTCGGCAATTTGACCAAAAAGATAGTTAAGCACACCATCACCTCACTTTATAATCATAACACATATTAGCAGTAATTAAAATCTTTTAGGAGGTTGGGGTTTAGGCGGAAGTCTTCTTTTATGACCACTCACTTGATGAAGATGATTAATGCGAGTTGCGCTAGCTATACTGACCTTTTGTCCCAGTAAATATTTATCTAATTCAGCATAAGAAACATCTAACTCGTCTTCATCTGAGACTCCTTTGATTAAACCAGCCGCTGGAGTTTTATCAATGATTTTTTGTGGGACTTTTAAAAGCCTTGCCATTTGTCTTACTTCCCCTTTTGTCAGCTGGGAAATTGGCAAAAAATCAACTCCACCATCACCATATTTAGTAAAATATCCGGTATAATTTTCAACCCAGTTATCAGTGCCGGCCACTAAATAATTTAAACTTTGGCCAACATTATATAACGTCACCATTCTTAATCTGGCTTTGACATTATTCAAAGCAGTTTGAATTATTAAAGGATTAGCATCAATTGCGAGTGATTCAAAATTATTTTTACATTCATCAAAGACCTTATCAAGATTGATTACTCCATAATTCATTTTCAAGGCCGCAATAACAAGCATGGCATCTTCTTGATCGCGTGGATCGGAATAACAAGGCATGATTAAACCATAACAAGCCCCATTTAAAGCTTTATGCAATAAAAAGGCCACTACTGCACTATCAATGCCACCGGAAATTCCAATAATGGCTCCCGACATATGCGCATTAGTTACAATTTTTTTAATCCACTTGAGTACGGTTTGAATATATTCTTGCATCTTTTCATCACTCATCAAATCATCTCCTCATTGTCAATTATACAACTACATTATAACACATTTATTTCTTTCAAATGATCTTCAACAAATTGATTAGTATACAAACGGTAATAGTAATCTTTTTTGGCCAAGAGTTCTTCATGAGTCCCTTGTTCAGTAACTTCACCATGTTGAACAACTAAAATTAAGTCCGAACTAGTAATTGTTGACAAGCGGTGAGCGATAATAAAACTGGTCCGCCCTCTTAATAAATTGGCGATGGCCTTTTGAATAATATATTCAGTTTGTGTATCTATACTTGAAGTGGCTTCATCTAAGATTAAAATTTTTGGATCAGCAATAATTGCTCGAGCAAAGGAAATCAATTGCTTTTGACCTTGCGAGAGTCGGTTACCACCTTCTCCAACGTCGGTATCATAGCCTTTTTCCAGTAAACCGATAAAATCATGAGCATTTGCGGCTTTAGCCGCTGCAACTACCTCTTCATCACTCGCATTCAATTTCCCATAGCGAATATTTTCTCTAACAGTGCCACTGAATAAGTGCGGTGTTTGCATCACATAGCCCAAATTATCATGCAGCCAACCAATTGATCTTTGGCGATATTCTTTCTCATCAATTAAAATTTTCCCAATAGTAGGTTCATAGAAGCGACATAATAGATTAACTATTGTCGATTTCCCCGCTCCCGTTTCACCGACTAAAGCTACCGAACTACCAGCTTTAATCTTTAAATTGAAATCTTTTAAAATGGTTGGTCCAGTATCGTATTTAAAGGAAACATGCTCAAATTCAACAGTCCCACTAATTTCTTCATAGTTTTCCTTTTTAGGTTCATTGATCGTACCATATTTGGCAATGACATCCGGAGTATCTAATAAAGCCGGTTCAATATCAATGATATGAAAAACCCGATCGGCCGCAACTTGAGCCATCTTCATTTCATTGGATACTCGCGCAATTCCTAAAACAGGATCAAAGAAAGACGTTGTGTAGGAAACGAACATAAATAAAGTGGCATAAGAGATACTTCCACCCAAGACTTCCATTCCCCCAAAATAAGCCATGGCTGCAATGCCAAAACCAAATAAAATTGATAAGATTTGATAATAAGAAGCACTAATAACTGCGGCTTTAATTGAATGGGTTCTAAAAGTATTAACAATCTTAGAAAACCCTTTTAAATTCTTCTCTTCTAAAACAAGAGATTTGGAAGTTTTGGCGCCACTAATTCCCTCATTAAGAGCGCTACTAACGTGCGATTGAGCTTTTCTAACTTTCCAGGAAGCCTTCATAACTAAGCGCCGGAAAAAGATGGAAATAAAAATAGCGACAGGCACAACAATCAGCATCACTAAAGATAGTTTAATGCTAGTGGTAGCCATAAAAATAAAGACAAAGATTAATTTAAAGATACAAGAGACTAAATCGGTTAAGCCCCAAGAAATAATTTCGCTAACTCTACTAGTATCACTGGTAGTTCTTGAAATTAACCAACCCACTGAGTATTTATCAAAAAAGGAATAAGACAATTCTTGAATATGGTCAAAACATTGTGATGTCAATTTTTCATAAATTTTCATTTCAAGTTGACCTGCGGCATAGGTGAAAGTCCTCACACTAATAAATTCAAAGACACACATGCCAGCCATTAAGGCCACAAAGCCCCAAATATTAGTAAAATCACCTTGTTCAATAAAGCGACCAAAGCCTTGGTCGGCAATAAGTTTAATGAAAAAAGTTTCATTAAATTCTAATAGGACAACTGCAACCAACCCAATAATCATTTCTTTTTTGAGGGATAAGGCCGTTTTAAAGATTCTTTTCCAAAGACCTTTATTTAATTTAGTTTTTAAATCAAGATCATCAAATTCTTCGTACATAATTATACCTCCCCCTTATTTTCTTGCTTTTCAAAGTGATTTTGAATATCCCAAATGTCTTTATAAAGACCTGGTTTTTCAATCAGTTCGTGATGAGTACCAATCTCACTTATTGTTCCATCTTTCATTACCACAATCCGATCTGCTTCCATGGCAGTCGTAATCCGATGGGTAATAATAATGGTGGTATGTTTTTGATCGCGTTTGGCTAAAGCATTTCTAATGCGAATATCGGTATCAGTATCGACAGCACTTAATGAATCATCAAAAATCAAAATAGGTTTAAATTCGACCAATGTTCGAGCAATGGCTATTCTTTGCTTTTGGCCACCCGAAAGAGTGACCCCTCTTTCCCCAACAATCGTATTATAACCTTCAGCAAATCTTTCAATATCATGGTTTACTGAAGCAATCTTTGCAACTTGTCTAACGGTCGATTCATTGGTTGGTGTTAAACGTTTATCAGCAGTATCAAAAGAAATCCCAATATTTTCTTCAATTGTTCGCGAAAATAAGAATGGTTCTTGCAAAACAAGACCAACTTTTTTTCGTAAATACTTCTTGTTAATATCTAGAACGTTAATTCCATCAATGTAAATCGACCCCGAGGTCGGATCAAGCATTCTATTAAGCAAACTAACTAAGGTTGATTTACCACAACCAGTTTGACCAACCAAGGCAATTGTTTCGCCTTTTTTAATTTTTAGATTAATATTTTTAATGGTTGGAGTTTTACTATCTTGGAAGGCAAAGAAGACATCCTTAAATTCAATCTCTCCTTCAATTTTTGGTTTTTTCTTACCATCAGAAATTTCAAATTCAGTCGGTTCATTGACAATTTCTAAGATTCTTTCGCCCGCAATATCACTTCGATTCATTTCACCAATTTGGCGACCTAATGTCCTGGTTGGCCAAATGACATATTCGACATATAAGAATAAAGAAGTGGCTTGGTTAAAGGTTAGAAGGCCTTCTTTAACGAAAAAGACACTCAAGACAAATGAAAGAAGCATAATCATGTGAGTAAGGCTATCCATTACCCCATAATAGGTTGACATCTTTCTCATCAAGGCTCTCCAAGCATCAATAAATTTATTCATCGCTTTGGTAAACTTATTAATTTCATGTTTTTCATTGGAAAAAGCTTTGACAACTCTAATGCCCGTTAAATTTTCTTGAACATCAGCCGTTAAAGCCCCTTCTGCCTCTTCAATGTTGATAAACAATTTCGCTTCTTTTCTAAAATAGACAATAGCTCCAATTAGCATACCAACAATTGGTACCAACAAAATGATTGATAGTGTCGAATTAATCCGAATCATTTGAATTGAATAAATCACGATTTGAAAAAAAGCATTGGCACACATTGGTAATACTTGGCCAATGAATCTTTTCACCCGGTTAATATCAGAAATACTTCTTTGAATTAAATCGCCAGTTTGAGCATGATTCAAATAAGAATAGGGTAATTCTTGAACATGATTGTAGAAATCGGTTTGGATATTGTAGCCAATACCTTCACTGACAATTGTAATCCCGATATCACTGCCAAAATTCATTAAATCTCTAATAATAACAGTAATAACCATAAAAACGGCAACTAAGATTAATTGTTGGCCCACTTCTTTGTCCCTAAAAACATTATTGATAAATATTGGTAAGGTCGATTTATCATCACCATTTAGGATGGCAAAGATTTTGCCAATGAACAAAGGCATCATACTTCTAATGTAATTTAAGAAAATAAGTAAAGCAATTACTAATAATAATTGCCATAAATGTTGTTTAATATAGCGCTTAAATATTTTGAAAATCTGCATATTTACACCCCTATTCAAAATAATCAAAACTAAAATCTAAGAGATCAACAGTGTCACCAGTTTGAGCCCCTAATCTAGCTAATTCGGCATCGATGCCCATTTTACGCATCGTATTAGTTAAATATAAAAACCCTTGATCATCCGAAATATTAGTCATTTTATATAATTTTTCAATCCGCTCACCACTAATAACAAAATGATGCTCGGCAATTTTTGTAATTTTAAAGCCCGGATCTTGCGCATCCACTTCGTATACTTTCTTATCATTGCCAATAAGATCAGCATCCAGTAAAGGAAATTCTGGAGTTTTTACTAATAAATCAGCAACATAATAGAGTAATGGATCAAGTCCTTGTTTAGTTAAAGCACTAATAGGAAATATTTTATAATCTTTTCCATAGACTTTACAAAATTCATCATACAATAAGATTGAACCGGCATCATCCATTTTATTAGCAGCAATTACCATTGGTCTTTCGAGTAATCTAAGCCGATAACTTTTCAATTCTTCATTGATAATTTTAAAATCTTCAACCGGATCTCTACCCTCACTACTGGACATATCAACGATATGAATCAAGACACGACATCTTTCAATATGCCTTAAAAATTGTAATCCTAAGCCTTTACCCAAATGGGCGCCTCGAATTAAACCTGGCATATCCGCCATGACGAAACTGCGTCCATCGGGTACTTGAACTACTCCAAGATTTGGCACAAGTGTCGTAAACGGGTAATCTGCAATCTCGGGTTTGGCCGAACTAACAACTGAAAGAAGTGTTGACTTTCCGACCGAGGGAAAGCCCACCAAGCCCACATCAGCTAAAACCTTTAACTCCAAGACGGCATCAAATTCAACACCCGGTTCGCCATTTTCGGCGATACGAGGAACTTGATTAGAGGAAGTAGCAAATCTAGCATTTCCTCTGCCACCTCTACCACCTTTGGCAATCAACTCGCGTTGATTAGGTTTTCTAAAATCGGCGATAATTCTCTTTGTCTGCCCTTCATAAACTATCGTACCAACTGGAACTTTGACTTCAATATCTTCAGCTGCGCGTCCACTACATAGTTTGCCCATGCCTTTATCGCCATCATTTGCGACGATTTTGCGCTTATATTTGAAGTCTAATAAAGTGGTTAAACCTGAGTCAGCAATGAAATATACACTGCCACCTCTGCCACCATCCCCACCAGAAGGCCCGCCACGATCAATATATTTTTCTCGTCTAAAAGCAATCATACCATTACCACCGCTACCGGCCTTAATATGAACACTTACTTTATCAATAAACACAAAATCACCTCTCTTCAATAAAATAAAAACCCCCAGTTGCTGGGGGAATTATTTAGGCTTCTGGATAAACAGATACTTGAGTTCTTGTCTTTCCTAGTCTTTCATACTTAACAATACCATTAACAAGTGCAAATAAGGTGTCATCTCCGCCCCGCCCTACATTTGTACCCGGATGGATTTTTGTTCCTCTTTGGCGATAAATTATCGCACCAGCATTACAAATTTGACCATCAGATAATTTGGATCCTAATCGTTTTGACTCGGAATCTCTTCCGTTTTTTGTTGAGCCAACACCTTTTTTAGATGCAAATAGTTGTAAATTGAGTTTTAACATAGCAAACACCTCCTATTTTTCCTTAATGTGAATATATTTTGAGTATGCCTCTTCAACAGTTTTAAGTTGAATTAACATAACTCGCACTATTGTTTGAACTTTTTCATCGGCACTGAAATTCATATTCAGATAACCATCTTTCATCTCAAAATCCGGTTTCATCTTAGTCATTTCAATAATTGCGTTGAGACTTCCTTCACTTATTGCACTCACTGCTGCACAGACAATATCTTGTCCTTTAGGGGCAAAATTGCTGTGTCCTTCTATCGTAACATTTTCGATATAGTCATTTTGATGCTTAACAGTAATGTTTATCATTATCCGTTGATGGCATCAATTTTTACTTTCGTATATGGTTGTCTATGACCATATGATTTACGATAGTTGCCTTTAGGCTTATACTTGAATACAAGAATTTTTTTGGCTTTACCTTGTTTATCAACTTTGGCTGATACGGTAGCGCCACTTACGTAAGGAGCTCCAACTTTTACTTTGTCTCCACCAATAAGTAAAACTTTATCAAACGTAATAACGTCTCCTTCTTTGGCTTCTAGCTTCTCAATAAAAACGAAATCTCCAGGTTGAACTTTAATTTGTTTTCCGCCTGTTTCAATAATTGCGTACATTGCATACACCTCCTGATTTTTATAGTGTTTAGACTCGCCATTAAGGTAGCAATATGCATTTTTTTACCTGTTCTGTGCGGTTGTAACCCTCGTTTGAGGTGACAACATGAAAATATTAGCATAACGAAGTTATCATGTCAAACAAAAAAAGGGCAAAAATAGCAATAAATGCCCTCTAATTTTGCTTGATTAATATTCACTAAGATGATTAGGGTGTTAAGATTTTGGCATTTCGATACGAAAAAAATGTATTCC
>CAYIYS010000052.1:0-7265 GCA_964367975.1 uncultured Eubacteriales bacterium
ATAATGCAATATAAGTCAAAATAGATATTTGAAGGCAAAAAAACGCCCATCACAAGGGGCGTTATTTTACTTTTCAAGCGTTTGAGCTTGGATTAATTCAATTGTTTTAACAAAAAGATAAGCATTCCAGCGAACTTTATCGCGATTAAATCTTAACTTTTTATGCTTTAGTTTCAGATCTAAGATTTCTTTATGAAATAAAGTGGCTTTAATTACTTTCTCATACGGAATTGTTAAAGTCTTAGTTTTAGAAACTATCGCCAGATGATCAGCATAAAGATGTAAATCAACCACTGTTGATTTTTCTAAATCAAAAGGGACATCATGGTCCGCTTCAAACATTTCGACCTGAAGCTTAGAAAACAACAAGCCTGTAGTCTTTGCTACTTTATCTTTTAAAGCTACTAATTGCCCACGATTCCACTCGCTAGGTGAAGCATAATATAAAGTTTCCCCGGCTAGAGTGCTAAAGAAGCCATAATGATCCATGCTAACTAAATAGTCACACTTTTCACAATATAAATCATTATTCTTGCTCTGAAGTGTCTCATAACTATGACATTTAGGGCAATAAAACAAACCCGTTTCCAACCACTCAGCCCTTAAGGCTGCTTTTTGAAATACTCGAGTTTGAGCCTGCCATGCCATCTCATCAGTTTTGATATTATCCCAGATTATCTTGTTTAGTTCTGGCAAAGGAAGTTTTTCGATTTCCTCTACACTTAAAACTTTAACTAGATTTTGGGTCACTTTAGAATGTCTAGGATGTCTAGCCCAGCGTGGCATGCGTAAAAACGCCCCCGTAAAATTTACTATAGCAACTGGCATCTTTAATAATTTAACTAGTTTAGCGATGGCAATATTCTTATTCATTAGTTCACCAAACATATCAATATCCCCTTCTGGGTATATCCCGATGTTGGCACCTCTTTTTTTCAAGCGTATTAATTCCATCACATCGCCAACTCCAGCCTCATTTTCACTTCTTTTAACTTCACCTAATAAATGTGAAAAAAACCAATTCATAAACTTATTTTCAAAAATTTCTTCACTTGCTAAAAAAATAATGATCCGGGTTGGCCACATCGCATTTAGATAGACCGGATCCCAATTTGAATGATGATTAGAGAGGAAAAGAACTGGAGTATTACGTGGTAGTTTTAAACCATTATAATTAAATCTGCCATGTTGAAAAAGATAAAGCCAAGGCCTCATGATGAATTTTATAAAATAGTAAAAGATTTTTTGACCACTTCTCATATACTCACCTACGTTATAAATAGTAAAAGAAGCAACCAAAATAAGCAAGATGAAACTTTTACTAAAGCTATTTAAATTAAACTAGTCACAAACCAAAAATATTTACCTTTAACAACAAACTATCTTTAGGCCACCTTGTTCTTGTTAATGTCGACTGCAACTTTTATTTGATTCAACTTAACTCTTTCAATATCCAATAATTCACTCAAATCTTGAGTAGCAACTAAGATAGTATGTTTGTTTTGATCAAGATAAGTAAAGATTGTTCTATTCTGCACAATTTTATCTTTTCTTTTAAGATAATAAGCCAGTGCATAACTCGTCTTTTTTGCTAGTTGTTTGATCACATAGGGTAGTGAAATCTTGCTAATGATTTTTTCAACATCCTCTTCTAGACAATATTTACGCAAAAACTCGTTATACCCTCGACCATTGTCTTTGAGTAATCTTTGTAAAGTTTTAGAGTTTATTTGTGGTTGGGTATGAAAAATCTTAGCTTCTTTGGCCGCAACGTCAATGGTTATAATACTTTCGTACTCTAGAGTTAATAACTTGCTCGCTACTTCTTTAACAATCGTTTCTTCAGTCACATCTTTTAAAACCAAATAAGCTTCAATATCAAAAGTTAAAGGGTTTTGCATCAAAGCAATTTTCTCTTCATAATAACCTTTTAAGTCTTGCATATAATGCTTAATGGAAATCTGAGTTTTACCATTATAGAATTGTTGAATCAAGCAATCTCTTGAGCAGATCATCTCTAATTGCAGTTTCTCTGTTGGTGTTGAACAATTAGACTTAATGGCAGCCAAGACGACATCCACCTGGCCAGATATTAAGGCCTTTTTAAAATATTCATGCTTATATTCAAAGCAGAGAATGGTATTTTGAGAGATATTTAAACGTGCAATAACTAAGGCATCAGTAGCTAAATCTTTGCGAACTTTTAATTGTTGGTCATACGCTAATGCCCTAACATTTTGCGTATTAACATCAAGTAAAGGACTCACATCAATAATTTGCCTGACTTGCGCCTTTCTGCCATTCCAATCAATAATCTTACCTTTTATTCGATGATAAGAATTGTCTTCAGGTCGGTAAGTATCGACCCCAATATAACGTCCTCTTTCAAGTTTGTTCTTGTTGCAAAAAGGGCAAGGTGTCTCGCGATGCATCAAAAACTTGTAACACTTGGCAGCTCGAATCGTATTTGAGTTAGTGCCCAAATACGCTTCAGCCTTAGCATTAAGATAAAGTAAATCATAGGTTTTATAATCACAGATATAAATTGGTGTATCATCAGCATCAACTAGTTGAACTAATGGTGATTTTTCGCATGAGCGCAATTGAGTGATATAATCACCTATTTCGGTTTTTTTGGAATTAGTGATAGCTTCTTGCAAAGCCTTTAGACAATCATTAGAAATTGCTTGCTGACCGGCATACTTAAGAATAGAATCACGGACAGTTTCATTAGGAAAAGTTTTGCCTTTTTCCCAGCGTGAAATGGTAGCAAAGCTGACTTGTAAATCGCTTGCCAACTCCCGTTGGGTAAGACCTAATTCAACTCTTAAAATCTTTAATGCATCTGACAATCTCATATTATAACTCCTTAATACTTTTTACCCTTTGTTAGTAAATAACTATAGTCTTTAAAAACACTTTATAACTTGGGCCATATTCTTTAACTAAAAAGAAAAAAACATTCAAATAAATTTAGAATGTTAATCAACCAACAACAAAACAAGATCAAACTAAATGGTGTGCCCGGGTGGAATCGAACCGCCGGCCACTACCTTCGGAGGGTAGTGCTCTAATCCCCTGAGCTACGGGCACAAAATGAATTCCTTTCACATTATATCATCTTTATTGCTTTCTTCAATTAAATTATATATAATGATATTAACTATGGACTTATAATGCACATAATAAGCAACGAATTTGAGGTGACGTATGATTATGGCTGAATTAAATAGAATTGAGACTGCCGTTTTTGCTTTAGGAGGATTAGGTGAAATCGGTAAAAATATGTATTGTGTCGAACATGATAACTCTTTGATTATCATTGATTCTGGGGTTATGTTTCCTGAAGCGGACTACCCTGGTATTGATTATGTTATCCCTGACTACACATACTTAATCCAAAACGCTTACAAAATCAAAGCATTACTAATTACACATGGACATGAAGATCATATTGGAGGGATTCCTTTTTTATTACAAAAAGTCAACATTCCAGTTATTTATGCACCACGCTTAGCAGCAGCTTTGATTAAATATAAGTTAGAAGAATTTAGAATAAAACAAAAAGTGAATATCATCGAAATTGATGGTGATTCACAATTTAAAATTGGTGATATGAATGTGGAATTTATTTCAACTACCCACTCCATCCCTGATTCACTGGCCATCTGTATTACCACTCCCAATGGTAAAATCTTTGAAACCGGTGATTTTAAGATTGATTTAACTCCAATTGGTCAACATATTGATTTGCATAAAATTGCCAAAATTGGTGCTTCGGGTGTTGATTTAATGATGTCTGATTCCACCAATGCCGAGGTCCCAGGCATCTCTTTGAGTGAAAGAACTGTTGTTAACTCTATTAATGATGTTTTTAATGATGCACCGGGACGATTATTGGTGGCGACTTTTGCCTCTAATATTCACCGAATTCAACAAATAGTTGAAGCAGCTGTACGTTTTAAAAGGCGGATTGTCGTCTTTGGACGCAGCATGGAAAGAACGGTTATGATTGGGCGCAAATATGGCTATATTAAATGCCCTGATTCCTATATCATTATGCCTGAAACTTTAAAGGCTTATCGCCCTGAAGAACTCTTGATTTTGTGTACTGGTTCGCAAGGAGAGCCTTTGGCAGCTTTATCAAGAATTGCCTCGGATTCACATAAATACTTAAGAATCGCACCCGGCGATACAGTCGTCTTCTCCTCAAGCCCCATTCCAGGCAATGCCCAAAGTATCAACCATGTCGTTAATGCTTTATGCCGGAGAGGTGCCAATGTCTTGACCAATTCAATTTTAACTAATATCCATGCTTCTGGTCACGCTTCTCAAGAAGAATTAAAATATATGTTGAGTTTAGTTACTCCTAAATACTTTATGCCAATGCATGGTGAATATCGCATGCTGAAAATTCATAGCGAAATTGCCCAAGAGTTAGGTATTCCAAAAGACCATACCTTTGTTTTAAGTAATGGTGATGTTATCTTAATGTATAAAGGCGAATGTCGCTTAGGGCGGAGAGTGGAAACCGATGATATCTATGTTGATGGCAAAGACTCTAGTGGTTTATCCACTGCTGTTATTCGCGATCGAAAAATTCTCTCTAGTGATGGAGTGATTTCGGTTCTAATTGCCATGGATTCTCATACCAATAAGTTATTGACGAAACCGACTATTGTTTCGCGTGGCTTTATGCACTTAGTTAGTTCTGAAAGTTTTATCGCTGAAGCCCCTAAACTAATTGAAGAAGCTTTGGCAGAACTTTTTAAGGGTAAAGTAACTTTCTCGGCCATTAAGAATACCATACGCACCACTTTATCCACTTATATTTATGATAAAACAAATCGCAATCCGATGATTATTCCTGTCATCATGAATAAAGCTGAAGAAGGTAATGATTTAGCTAGTCCTAAACACCTACCTAAACATCGAGCTAGAACAGCTTAAAAAGAGAAAACATTATGTTAATACTGGCCAGTAAATCACCACGTCGACAAGAACTCCTCAAGATGGTGGGTTTAGATTTTAAAGTTATTGAATCCCATTTTGATGAGAGCCAAATTCACAGTGATGATCTTAAAAAAACACCTTTAATAGAAGCTATTAATAAAGCTTCAATGGTGGCAAAACTATATCCTAATGATATTGTAATTGGTGCTGATACTGGGGTTTTCATTGCTCATGAAATGCTTGGTAAACCGCGCGATAAAAAAGATGCTACTCGCATGCTTAAATTATTAGCCGCTCAAACCCACGAAGTCATTACTGGAGTTTGTATCATTAAAGAAGGTCAACAATATTTAATTAATAGTATTAGTAAAGTAACTTTTTATCCCTTAACTGAACGCGAAATTGAAGACTATGTTAATAGTTGCGAACCTTATGATAAAGCTGGAGCCTATGCTATTCAAGGCAAGGGAGCCACTTTAATCTCTCATATTGAAGGAGATTACTTCACTATTATGGGCTTACCATTAGCTCAAGTTTATCGTCAATTAAAACAATTATTATAAAAAGAAGGCTACTGCTTCAACCCTCATTTAAGAGTTACTAGCAAGCCTTCCTTTTTTTAGACTTTAATCTCTGGTGACTCAAGACTATAATTTTTAGCTTGCGAGGTAAATAATTGATAATATAATGAGTCTTTATTTTGCATCAATTCACTATGTGATTTGAAGTCTTCTATTTTGCCATTATTTAGGACAATTATCTTATCACAAAAGATGGAAGAAGACATTCTATGCGAGATATAGAGGGCAGTTTTTTGTTGAATAAGATTATTGAAATTTTGATAGATATCGGCTTCAGCCAAAGGATCTAAAGCACTAGTTGGTTCATCTAAAATGACGAGGCTTGAATCTTTATATAGTGCTCTAGCAATCGCAATTTTTTGGCTCTCTCCCCCACTTAATTCCACCCCATCTACATGGTAATCTTTGGAGTAAAAAGACCTAATCCCTTGAGGCAAGGAATCTAACTTGGTTTTTAGCCCGACTTGACCGGCCTTTAGATAGGCTTCCTTTACTTTACTTTCATCATTAGTTATATTTTCAGCAAGCGAATAAGCAAAGAGTTTAAAATCTTGAAAGACTGCTGAAATTTGTTGTTGATAACTAGCATACTCATAATCATTGATGTTAACACCATTAACGAAAATATTGCCACTCGAAGGTTTATACAAACGACATAATAATTTGATTAAAGTGGTTTTACCAGCGCCATTTAAACCGACCAAACTAATCTTTTCTCCTTGTTTAATATTAAAAGAAATATCTTGCAAAACTAAATTATCACTGCGTGGATAAGCAAAAGAGACATTTTTAAATTCAATCGTCTTTATTGCTCCAACTAATGGGATATTAGCGCTTTTATCAACATTTTTAATCTCAATAAGTTCAAGGTAAGGTTTTAAATATTCACAATAGCGCCGTAGAGCTATTAAGTTTTGAAAAACCTGATTCAAGGCTGAAGAAAAAGAGATTGCACTTGAGATGTAAAGAGTAAAGACACCAGCTCCCAATTTTAAATTATAAGTCTTTAAAGCAATCAGGAGGTACAAAGCAAATTGTTGAAGACCAGCTATTACCTTGCTAGAGCCATCATATAAGGCCATGGTTTGACCATACTTCATAAAATATTGCTCTTGCTTTTTTAAGAAATGCTCTATTTTACTCATTAATAACATTCCCATACCACCAATTCGATTATCTTTAGCATATTCGACACTTAAGACGCCCGTGTCTAAGTAATAAGAAAAATGACGGTTAATTGGAATTAATTCCTTGAAAAAGTTCATGGTAAATTTATTCCCTTTTAGATTGATTAGAACAGTAATAGCGGCCGAAACTAGCATAATTACAATTATCCAAGGCGAGAAAGTCAAGATAACAACCGCTAGTCCAATCATTGTCACTATTCTTTGAATTATTTCGGCCCCTTGGCGCAAAAAGTTTTCAATTGAGTTCATATTGTCAATGGCAAACCTGGCCCGAGCGCTAAGATCTAAATAATGGGGATCTTCTAAGAATTCATAAGGTAACTCCATTAATTTCTTACTCAACAAGTTATTTAGATCATTCTTTAGTTTGATTCTTCTAACATCAAGTAAGCGAGTCGTTAGTTTATTGCAAAAATTGAATAATAAATTGATGCCAACTACCAGCATGCCAACCATTAATGTCTCTTGCAATGTTTGAGTGGTAGCTGCCTCAATAACTAACTTTAAGGAATAAGCATTGAAAATAGATAAACCAGTATTATAT
>CAYIYS010000053.1:0-7252 GCA_964367975.1 uncultured Eubacteriales bacterium
TCCCTTTAATGCTTACAATAAGTTTTAAAAGAGGAATATTTTTATTGCTAATTTTGACTTCAGATCTATGGTTCTGTCTTTCTTGAATTAATACTGAAAGACATATAAATAAACACAAACACAATGTAAAACGCTACCTAAAATACAGAAAACATGAAAGACTGAATGCATCCATTTTTTGTTTTTGCCACCCAGTTCAGGAATGATTGAATGTATCCATTTTTTGTTTTTGCCACCGATTCCATAAAAAATCGCACCGATAATATAGGCTAATCCCCCGGCGACAAAGAGAATAAAGCCTTCAACTGTAAGCAAGTTTATCAATATATCAGAGCCAATTAATAAACTACCACCCATTAAAAAATAGCCGATCATGGTAAAGACCTTGAAACGATCTAGATCGATTATGTTCAAGATAGTTATCGCACATGCAAGAACACAGACAATTATCAATAATGTCCAGCCAAACCCTGGCTTTGCTGGTTCCAGTACGCACATTGCAAAGGGAATATAGGTGCCGGTAATTAATATCGGAATAGAACAATGATCAACCACTTGAAAGTGTTCTTTATCTTTCAACTCCTCCCCTTCCGGAGACAATGCGTGATAAGTACACGACATGGCATATAAAACAACGAGAGAAAGACCAAACAGAACGCCTGCAACAAGCTGGACAGTATTTTCATGATATAGTGAAACGATGACAATCATGGCGATTCCAAAAAGCACTCCAAAAGCGTGCGAGAAGACGTGGAATTTTTCTTCATCTTTGGTATAGTTGGGCAGACTGCGCTTTTTTACGGGCATTTCATTATTCATGCGATGACCTCCTCTTTAATGTTTTTATTTAACAAAATTTTTTCAAACACTTGCAAAATTCGCGACTCCAAGAGCGGTTCTTTGATGCTCCTTGTTAATGTTAGCGTCAAAGTATTTGCAATAGAAACCACGCCGCAACTATATGGAGCGGTTGGTTTGGGAGTAAACATCATACTGCATTGTTTGACATACGGCTTCATATTATCTGGAATCGACCAAACTCCCAGGTTGGAAAAGGTCATACAATTCCCACCATTATAGACAGAAAAAAACGTTCGTATCAACCATTTTTTTAAAAATAGAGGCAAGGCAAAAAGAATTTTGCTTTTGGCCATCTGCACATAAGATTTGACAATGGCGGCCAAATTTTCTTTGCCGACATTCGCTTTTAATTGTTCATTAAACGATTGGCACAAATCTAACAAATGGACTCTCTTTTTCGCTTTCTTGGCTTTGACCGAGACAGGCAGCGAAAAATTACGCAAAGTATCACTGCCAAAGCGTCTTCTTAAATCAACTGGGACGGAGAGCCGAATTTCCTGTTTTGTTTTCTCTTGTTGTTGCAAATCTAGCAATGCTTCCGTCAACACACCAGACAACAAAGCAGTCAGGCTTACTCCATATTCATCAGCACAAGCTAACAATTCATCTACTTCAAATGAAAGTTCTGTGATATGCAATTTTTTATCTTTTTCACCTTTTAGTGAATACGAGTCCGCGATACCCTTTATTTTACTTGAAGCTCCAGCTACTTCTGGATATGCATCTTTAATTTCTTCGTGTTTTGGTGTTTCATTGACATTGAGAACACCCATATAGTCAGCAAAACTTTCATATTTAATAGACAAATATTCGGCAATCAGCGACTTCAAAAAAATACTACCCCCATAGCCATCTGATAAGGCATGTGAATATTCCAAAGCCAGGCAATTTTCTGTCACAATGATGCGAAACGCACATTTGCTAAGATCATCAAGCGTCATAAAAAGCGGGTCACTGACATTCTCTTCACTGCAAATCAGTGGAGCTTCATCCAATTTTTCAAAAAAGTAATTGAACTGATCATGGCATAGCCTTACATAAAAAGATGGAAAGCGTGGCATTAAACGCTCAAGCGCTCTTTGTAAAATATTTTTATCAACCATCTCGCTCATGGTAACCTTCAATCTGATTAGAGATTTTTGCTTTTCACAAAAAGCCAACGGAAAAATGGTGGCCGCTGTATCTAATTCTAAGCGGTTATCAGCTGAGTATGTTTTTTGTTCTTTATGAATGCTATCTGTCATTTTACTTTTCCTTTCAAAGTTATTTCTCAATAAAATTATCATTTATGACCAAGGCCACTGTGAGCCGACAATCAACGAAAATATGGCTTGCAATCTACAAATAATTGCCAGTGTTAGCTCATTTGGTTTTTTAAAATTTTTAATATGCTTAATAAAAGTGTTGCGAATCACGAATATCAGTATCCCAATGGGATTTTTTATAATTTCAAGATAGTCTACTTAAATTTTATCTTCACAGCACATTTTGCTGTAACTAGGTCAAGCAAGTGCTCCATTATTGTTTTTTAGGCATATGCGCAAAGAAACGTATATACATCACCAGTGAAAAAACCGTAAAAGCCACAGCTATCATCGAAAGAATCCAGGATATCGTCACAGAAAGCGCAGGAATAAGCAGATGTACGACTATGACAATAAATAAAATTGCTGAACAGAGTTTGCCGAACCATTGGGCACTGTTTATAATCTTTTTCCGCGCTGTCATGTAAGCTAACAGCATAATTATCAATTCTTTAATAACTTGCACCGCCAGCAAAACTCGCATTGGCACAAATTGAACAGCTAAACAAAATACAATGGCAATCTGCGTCAGTTTATCTGCTAGCGGATCAAGAATGTTCCCCGCGGTTGTAATCAAATTAAATTTTCGGGCGATAAAACCGTCTAAAATATCTGTTAACCCCGATAAAACAAAAACAATAGCAGTTAGCAAATAGGCTTGTTTGTAACAATACAGCCAAATAATGACAGGAATTAAACCAATCCTAATAAGTGACAGAATGTTTGGTATTGTCCATATTTTTTGGGCATCAGACCTTTTCTCTTTTTCATCTTTATTATTCAATTTTGATTATCCTTTCTGCAATGCGCCGATAGCAAATGCGCCAGGACCGCTATGAGTTGAAATGATACAACCTGCAGTAAACCACATAATTCGTTTTACATGGTACTCTAGTCGGCATTTTTCTTCGATTTTTGCACAAATTTCTTGAGGAAGACCAAAGGTATAACCCAAATAGATTTCTTCCATATTTACATCTATTGAACTAAAAAAGCGATCCACAACCTTGGCACAGGCGCGCTCCATTCTTCCGCGAAACAACTGCGTGGCAACCAATAAGCCTTTCTTCATCTCAATCAATGGCTTTATACCAAATATATGAGCCACTAGATATTGAGCATTGGAACAACGCCCTCCAGCTTTCAGATAACGCATATCTGGTACGAGAAAATGGAATTTCATTTGTTGGCTAATTTCTTTGATTTTAGCGATTAATTCCTCAGGTTCCACATTAGAATTTTCCCGCAGATATCTAGCAGTTCGGATTGCTACAACACCCAAACCGACACTAACATGCTCGCTGTCAATATGATAGATATTTTCAAAATCTTCATTTGCTATGATCGCATTTTGATAAGAACAAGTGGTCTGAGCTGAATATCCTATATGTATTATAACCGAATCTGGATCTTCCGCACGAATTTGTCGATACATTGCGTCAAAATCGGCGGGATTAGGTGCGGAGGTCGTCGGAAAGACGCCATTTTCTTCGACATACTCAAAAGCTTCGGCCGGGGAAATAGTGCCATCAGCATAGATTTTTCCAGCGAGTTGAACATACATAGGAATTATCATGATTCCATATTCCTTGGCCATCTCGGGCGAAAGGTCGGAACCGCTCTCGGTTAATAAAACATATTTTTTCATTGTTGTTCTCCTTTTTTGCTTGTTTAACAAAATTTGTATAAATTTTTTCGTTGCACGTGTTATGTCGGCGACTTTTGTTCCTGTAACCAATGAACCGTATCAGCAATCGTGGTCTTCATATCTCGCGGCTGATACCCCAAAACCCTTGTTGCTTTAGCATGTGTGAAGTATCCATTGCCTTCAACTGTGTGTAGTGAGTATCTAGTGAATAAAGGCCGTTTCTTCGTGATCTTTGCTATAAATCCAAAAAGTGGAACAGCCAGTTTCGCCAACCACAAAGGCGCACATATTTTCTTGGGCCCATTTGATACAAGAGCCATGAAATTTAAAAGCTCTTTAATTGTATAATATTTGTTTGACAGAATATAACACTCGCCCACTTCGCCTTTATCAACGGCCGCAATGCAGCCGATAGCGACATCTCTGACATCGACAAAATCATAGCCACCGCTGACCCCAGCCGGAAGCTTTCCAGCAAGATAGTCTTTTGTCATTTGGACGACATGGTTGTTACCTAAATCATAGGGGCCGATAATTCCAGAAGGATGGACAATCACGGCATTCAACCCTCGTTTAATAGCCGCCATCACTGCTTGTGATGCTTTCGCTTTTGTTTTGGCATACGCACCTACCACCTTTTCAGGTGAAAACTCTGAGACCTCTTCTAATACATCTAACTTGCCCTTGACGGGAATGGCATGGACTGAGCTAACATAAATCATTCTATGGACATGGTGCTGTAAACAAAGTTCAATCATATTTTTGGTGCCTAAGACATTAACATTGTATAGCAGCGGTGTGATTTCACTTTCAATGCTGATAATCCCGGCTGCGTGAATAACAACGACTTCATAGCCTCTTAAATTTGTAAATATTTCTCGCAATGAAGCAATATCGGTGACATCTCCCTTAAAGAACGACAAAATTTCATCGTCTTGCCCGTGTTCACTTGGTAGGATCAGTCCTCTTATTTCACAATCGGTGTCTTTCAGGTATCTTATGATTGTACTGGCTAAGTGCCCATTTGCGCCGGTAATAATATATAAACGCTTCATAATTCAACCCCCCCCCAATAATAATGCTACGGTTAAAGATTAGCATTTTGGTGTTTAGCAAATTCCCTAATATTGTTAATGAAATGTTAAAAACTCCCCTAGCGTTATACGCCAAGAGAGTTTTAGCATCTTATTTTTTTAATTTGACCGTAAATGTAGAGCCTTTGTTTGGGCTACTTTCAATCTTGATTTCACCTTCAGCAAGTTGCAGCACCTTTTTAACCAGCGCCAGACCAAGACCGTTGCCCTGTGTCGAATGCGATGAATCGCCTTGATAAAATTTATCAAAAATTCTTTCCATTTCCTCTTCACTCATCCCGCACCCTGTGTCTTTTATTTTTACATAAACATACTCTTCATCGACGGTTGAAGACAATTCTACCTTGCCACCTGGTTCAGTAAATTTAATAGCGTTGGAAATCAGATTATTCCAAACAATTTCCAGTAAGCTTTCATCATAATTTATAATTATGTCCTCAATATCGATCTGAAAATCAATGTTTTTGGTTTGCCAGCTTTCCATCTGTGACAAAGCACAACGGCGCAACTGCTCTCCTAACTGATAACGGCGTTTAACGGCATAAATTTCTTGATTTTCGAGTTTATTCAGTTTTAAAATATTGGCCACCATTAAAGAGAGTTTTTGGGTAGCACCGATTACTGTATCGGCATATTCTTCTCGCTTATCCGGCGTCAAATCTCTATCCTTTAGTGCCATTGTGTAGCTTTGAATAATGGAAAGCGGCGATTTAATTTCGTGGGAGACATTGGCAATAAAGTCCCCTTTCAAAGTTTCAACACTGTTTAATTCTTCAGCCATTTTGTTGAAATCTTCAATCAAGACTTCAATTTCATCTTTTTTCCCATCTTTTCTGAGCGACTCTACTCGCACGCTAAAATCGCCTTCCGTTATCTGACGAGCGGCTTTAGCGATGCGTTTTAGCGGCTTGCCATAAACATATCTTTTGAAGACACCGATTAAGAGGGTAAAAATCAAAGACATGCCTAATAAATAATAACTTTGCGTACCAATTAACGGAAGTGTTTGGTCTAAATAATATTTTACGATAAATGTATGACCAACCATTAAAAGCAGAACAACCCCAAAGGTAAATAAATAAACTCGAAACGAGATCAAACTAGCATTTATGCGTTTGTCCTCTATTTTTTTAAAACGTTTTTTTTCTTTCATTTCAACACCGCCTTATAACCAAAACCATGGACTGTCACAATTTCAAAATCCTGACACCCTGAAAACTTATTGCGCAACTTGGTAATATAAACATCTACTGTGCGCAGTCCGGTATCATTCTCAAGTCCCCAATATTCGTCAATCAGCTCGCTACGAGTAAAAATCTTTTTAGGATAAGTTAGCAGCTTATAAAGAATGTTAAACTCCTTGGCCGAAATCGGAACTTCTGCGCCCTCAAGATAAGCGGCCATTTCATCTTTAACCAGCACCAAACTGCCAATTTCCAAATAGTTTTCGTTGGCAATATTGGCACGCCGCAATAAAGCGCCCACCCGCAAAATCATCTCATCCATGTCAATCGGTTTGACCATATAGTCATCAATACCCACCCGAAAACTTTTTTGTTTGGAAAAAAAATCATCAAGGGCAGAAATAAACAAAATAGGAATGGTTTTATTGATTCCCCGAATTGTCTTGGCAAATTCAAAGCCATCAATTTTTGGCATCATGATATCCGAGATAATAAGGTTATACATATTGCTATACATAAGTTCATATGCCTCGATGGGATTTAAGCACCCTTTAGCCGCATAACCGTTATTGTTGAGATAAGTACAGATAATCTGATTAAACCGTGTGTCATCTTCAACGACAAGTATATTAATCATATATGGTCCCTCCTTTTACTCCAAAACGAAACACTTCTTTTGACTTCCATATGGTGATAGAATATTGCTGTTTATCAATTGTTAAATAGGCAGCCAAGAGATATTTATTTAACAATCTTTTAGATTACTATTTTCCTTTATTTTTTTAAGATATCCTTTTTTACATTGTATGCGTTATAACAAACAAAATCAAGTTATGCCACTGCCGTTAACTAGGCGTTTGCAAAATTAATAAGCCCTGACACCAACCTGATTGAAACCGGCTAGCAACAAAGCCTAAAGACTGGAACAGCATGACAAGATAAGACGCAAAAAGGCAGAAAACTCTTCTCAAAACTGCACTGAATTCTCTTAAACTCTGTATTATTGTTATTAGCCTAATTTTTGCTGCCCTAATATTTGTTTAAAACCTCAAAATCTAATAAAAACTTCTATCAAAATACATTTCTATCTCCTTTTTTTGCAATAATTGCAATTTGATTACTTAAATGATGGGTCGAAGTCTCCCACTTTTTCTTTTCTTT
>CAYIYS010000054.1:0-7107 GCA_964367975.1 uncultured Eubacteriales bacterium
TTATTTCAAACTCACAAGGATAACGAAAAGTTTTAGCACTTTTTTCTAGTTCTTAAAACATGGCAACATCAACAACATAATTTGATTGTAACACCAAGTGATAAATATTTCTTTTTTTTAAATACTTGGCTTCTAGCAAGGTTATGGTCGAAAAATATGAGTAAACTTCTGGCTTGACTTTGATCTCATTTAGAAATCGCCCAAATTCTACTTGCATCTCTCTTCACCTCCTACTTAAAAAAAGATATCTTTGATTGTAATAAATAGAATGAAGGTTATTAATATCACAAACCCCGCTCCATTAACGATGTTTTCTACTTTCGGACTAATCTTGCGTCCCGAAATTTTTTCGATAATCATGAACAATAAGCGACCACCATCTAAAGCTGGGAATGGTAATAAATTAATGATTCCCAAGTTAACACTAATCATGGCTAAGTAGAAGAGGAAAGCAAAGAATCCTTGATTGGCAAAGACGACAGCCGATTCATACATTCCGACAACCCCCGAAACATTACTTAAACCACCTTTTTGGAACATACCACCTAAGGCTCGATAAATTAACCCGGCCATTTCTACTTCCGTCGTGGCAGCTCCACTGATAACTTCTTGAAAACTGGCTTTAGTAGTTTGTTGACCAAAACCAAATAAAGGCTCTATCTCATTAACTGTCAAAGTACCTTGATTATCTACCACCGTGTATTTAGTAAAGGTACGACAGATATTATCAAAATTTATTTCTTGACCATCACGCATAACCGTAAAAGATAAACATTGAGTCATTCCAAGTGGATTAATGGCCTCAACGCTCGGATTTGTTTTGCTTAATAAATCACTAATTTGCGCATAATTATCTATCTCTTCAAGTGTGTAAGTGGTCCCATCATCAAGACTACCAGTCATGGCTATAATTTTATCGCCACTTTGAACTCCACTTGTTTCAAAGATAGAGTCGCTGACTACTTTGATAGTGCTACTTGGATCGACCTTACCGACACCAGCATAATAAGTAACTAATAAAAGAAAACATAAAATAATATTAAACCCAGCACCCGCAAAGAGAATAATAAATTTCTTCCACCAGGCTACTCCATTAATGGTCCGCTCCGCTGGAATCTCAATTTGCGGTTCGCTTATAACTTGATTATCTTCGCTTAATTCTTTTTCATTACGTTGCCCTTGAGCATCTTGTTCACCAGCCATTGAGCAATAACCACCAATTGGTAAACACCTTAAAGTATATTTAGTTTCTTTACCCTTTATTTGAAATATTTTAGGGCCCATAAATAAAGAAAACTCATAAACATAAACATTGAATATTTTGGCAAAAGTAAAATGTCCCAGTTCATGGATAAAAATTAACAATGATAAACCGAGAATAAACCAGAGTAAGGTCATCTATTTTCCTCCTTTAGGATATTTTTGACAAATCTTCAAAGCGCTTTGGCGAGCCATCTTATCAACTGCAATGATATCTTCTATTGTCTTAACGCCACACTCTTCGTGTTGGCTGATTGCTTGCTTAATTACTTCAACAATCTTATTAAATGGCAATCCCCCTTTAATGAACTCGGCCACTGCCACTTCATTGGCGGCATTAAAAACGGTGGGATAGGATCCGCCTCTTTTACCAACTTCATAAGCGAGCATTACCGCTTCCCATCGACGTGGGTTAATTGGTCTAAAGTGTAGCGAAAACGGTTGATTCAATTTTAGATTTGCATCATATTTAGGTTGATGAGTTCCTTTGAATAAAGCATATTGAATTGGAACTTCCATATTCGGTGTTCCCAGAACAGCTTTGAAAGAACCATCAACATATTCAACCATCGAATGCACCACACTTTCTAATTGCATAACTACATCAATTTTATTGTAATCAAAACCAAAAAGGTAATGTGCTTCTATAATCTCTAAGCCTTTATTAACCAACGTGGCTGAATCCACACTGATTTTAGGTCCCATAACCCAAGTAGGATGGTGAATAGCTTGTTCAACGCTGACATTGGCTAATTCATCCAATTCACAATCGCGAAAGGGCCCACCGGATGCAGTTAAAACTAAACGTCTAATTCCGGCGTAATCTTCGCCTTTTAAGCATTGATAAATTGCACTATGCTCGGAATCTATTGGATATAATTCCACCTGATTTTCGACAAGCAGTTTGGTAATCAATTCGCCAGCAGCTACTAAACACTCTTTATTGGCTAAAGCAAGATCGTTATGGGCTTTAATAGCGGCTACTGTCGGTCTTAAGCCAACAAAGCCAACTAGTGCATTGACCACTAGATCAACCGCAATGGCGGCTAATTTTTCTAAACCCGCATTGCCTTGAAAAACTTCAATAGTTGGATAAAGCGCCTTGATCCTTGCAAGATTCATCATATCACCAAGACAGACATACTTGATGTTTGGATGCTTTGCTAATATTTGAATAAGTGATTCTTCATTAGTAAAAACCGAAACTCCAATTAGTTCTAGTTCATTTGGATGATCGGCAATAACTTTGCTAACTTGTTTGCCAATGCAACCACTAGCGCCCAAAAGAGTAATCCGAGTTTTCACAATAAGAATCCTCCAGTAATAATAGTATAAATTGTCATAAAGAGAATAAGGGTGCAAACTACGCTGTCAATTCTATCTAGTATGCCACCATGGCCAGGAAATATTTTACCAAAATCTTTCATATCAAAATAACGTTTGATGGAAGAAAAAATCAAATCGCCAAATATTCCGCCGATGGCCAGAAAAAAACTAATTGGAATAATATACCAAATGTTAAACGCTGCCCCGCCCCAAGGAAAGATTAAATAACTGACTGTTCCTAAGATGGTAGCAATAACAACTCCACCAATTGCACCCTCCCAAGTTTTTTTAGGCGAAATAATAGGTGCCAATTTATGCTTGCCAAATTTCATGCCAACTAATAAGGCAAACGTATCATTGATGTAAGTTACAACTAAAACATACAATAAGGCGTTGAAGCCTATATTTTCTCGAATAACCATAAAAGATTGTCCGGCCATAACTAACAATAAAGTCATGGTGAAGATGTAAAAAGCATCGGCAATGGAGATACTTTTATGTACCACTTCAAAGCCTAATAAAAGCAATAAATAGAAGGCCAAGAATAAGACATTGACATTGACCTTAAATTCGGTTGGTAACCCCCAAACACCATTCGCTTGATAATGAGCAATAAAAGGTAAGGCCAACATAACTAAAACGAAAAGATAGACAATTATTTTGAAGTAACGTGGCCAAGAAGTATCTGGTCTAACTTCTAACAATTCAATTGTCCCTCCAACGATAAATAAAAGCATTAAAACCACACCAAACCAACCACCCATTATCGCAAGTGGTAAAATGATAGCAAGCAGACATATAGAGGTAATTACTCGTGTTTTCAAATTTTATTCGCCTCCAAATTTACGCCGACGACTGCGATAAGCTTCTATGGCCTTAAGTAATTCTTGCTGTGAATAATCAGGCCAATAAATTGGACTAAAATATAATTCGCTATAACTTAATTGATAGGGCATGAAATCAGACGTTCTTAATTCACCACTTGTGCGAATTAATAAATCGATAGGTGAGACCTCGCTAGAGAGAAGATATTGTTGAAAACAATCTTGATCAATATCTTCCAGTTGGATTTGTTGAGCAGCAAAAGCTTGACAAACGCCTTTACAAGCTTCTAATAAATCCACATGACCACTATAATTAAAAGCTAAATTAAGTTTAAGATTATGGCAATCAACTGATTGTTCCTCAGCTTTGCCTAAAATCTTAATTACTGAAATTGGCAATTTTTCCTTGATGCCAACCCATTTAAAGTGGACACCTTTAGCTAACATCTCGGCAATATAACGCTCAAAGAAATCAGTCACTAGAGAAAACAAATTGCTAATCTCTTCTTCTGATCTCTTCCAGTTATCAATTGAAAAAGTATATAAAGTCAATTCTGTTATGCCTAACGCTAAACAGTCATCAACTAATTCTTTAATCTTTTCAACACCAATATAATGCCCATATTCGATGGGTTTATGATGCAGTCTCGCCCAACGGCGATTGCCATCCATAATGACGCCTAAGTGTTTTAAGGGAACTAAAGAATTTTGTTCAATCATATTTACTCCTACTTTCTCTTAACGACTAGATAGTCATGATTTCTTTTTCTTTAATCTTTTGTAATTCTTCAATCTTCTTGGTGAAGTCATCGGTAACCTTTTGGATATCTTTTTCTTCCCGTTTAATTTGATCTTCAGAAACCGTCTTATCTTGTTTTAACGCATCGTTGACTCTTCTTCTAATGTTACGCACAGCTACTTTGGCTTCTTCCGAAGTTTTACCCAAAATCTTGACAAATTCTTTTCTTCTCTCTTCAGTTAAGGACGGAATGTTTAACCGAATAACATTACCATCATTATTGGGATATAAACCCAAATTACTGGATGCGATAGCTTTTTCAATTAAGGGTAGACTTTCTTTTTCGAAAGGTTTAATCATAATTGTTCTAGGTTCTGGGACACTAACTTGAGAGACTTCCTTCAATGGAGTAGGAAATCCATAGTACTCAATTTTAATGCCATCAAGGATGGCAGCGTTAGCACGTCCTGTCTTAATTAATGAAATTTCTTTAGAATAATTATCGATTGTTTTTTGCATGTTTTCACGCGCAGTCTTAATAATTTCTTGTGACATATTAATCCCCCTTTGATATATGGGTTCCAATGGCTTCTCCATCGATAACCCTAACAATATTGTACATGTCATTCATATTAAAAACAACGATTTCAATTTCGGCTTCTTGACAAGCAAAGACCGCAGATTGATCAATTACTTGTAATTTTTGATTGAGATAATCTTTATAAGATATTTGTTTATATAATTGGGCTTGCTTATCAATTTTTGGATCTTTTGAATAAACGCCATCTACGCCATTTTTGGCCATTAAAACAACATCTGCTTCAACTTCTACTGCTCTTAATGCTGCGCAAGTATCGGTTGTAAAATAGGGTTGTCCTGTTCCACCACCAAAAACCACAACTTTGCCTTCTTTAAGGGCTTGTAAAGTTTTCTCTTCGCTTGGTTCACCAACCACTTTTTCCACACTTAAAGCACTTTGAACAATGCTTGGAATTCCATGATGGTTTAAAACATCTTTAATTGCCATAGCATTAATGATAGTTGCAAGCATGCCCATATAATCAGCATTAACGCGATCCATATTAATATCTTCTGCCACTTTACCCCGCCAAATGTTGCCACCGCCAACGACTATAGCGACTTCAATTTGACGTTTCTTGATTTCTTGAATTACAGCCACAAATTCACCAAGAATCTTAGTATCATAAATACTATTCTTGGTAGGCCCAGCTAGAGATTCACCACTAATTTTTAGTAGTATCCTCTTGTATTTGCTCATCAATCTTCCTCCTATATCATTTGAAATAAATGGCACCCCTAAAGAGTGCCATTAGCGATTTATTTTTTACTTTCCACCGGCTTGACTCATGACTTCGGCCGCAAAATCATCAGTTCTCTTTTCTAAGCCTTCACCAACCATGAATCTAACATAATTGGTTATTTCTCCGTTGTGACTCTTAACATATTGTCCAACACTGACACTTTGATCTTTAAAAAAGGCTTGTTCTGTTAAACAGATTTCTTTCAATTCTTTTTGAACCTTACCCGCAATAATACCCTTGAGCATAGCTTCAGGTTTACCTTGCAGTTTTGGGTCTTGTTTAGCGGCTTCTAATTGAATGCGAGTTTCTTTTTCAATATATTCTGGATCAACCGAATTCTTGTTTAAATAAACAGGGGCGCTGGCGGCGATGTGCATGGCAACATCATGAGCCACACCTAAATCAGCACAGTCCTTAATTAAAGTTATTGCGCTAATTTTTCCCCCCATATGAATATAAGTTCCAAAAACATCGGCATCACTCTTTTCGAGGGTTTCAAATCTTCTGAAGGTGATTTTTTCTCCAATGGTTGCA
This sequence comes from uncultured Eubacteriales bacterium, assembly GCA_964367975.1. Lineage (GTDB taxonomy): Bacteria > Bacillota_I > Bacilli_A > RFN20 > UBA1709 > CAYIYS01. The sequence continues at coordinate 6,006 of CAYIYS010000054.1, forward strand.
ATCGCTTGGACTATTACTTCGGCAATGCTTTCATTACCAATTTTAACATCTTTGACATCTTCCATTGTTTTGGCCTTAGAATTGACTAAGGCTTCAGCAATATCGGCGACCAATTGCTTGAATTTTTCATTCTTGCTAGCAAAGTCTGTTTCAACGTTGACTTCAACAATTGTGACTTTGTTACCCTTTTGAGCAATAGTGGTTAACCCTTCGGCAGCAATTCTGCCTTCTTTTTTTGCTGCTTTAGCAATTCCTTTTTCGCGTAACCAATCGCAAGCTTCATCGACATTACCATTGGTAGCTTCAAGAGCTTTCTTACAATCCATCATACCGGCTCCGGTTCTTTCACGGAGTACTTTTATTAATTCAGTATTAACTGCCATTTTTATTCTCCTCCTTGAGTGCTATTCAGCTTTTGGCTCTTCTTTTTTAACTAGCTTGGCGCTAGGTTCTTTAACCTCTTTAACTTCCTTAACTTCCTTGACTGCTTTAACTTCCTTGACTGCTTTGACTGCTTCTTTAACGACTTCTTTAGCAACTTCTACAGGCTTAACCTCTTCAACCGCTTTAACTGGTTGAATTGGTTTAGCTTCTTCATTTCGATGTTGATCATGGCGATACTCTGGCCGAGGACCTCTACGGTCATTTCTAAAGCCACCTCTACCGCCTCTATTGCTATTGAATTGGCTTCTTTTGGCTGCTTGAGCTGCTTGACGTGCTTGTTGTCTAGCTTCTTCAACTTTATCAGCGTTAGCTAAAACATCATCCATATTAGCTGCTGCACCCTCATCCTTAGAATAAGCAATCAAAGGTTGACCGCCTTTGGATTCAACTACAGCATCAGCAATAACTGCTAGGATTAACTTAACTGACTTGGTAGCATCATCATTACCAGGAATAATGTAATCTACTAAATCAGGATCGGAGTTGGTATCAACAATTCCAAAAACCGGAATATGTAATCTTCTTGCTTCATTAACGGCATTTAATTCAATACGAGGATCGACAACAAAGATAGCATTAGGAAGTTTTCTCATTTCCTTAATACCACCGAGTAATTTTTCAAGTTTTTCTTGTTCTTTATGATATTGAGCTACTTCTT
>CAYIYS010000055.1:0-6594 GCA_964367975.1 uncultured Eubacteriales bacterium
TTGTTGCTTTCTTTTCCAAATTCATGCCTTTGATAATGGCATTTTTACCATACTTCTTCTTGATAGCATTAATGGTCTCACTAGCCCGCTTTTCTTTTTGCTCATCAAGTTGATTAGAAAACAAATCAACAGTGGCATACTCATCACTAACTACATTACCAAAAGTAATACCTATTTTTCTAATTGGATGTCTTCGATCGGTGTTTTCATCATAGAGTTGCAAGAAATAATCTTTTAACTTGCGATATGAGTTGGTTCGACAATCAAGTTTCAACATACCACCTGAATGCTGTCTAATGTCTTTGCTGTAACCAATAAAAAGACCAATACTATCGCAGACTAAATGTTTATCAACTAGCTCTAAACAATAAAGTTCTACCATCTCTTTGACTACCAGTCTGGCCTCTTCAAAATTATAATCTTCAAATAAAACTTGAGCGTTTGATAATGATTTATGTTCACTTTTATAAGCTTTGATTTCCTTGATGGTACAAGGTTCTCTACCCCAAGCATGGTCGATTAAAAACTCACCTTTAATACCCAATTCTTGGTAGATAATGTTCTCATCTAAATGCGCTATTCCAGCCATGTCATCGACTCCATATTTAGCTAATCTAGCAGCAATCCCTCGTCCGACATTCCAAAAATCAGTTAAAGGTTTATGATGCCATAAAGTCTCTTGATAAGTTTTTTCATCAAGATATCCCATTAAATCAGGGGTCTGTTTAGCGACAATATCTAAAGCCACTTTAGCTAGATAAAGGTTTGTTCCTATTCCAACTGTGGCATAAATTTTTAAACTATTATAGACATCATCAATAATGTGCTTAGCTAACTCTTTAGCGTTGCATTTATAGAGTTTAAGATACTTGGTGACATCCAAAAAAGCTTCATCTATTGAATAGACAATAATATCGTTCTTATCAATATATTTTAGAAATATCTTATAGACCTCACAGGAATATTTAATGTAAAGATTTAAGCGCGGACGAGCAATAATATATTCAATCCCTGCTGGTATTTCCATAATGCGACATCTATTATGGATACCTAAATTCTTCATAGCTTGGCTGATAGCTAGACATAAAGCTCCTTTACCTCTGGTTGAATCAGCCACAACTAAGTTGGCAGTAAATGTGTCCAACCCCCTTTGGGCACATTCAACGGAAGCATAGAAAGTTTTCAAATCTATACATAGATAGGTGTTTTCCATTACTACCGCCCCCTAATTATTATTGCATAACAATATGTTACTTTTATTATATCACTTTCTTAAACCCTAAAATGGGACATGATAAAAAATTCCAAGTTGCAAAGAATCAACCTTACACTTCTTTTGAACTTTAAATTATATTGATTTGCTCAATTAAATGTATTACAATTACATTAAGGTGAGCAAAATGATAAGAACTATAGATTATTTGCTAGAGCAATACAAGGATTACCAAGCGCCCAATCATAAGATAAATAGATTAGTAAAAGAAGGTAAGATTGTCAGGCTAAAAAGAGGTTTATATGAAGATGACCCCTCCAGCGCGGGTGGGGGTCTTTATGTTGCTGGCGCAATCATTACTCCTTCTTACCTCTCTTTCGACTATGCTTTAAGATACTATGGCCTGATTCCAGAAGCCGTTTATCTATATACTTCGGCTACTAGCAAGAAAAGGCATAGTACAATAATTCGTAACACATTGGGAGAATTCTCCTATCAAGACATTCCTGCCAAAGCATTTCCGTTTGGAATAACAACTCTAATTCATGGCAAAAGAAAACTGGTGATGGCAACACCTGAAAAAGCATTATGTGACAAGTTATATACAAAACCGCCCGTTTATAGTTTGAAACAATTAAAAATAATGTTGTTTGAAGACATGAGAATAGAAGAAAGCGATCTAGCTAGACTCGATTCAGATTCTATCGTGTTCTTAACCCCTTTATATGGTAAAAGAAATCTAGATCTATTAGCCAAACTATTTAAAAGAAAGAGGAAAGATATATGAAAAAAGCCCTAGACAATTCGATAATTCAATATAATCTAGAAAACAAAGAAAAAGCAAAACAGGCTATCCAAGAAGTAATCCAATCAGTAGTCCTCGAAGCACTCTCTCATACTGATTTTTTCAAACAAGCAGCTCTTTATGGTGGAACAGCCCTAAGACTATTTTATGATTCAAGAAGATTCTCTGAAGATTTACATTTTGTCCTGATAGAAAAGAATGATGTTTTCGTGTTTTCTGCTTACTTTTCCATTATTATCAAAGAGTTGGAATTATACGGAATAAAAACGGAAATGTATCAAAAAAACAAAACCATTAATAGTGATGTGCAAACAGCCTTTATTTCTATAAATCTAAAAGATTTATTCAATACTTTTGAACCTTTACAACAACATGCAAGCAACTGCATTTCAAGCGAATTATTAAAAATAAAGATTGAGATTGATATAAATCATCCAACTGGCGCGGGTTTTGAAATCAAATCTTCTCAAGACCCAATAGATTACTCAATTAGACTATTTGATCTGCCCTCTTTATTTGCAGGAAAGATTTCCGCAATTTTATGTCGGAATTGGGGAAAGAGAGTAAAAGGCCGAGATTTCTATGACTATTCTCAATATTTAAAAAGGCAAGCCCAAGTTAACCTTGAATATTTAAAAAACAATTTGGTAAAAGCCAAAAAGTGGAATCAAGACCAAACCCTATCCTTAAATGATGTAAAGAGACTCTTGCTTGAAAGATTTGAGACAATTAACTATGAATTGGCCAAGCAAGATGCTAAAAGTTTTGTTTTTGAAACAAGTGGATTAGCTGTTTGGTCAGCCGACTTCTTTAAATCTATTACCCTTGAAAAACTTCATTAGCCTAGACAAAAGGAGTTCACCTTATGTGAACTCCTTTTAGTTTTCTGCAAAATAATTTTTAACTGCATATCCAAATGTTTCATCTAGAAACGTTAAAGCTGCTTTAGCCTCTTTTGATCTAGGAACCACTATATCAAAGCCATGGAAACAACCAGTAAACTCTTTGATATATGTTTTTACTCCTGCTGCTTTTAGTCTTGCAAAATAATCAACAGTTTCATCATAGAAAGGTTCTATATCACCTATATAAGTAAAGGCTGGTGGTAATCCCTTTAAGTCTGTTGCTCTAGCTGCGGCTGCATAACAATCTACTTGATCGGTTCCAAACAAGTCGCCTAAATATAACTGCCAAGCATTCTTGTTAGAAATTGAATTCCAAAAAGGAGCATCATTATCCTGTGATGACTTAGTTATCATGCGATCATCAAGCATTGGATAGATTGGCATTTGAAAAGCAATCTTAACTTCTTGCTTATCTCTAGCATATAAAGCTAATGAAGCCGTTAAGCCACCACCTGCACTAACTCCCCCAACAAAGATTTGGTTCTTATTGATATGTAACTGCTCAGCATTATCTTTCAGCCATTTTAAAGCAGCGTAACAATCTAGTAGAGCGGAGGGGTATGGTTCTTTCACCGATTTAGTGTAATCCACCGAGACAACTACTGCATCGTAGTTATGGACAAATAATCTTGGATATTTGACGTCTTGCTCAGGAACTGACATCGCAAAACCACCGCCATGAATCCATAAGACTCCAACTCGCTTGTTACTTTGACTAGTTAAGGAAGAGTAAACTGCTACTCTAACCTTACCTTTTTCATTCGGACTATTAATATGGTATTGCTCACACTTTAACCCTTTCTTCTTTTTGACAAAGAATAGCTTGCGGGTTAACATCTCAAAAAAGTGTAAAGAAGAGATGCTAAAATAAGGGAGTATAGTTTTGATTACTACTCCCATTGGGCGCAAATCTTTAGCTATATCTTGGCGGGTTATCTTCATATTACTTGATCTTAAAGCCATCACTAAAGGCTTGGCCCACTACATTACCCATTTCAAAATAGGTTTGTTTTGCTGGATCAAAAGCAATGATGTGGAGTTTACTTAAATCTATTTGTCCCTCACTATCTAAGACCTTCTCATCCACACTAACATTGATAATCTCACCCACTACTCTATGGAGTTTAGTTGGGTCTATTGGTTCTTTACTATCTAGCGCTTTATCATCACCAACATTGATATTTCCGCCCTCTTCTATTAAATCTTTATCAATACTTAAAACTTTACACTCAAGAACTAATGGAAAATCAGTCATGATGGGAGCTTTGACATGTTTTGACATCGTGCAATGAAGTCCTGCTTTTTTTATTTTATCTGGTACTTCATGACCTGATACTAAACCCAAATAATCAGCTTCAACAACATGAACAGCATCGGCAAAAGCGATAGTAAAAACTCCAGTTTTTCTTAAGTTATCAGTAGTTTTATGCTCAGCCAAATAAATGTTGACTTGGTTATAGTCACAAACACCGCCCCAAGCTGCATTCATAGCATTAGCCGAACCATCTTCGTTATAAGTTGCAATAATTAACACTGGTAATGGATAAAAATATGTTTTAACTCCTAAATCTTTTCTCATGCTTACTCCCCCTTTTATAATTAGACATACATCTTGCTTAAGCTTTTATAAATAACTTTGGTGACACTTATTGTTTTTAATTCATGGCATTTTGCAAATAAATCGATAAGTTTTACCTTCATTATTATCATTATTAAAGTAGCATAAATAGGTACATATAGCAATTTGAAAACTTTAACGGACTTTTGCTAAGCAAACAAAAAGGCACCCTTTAGGAGTACCTCTTTATTTCTACTTAGCTAAGAATTCAAAGTAATCTTTGAAGAAGGCTTCTTCTTGATCACAAGGAATCATATGTCCACAATCTTGATATTCTTTGTGGGTTAGATTGCCAACTGATAAACTAGCCACATTTTGTGCATTCATAAATGGGAAGACCATAGCATCTTCGGTCGCTGTAGCCAAGAAGATTGGACACTTAATGTCTTTAACTTGGTTTGTACCCGGACCATATAGCGATGGTTTATCAGTAATGTTAAAGACCGCTAAAGCCCAATCTGCCGCCATCAAATCTTTTTCTTTCATCGATTCTTCATTAGATTCATCTAAGAATCTTCTTGATGGTTTCTTCTTGTATAAATTACCCATTACTATATCAAATAAAGGTATATTTTTTTGAACCAACATATCATTACCTACTTTAAGATTAGGATCAGTTAGTAAATCATCTTTGTCTTTGAATGGTAGGAATTTACCAGCCTCATCCTTTTTAAAGATTGGATAGCCATAGACACTGGTTGGAGCGACAAGAACTAACTTTTCAGTAATATCGGCTGAATCAATAGCAAATTGCATGGCTACTCCCCCACCTAATGAGTGACCAACCACGATACACTTTTCAATCTTCATTTCTTGACAGAATAATCTTAGATCATCTGATAACTCTTTGAGAGTTAGGAATGGATGATTATAAGTGGAATCACCAAACCCTCTTAAATCAGGCATGATTGCTCGATAGCCATTTGGTAAATGGTAAACAAAAGGTGCCATAACATAACTACTAGTGTAGTTACCATGAATGACTAGAATGACCTTATCTCCTAGTCCTTCATCGCAATAAGCGATAGTTTCGCCATTGCTAATCTTGCAAAACTTTTTAGTAAACATTATATTATCCTCCTGAATATATATTCATATACAATATAATTATAAATCATTAAAGAAAAGTGGCAAGAACTTTTATAATAGTCTTTCTCTTTTTATGTAATTACTTAAAGTGTTTCTATGAACGTGTAATTTTTTTGCGATCTTAAGTTGACTCCAACCTTTCATCTTATGTTCAAGAATATAATTACTCATTCCTGAAAGTTTAACTTTTGATGATTTTCTTCCTTTTGGCCTCCCTAAAATAACTCCCTCTGCTTTTCTTTTTGCCAACGCTTCTTTTGTTCTTTGAGAAATCAAATTTCTTTCAATTTCTGCAGACAAACCAAAAGCAAAGGCTAATACTTTACTTTGTATATCATCTCCTAATCGATATCCATCTTTTATTGTCCAAACAATACATTCTTTTCGCATACATAAATTCAAAATCTCCATAATCATGAATAAAGTCCTTCCTAACCTAGACAATTCGGCGCAGATGATATAATCTCCTTTTTTAACTTCTTTCAAGAGAGCCCCCAACGCTCTTTTGGAATATGCTTTTGTTCCCGAAATTGTTTCTTCAATCCAATCATCTATATGCAACCCCTCTTTTTCACAAAATTTTTTAATTTCGAATCGCTGATTTTCAACAGTTTGTTTTTCCGTACTAACACGTATGTACCCAAATATCATATTATCGTTCCTCCATAGAACAATTATAAGGGGGGATTATGTTGTGCGAAACCATAGTTATTCTAGTTTCAATAATTCTTCAAATTGGACCATTCTCTCTAAAATTGAAGCCGACATAAAAAAGAAGATTGAAGAGCACGGGGTAAAATTGGGGGATTGGCCATTATCTATCAATAGAGGCGTATTGACGGGATGTAACGAGGCGTTTATTATCGATAAAACTACACGAGATAGATTGATAAAAGAGGATCCAAAATGCGATGAAATAATACGACCAATTTTACGAGGCAAAGATATTGGGAGATATACTTAT
>CAYIYS010000056.1:0-6523 GCA_964367975.1 uncultured Eubacteriales bacterium
GTAGAATATAGTTTGTGCAATTTGATTGACAAAGATTTAAGTAAAATTAATCAAACCTATTTTAAAAATAATAGTCTTGGTAATTTAAACAAAGAAGACTTTATTCATTTATTTACAAGACTCATAGCTGATATTTGGAGAGTTCATCCTTTTAGAGAAGGTAACACTAGAACAATATCCGCTTTCGCTTTTTTACTTTTAAAACAATATGGTTACTTGTTTAATGCGGAGTTGATTAAAGCAAATGCAAAATACTTTAGAAATGCTTTAGTGATGGCATCTTTAAAAGAATATTCTGAATATCAGTACTTACAAAAAATAGTAGTTGATTCGGTTAGTGATGAAACTATTACCAACTCACCTGATAAGTATAAAAAAATTAAGGATTATAACGTTGAAGATTATACGTATGTGTATCACAAAGCAAAATAGCTAAATAATGTTATATATTTTAGAGGTGTGTAAAAAACACAGTGATGCATAATTATAGCTATTAATTTGTCATAAAAATGATGGGTTAATGATATATAAAAGTGATTTTTACATAACAAAAAGGAAAGAATATGAAGATTAACGGGAAATATATTGATGAATATAAAAGAATTATTCAAACAACCGATTTACAAAAAGGATATCAGGAGTTCATTGGGTTCTTTCGATACTTACGGATCTATTTGGAACAAGACATGCCTGAATATGAATTCACAAACAGCATTGTCGAGAACAATATGGATTACTCATATTTTCAATTTACAAATGGCAAACTGAAAGCGAAAGGTCTTAAGTATGTTATCTCTTTTGTTCATCTTACTTTTGATTATGAAATTTGGTTATCTGGAATGAATCGAAAGGTGCAAAAAGAACTTCATAACAGATTGAAAGATCAGCAGCAAAAATACAGGCTGACAGATAATCCTAATAGAACAGATTTCGTTTTGAAAAACCGAATTATAGATAGTTGTGACTACAATGACTTGGATTTTCTATTGTCCGAAATGAAAACGAATATTGTTGATTTCATAAAACACACTAAAAAATTGTATGCTGAGTAGATATTGAACTGATAACCAAAAATTCACTGTATTGTATGCCATTCACACCTAAATAGCATTTAATGAAAAAAAAGCTTAACAAAGCCATCAATTTTAGGGTTGCGTAAAACTAGTCAAGGGTGCGTGATTTTTGCTAGGGGTGAGTAATTGTATTAAAATAGGTAACTCAACACATATTGAAAGCATAGGTTTGATACAATTGACAATGGTATCAGGCCTTTTTGTTTTATAAAAAAGGAAAAAATATATGTTTGGAACGACTATGAAAAAACTGTCATATACCAATAAATTCATAGTTTGTTATTGACATGGTTACAAACAAGCGATATGCTTATTATGAAAAAACTGTCACAAACCAGTAAATTCATAGAGGTGATTTCATGATAAAAAGAGATTTGTATTTGCAAAAACTTATAAATAGAAAAGAGAATAATGCAATAAAAGTAATTACAGGAATTAGAAGATCGGGAAAATCATATTTGCTTTTTCAAATTTATAAAGACTATCTACTAAAAACGGGTGTTTCTGAAGAAAACATTATATTAATAGACTTAGATAGTGATAATTTCGAACATCTACGCGATCGGAAGTTATTGCGTGAATATATTGATTCAAAAATTATAAAAAATGAAATGAATTATTTGATTATAGATGAGATTCAATTATGTAGCGGATTTGAGGCTTTATTAAATGGATTAAACCGTAATCTAAATATTGATATTTATGTTACAGGTTCTAACTCAAAATTTCTTTCTAGCGATATTATAACTGAGTTTAGAGGAAGAGGAGATGAAGTTAGAGTTTTTCCACTTTCATTTAAAGAATATAATGAAAACTCAAAATTGGATTTTTCTGAAGCGTGGAAAGAATATTATACATATGGTGGATTACCACAAATATTAAGCAAAAAAAATGACGAAGAAAAATCTGCATACTTAAAACAACTATTAAACTATACATATTTAAAAGATATTGTTGAAAGAAACAACTTAAAAAAAGATGAAGTAATGGTGAACTTGATGCAAATTTTAGCATCCTCAATTGGATCTTTAAATAATCCTAAAAAAATTTCTGACACATTTAAAAGTAAAGGTATTCCTGCTACAGATTTAACAATAAAAAATTACATTGACTACTTAATGGAAGCATTTATTATTAATAAAGTTGAAAGATATGATGTTAAAGGAAGAAAGTATATAAGTACACCTAGTAAATATTATTATACAGATATTGGTCTAAGGAATGCTCTTTTAAATTTTAGGCAACAAAAGGAAAACTATATTATGGAAAATATTATTTTCAACGAATTATTATACAGAGGATACAATGTCGATGTAGGTTTGATTGAAGTTAGGGAAAATATTGATGGAAAACGAACATATAAACAATTGGAAGTTGATTTTATTTGCAACATTGGCAGTGATAAAATATATATTCAATCAGCATACATGATGCCAAATGTAGAAAAAATAAATCAAGAAGAAAGACCTTTAGTTGCTATTAAGGATTCATTTAAGAAAATTATTATAGTAAGGGAAGATATTAAAGCTTGGAAAAATGAGAATGGGACTCAAATAATTGGGTTAAAAGAGTTTTTACTAGATTTAGATGTTTTAAAGAAATATTAATATTTTCTTTTGAATATATTTTAAAATCCTTATATAGCTCTTCTTTAATCCAGCCATTCAAAGATTCAATAATTGGATTATCTGTAGGAGTTCTGGCTCGACTCATTGAAAGTTTATTGTTACATTTTTTATGAGCCAGTGGTTGCCAGGTTTTGTAAAATGTTTGAATTACAAAGACAAAAACATCTATAATTTATCTAAAGTTTGAATTCTATAAACAAAAACTATTGACTTTGTGTTGAAAAAAACATAAAATATAGCCATATAATAATTGTGAGGTGTTAGTATGATACCAAGAAAGATATATTTAGATAAATTAATCGGATATCGGGACAAAAGAATAATAAAGGTGGTCACTGGCATACGCAGGTGTGGTAAGTCAACCCTCTTTGAGCTATACCAAAATCATCTTTTAGAAAGTGGCGTTGATAATAAGCAAATAATATCAATAAACTTTGAAGACGCTGACTATGCAGACTTAAAAGACTATAAAAAGTTATATGAATATGTAAGTCAAAAAATAATTCAAGGTCAGCAAAACTATGTTTTCTTAGATGAAATACAATTAGTATCAAATTTCCAAATTGCAGTAGATAGTCTATTTATTAAAAAGAATGTTGACCTCTATCTAACAGGCTCAAATGCGTATTTGTTATCGGGAGAGCTGGCCACATTGCTTTCGGGCAGGTATGTTGAAATCCAAATGCTGCCATTATCATTTAAAGAATATGTCGGGGCAATAGCGGCTTATGAAAACTTGCCGAGAGCATACACAAGGTATATAACAGAAAGTGCTTTTCCGCAAATTTTAGAGTTAGATGGCGATCAAGATAAAATAAGAGAATATTTAAGTGGTATTTATAACACTATAATTCTAAAAGATGTTGTTACGAGAAAAAACATCGCCGATTATATGATGCTTGATAGCCTTGTGCGATTCATGTTTGGCAATATAGGTAATATGATATCTACAAATAAGATAGCTAATACAATGAAGTCGCAGGGTAGGTCAATAACCGTTCATACAGTTGAAAGATATCTAAATGCATTGACAGACAGTTATATACTATATAAGATAGGCAGATATGATGTAAAAGGTAAGCAATACCTAAAAACAGGTGACAAATATTATTTAGCTGATATCGGTTTAAGATACTACTTGCTTGGCCGAAAGAATGCGGATTTTGGCTTTATACTTGAAAATATAATATGCTTAGAGTTGTTAAGGCGTGGAAATAAAGTTTATATTGGCAAAGTCGGGGCAAGAGAAATTGATTTTATAACTGAAACCAAGGAGGGTTTAGTAGAATATTATCAAGTTGCGCTAACTGTCAGAGATAAACAAACATTGGAACGTGAATTAAAACCCCTTAACAGTATAAATGACCATAATGCAAAATATCTACTTACATTAGATGAAGACCCTTTAGTATCCCATAACGGAATCAAGCAAATAAATGCCTTAGACTGGTTAATGGAATCATTTTAAAGATTTGCTTGTCTAAACAAGAGTCATCCGCTCTGTTAAACCCATGAAAATTTTTCAATCGCAAAGGCAAATGAACCCATAACAAACATTGCTAAGTTTTGATAAAAGTTACCCTAATGAAGAAAAAGTAGACACGTATCAAATTTTAAGAAGCCCCAGGTAGAATTTTAAACTCTGCTGGGGTTTTATATTTTAAGGCATAAGAGAATCTTTCGTTATTGAAGTAATGAACATACTCTTTAATTGATTGATGATCAGCAGTAAATTTATCTAAATTGAAATCAAGAAACAATTTTTTTAATTATTCGATTTCAACTTCCTGTTTAATGTTTTCTTTTTCCAATTCTTTAATAATGGATTCAAGGTTTATTGTTCCAATTGGTCCACCTAAACCCTTGTTTTTTCTGTGCAAACTTCTTCAACCCTCTTTATCTTTTTGCTTTTGGCTATTTTTTAGTTTGAGTGCGGTGTTTGCTATGACAGACACCCTTTTTTGATAGAAAATAAACTAAGTGAAATTAGTAATCTCGCTGGCCGGATTTGCGACAAAAAACTTGAATTATAGTATCAAGTATGTTTTAATATTAAAAGACTGCTTAGGTAATAAACAGTCACAATGCGGCCGTGGCGAAATGGCAGACGCACTAGACTTAGGATCTAGCGCTTCACGGCATGAGGGTTCAAGTCCCTCCGGCCGCACCAATTACTTGAAATTTTCCCTTAAAGTTGGATTCAAAAGAATCAAATAAAAGGGATTTTTTTATAAAAAAACAACCAAATATAACGATTTAAAAACACGCTTTTGAAGAGCATTAGAGATAAACCTAATTAAGACATGTTGTTTAACCTTTATTTTCGTTTTGATTCTTCTTCCAGGCTTTGATGGCTTCTAGTCTATTTTTATATTTGATTTCTAAACCTTGTTCGGAAGGTTGATAATACTCTTTATTAAGTAAAGAATCGGGTAGACATTGCATCTGAGTAATCCTATTTTCATAATCATGGGCGTATTGATAACCTTGTCCATAACCTAAATCTTTCATCAATCCGGTTGGAGCGTTTCTAATATTCAAAGGAACAGGTTCAGCTAGCATAGTGATGGCATCTGTTTTGGCTCGGTTATAAGCGGCATAAATTTCATTGGATTTTGGAGAAATAGCCATAAAAATGACGGCTTCTGTTAAAGCAAGAGCACATTCTGGCATGCCAATAAAATGGCAAGCTTGGTAAGCAGCAACAGCAATTTCCATGGCATGAGGATCAGCTAAACCAATATCTTCACTTGCAAAACGAAGCACTCGACGTGCGACATAGAGGGGATCTTCACCGGCTTCTAACATGCGAGCTAACCAGTATACTGCAGCATCAGGATCGGAGTTACGCATGGATTTATGTAAGGCAGAAATAAGATTATAATGTTCTTCCCCTTTTTTATCATAGAGAAGTGATTTGACTGAAGTGCATTGTTCGACAGTTTCTTGATTAATAGTAATTGTTCCATTTTTTTCTTCACCATTGAGAACACACATTTCTAAAGTGGAAAGGGCAGTTCTAGCATCACCATTAGCAAAGTTGGCAATGGCTTCTAATTCATTGTCCTCAATAATCACATTTTGTCTACCAAAACCTTTTTCACTAGTAATTGCTAGTTTCAGCAAAGTAAATAAATCACTAGTTTGCAAGCCTTTTAAAACGAAAACTTTACAACGAGATAATAAGGCACTATTGACCTCAAAAGAAGGGTTTTCAGTTGTAGCACCAATCAAAATGATGCTGCCTTTTTCAACATAGGGTAGAAAAGCATCTTGTTGCGCTTTGTTAAAGCGATGAATCTCATCAATGAACAAAATAGTGTTTTCACCAATCTGTTTGTTTCTTTCCGCTGCTTCCATGACTTGTTTTATTTCTTTAATCCCACTAGTTACAGCTGAGAAATTGATAAATTTAGCTTTAGTTTGCGTGGCTATAATGCTAGCTAATGTAGTTTTTCCAACACCAGGTGGGCCCCAAAAAATCATTGAACCTATTTTATCGTTTTCAATCATTTTTCTTAAGATTTTTCCGGTGCCGACTAAATGGGCTTGTCCAACAAATTCTGCTAAAGAAGAAGGACGAAGTCTAGCGGCTAGTGGTTGGTTCATTTCATCGGTGAATAATGTTTTTTCTTGCATGCTGAATTCCTCTGTTTGCTTAACCTTTATTTTACTATAGATTGGCGTAAATATCTATAAGCAGAGATGGCATAAGTTGCTGAAAGAAGAGTAAAAAAGATTATAAACTTTAAACTTTTTAAATAGGTGAGTTGTTGCTTAGCGCTTCTTTTCTCTTTTTTTGCTAAAGATGTTATTATTAAA
>CAYIYS010000057.1:0-5872 GCA_964367975.1 uncultured Eubacteriales bacterium
ATATAAGATATGTTAATGGAGCGTGTTATACTAAATGGATAAGAAAATAACATATAGTGAAAATAGTATAGAAATACTGGAAGGTTTAGAGGCAGTCAGAAAAAGGCCGGGCATGTATGTCGGTTCAACCGACTGGCGTGGGCTTCATCATCTAGTTTGGGAAATAATTGATAACGCCATCGATGAGGCAATGGCGGGTTTTGGCAATAAAATAATTGTGACGATTGGTAAAGATGATTCAATTTCGGTTGAAGACTTTGGACGCGGCATTCCGACTGGTAAACATAAGTCGGGAGTTCCCACTCCGCAAGTTGTTTATACGATTTTGCATGCTGGCGGAAAATTTAACTCGATATCTTATCAATCAAGTGTTGGTTTGCATGGGGTCGGGGCCAGCGTTGTTACTGCCTTATCATCGTTATTAGAAGTCACCATTTGTCGTGAAGGCAAAAAATATTATCAAAAATATGAAAATGGGGGCAAAGAAATCTCTAAATTATCCATAATTGGAGAAGCTAAAACAACGGGCACCAAAGTTAAATTTATTCCAAATCCCAATGTTTTTATAAATCATGATTTCAAAAAATCACTGATTGTTGAACGTTTACAAGAGAATGCTTTTTTATTGAAAGGCGTTGAGATGGTTTTATTGGATGAAAGAGACAATACTGCACAAAATTTCATCTATCCAAAAGGCCTTGTTTCGTATGTAGAATTCATTAATAAAAATAAAAATGTCATTGGTACGCCGGCTAGTTTTATTGGGGTCAATTCCACTATTGAAGTCGAAATTGTTTTACAATATGTCAGCAATTCCTATGATGAAAACATTCTTTCCTTTGCCAATAATATTAAAACCCTTGATGGTGGGACACATGAAACCGGCTTTAGATCGGCTTTTACCCGCTGTTTAAATGATTTTGGGCGCAAGCATAATTTAATTAAAGATAAAGATAAAATTGATGGTAGCGATTATCGTGAAGGTTTAACAGCGATTGTTTCGGTGCATGTGCCAGAGAAACTTTTACAATTTGAAGGTCAAACTAAATCTAAACTTGGGACTTCTGAAGCACGGCAAGCGGTGGAAGCAGTTTTATATGAAAAATTATCATATTATTTAGAAGAAAATAAAGATTTTGCCAATGGCATTATTTCTAAGGCTCATAAAGCTTGTCAAGTTAGAGAAGCAGCCCGCAAAGCACGAGAAGAAGCGCGCAGTGGCAAAAAAGATAAAACCGAGCGATTACTGTCAGGCAAATTAACCCCAGCTCAATCCAAAAAAAGAGGAGAATGTGAATTATTCCTAGTGGAGGGTGATTCAGCTGGTGGCAGTGCAAAACAAGGTCGAGATCGACTGTTTCAAGCCATTTTGCCTTTAAGAGGCAAAGTCATCAACTCCGAAAAAGTTGAATTATCAGAGTTAATGAAGAATCTTGAAATTTCAACTATTGTTTATACGATTGGGGCCGGTGTTGGTCAAGGTTTTGATGCCAGTGAGTCAAATTATGGCAAAATTATTATCATGACTGATGCCGATACCGATGGTGCCCATATTCAAGTTTTATTATTGACATTTTTCTATCGCTTTATGCGACCTTTAGTTGAACAAGGAATGATTTATGTTGCTATGCCACCTTTGTATAAAGTTTATAAAGGGGCCGGCAAGAATGAAAAATTCATTTATTGTTGGACTGATGAAGAGTTGGAAGTGGCCAAAGCAAAGATTGGTGCCAACTATTCCATTCAGCGTTATAAAGGTTTAGGTGAAATGAATGCTTCCCAACTTTGGGAAACCACGATGAATCCACAAACTCGTTTCTTAATTCAAGTCGGGATTGAAGATGCCCAAATTGCTGATCGTAGAATCAGTGTTTTAATGGGGCAAGATCCACGTCCTCGCCGCGAATGGATTGATGAAAATGTGCGCTTTACCTTGGAAGATAGTTTTAAGGTCGAAGCCAATATCAAAAAGGAGAGTGAATAAAGATGACAGCAAAAAATAATTCAATTATTCACTATACTTTAGAAGAAATGATGGGTGACCGTTTTGGTCGTTATTCGAAATACATTATTCAAGATCGGGCTTTACCTGATGTCAGAGATGGCTTAAAACCAGTGCAACGTCGCATCTTGTATTCAATGTATACCACCGGAAATACAGCTAATTCAGCATATCGAAAATCGGCTAAAACAGTCGGTAATGTTATTGCTAATTACCATCCTCATGGCGATTCGAGTGTCTATGATGCGATGGTTAGAATGTCACAATGGTGGAAACAATCGATGCCTTTAGTTGACATGCAAGGTAACAATGGCTCTTTAGATGATGACCCTGCTGCCGCTATGCGTTATACCGAAGCTCGACTAGCTCATATTAGTGATGAATTATTAAAAGACATCAATAAAAATACTGTTTTGATGGCTTTAAACTTTGATGATACGGATGAAGAGCCGACTGTTTTACCAGCGCGCTATCCAAATATCTTAATTAATGGCGCCAAAGGGATTGCTGCTGGTTATGCCACCAATATTCCTCCGCACAACTTCAATGAGGTAATTGAAGGTTGTATTTATCGGATTAAACATCCACACTGTTCTTTGCAAGACATGATGACAATCATCAAGGGACCAGATTTACCAACTGGCGCAATCATTCGCGGAATCGATGGTATTCGCCAAGCCTTTGAAACGGGCAGTGGCTCTTTTCAAATCGTTTCTAAAACCGAACTAACTCGCTATAAAGGCCTGACTTCATTAATTATTACAGAGATTCCTTTTGAGGTTATTAAATCTGAAATGGTGGCCAATATTGATAAAATAAGAAGCAATAAAGAAGTGGATGGCATTATCGAAGTCCGCGATGAATCCGATCGGATGGGACTTAGAGTAGTTGTTGAAATGAAAAATGATGCCAATCATGCTGCCATTGTTAATTATTTGATGAAAAAATCTGAACTCTCAGTCAAATACACTTATAATATGGTCACGATTTGTAATAAGAAACCTTTACAATTGGGTTTGTTACCTATTTTAGATTATTACATTGCTCACCAAGTTGATGTAATTACTCGACGTTCAAAATTTGATTTGGAAAAAGCTAAAACCCGAATTCACATTATTGAAGGTTTAATAGTCGCCAAAAATAACATCGCAGAAGTGGTGCGCATTATTCAACACAGTAAAGATAAAGCTGATTCCAAAGCAAATTTGATTCAACGCTTTAAGTTTAGTGAGAAACAAGCTGAAGCGATTGTCATGTTACATTTATATCGCTTATCTTCAACTGAAGTCATCACTTTAGAAACAGAATTAAAATCATTGCAAGATTTAGTGAATAATTTACAACTAATTTTGAACGATTCAAATGTTTTGAAACGTGTTTTAATCGAAGAATTATCTTTAATTAATAAAACTTATAAAATTCCTCGTAAATCAATGATTGAAAATGAGATGGTTGAATTTAATATTGAAAAAGCGCCGATTATGAAAGAGGATGTTTATTTTACCATCACACGAGATGGCTATGTCAAACGCTCATCACCTAAATCATATCAAACTAGTGAAAATGCTTTACCAGGCTGCAAAAATGGCGATATTATTCTAGCTTGTGGCAAAGCTACAACAGTTGATGTCGTTTTAGCCTTCACCGATAAAGCCAACTTTTTATATATCCCAGTCCATGAAATGCTAGAAGCTAAATGGAAAGATGAAGGGAAGCATATTTCTCATCTGATTTCCCTTAATGGAGAAGAGAAGATTATTGCTGGCCTTTTGATTAAAGACTTTAAAGAGGGCGTCTATATTGATTTATGTTCAAAAAAAGGCAAAATTAAAAGATGTAAACTCACAGATTTCATCCTACAACGCTATACTAAATCGGTCAGTTGCATGCCAATCGACAGCGATGATGGTTTAGTCAATGCCACTTTTTCAACCGGCGATTCTTATTTAATCCTGGTCGGGACTCATGGGCATATCATTAAATATCATGAATCACAAGTGAGTGTAATTGGTTACCGAGCCGCCGGCGTTAAAGCGATGTCACTAGCTAAAGATGAACAAATAGCCAGCATGATTGCTGTTAATCGGGGTAATAAATTAAATGTGGTAGCTTTAAGTAATAAAGGCGCCTGTAAAATATTTAATCCTAATTCTTTAGAACCTACAAATCGTTTAGCCAAACCGGGTGAATTATATAAATATTATCGCAGTGAACCGCAATCAATTGTCGCCATGCAATTTTTTAATCCTGAATCACAATACTATGTCTTATCTTCAATTAATGGAGCTAGAGATATCCAATTTAATAATTCTAAAGCCACGCCGATTGGTTCCTCGTTACGTAATACCATCGCAACAACGCGGGGCGAAACTTATTTATTTGTCTCGGATATGTATTTGGAAGAGATTAGCAACGCAACCGCTATTTATGAACCAAGTGAAACCAAGAAAGATAGCGAAACAACTGTTAAAGTTGAAGATGCTGATAAAGCGCACACAATCTTTGATCTAATTGATGATTTTTAGAGGATTTATATGAAAAATTTATTTATTCCTACCTGGTATGCGACTAGTATTAATGAAATTGATTTTGAAGTCTTGAAAAAAGCAGGAATCGATACTATTTTGTGTGATTTAGACAACACACTAGTTGCTTTCAATCAACTAACGCCGTTACCTAGCACCCTTGAGTTTATCGAAATGGTTAGAAGTCTCGGCTTTAAGTTTTACATTATTTCTAATAATCATGAAGATAGAGTAGCCAAATTTTGTCAAAATCTGGATGTTATTTATTTACATACAACTCATAAACCTCTAACTGGGCGTTTAAAAAAATTCATTAGTCAACAAAAGATTGATGCGACTAAAATGGTTATTATTGGCGATCAACTTTTAAACGATATTTTGCTGAGCAATTCAATGCAGCTACATTCAATATTAGTTGAGCCAGTGGTTGATAAAGATTTATTGATAACCAAATTCAATCGTTTTATCGATAAAAGAATTAGAAAATATAATTTGAAGCACAATAATTATCAAACATTTAAGAAAAGGTGTGATATTAATGGCTAAAAAAGTTTGTGCTGGCTGTGGGGCGAGTTTACAATCGCTTGATCCATCGCTGCCAGGATATGTACCATCTAACCTTGACTTTGAACAAAATGAAGTATTATGTCAAAGATGTTTTAAGCTAAAACATTATAATACTAACACCGTGATTAAGGTGGATGAGCAAGAATATTTAAGAACAATGGAGATAGAGACCCAAAATAATATCATCTTATACGTTATTGACATATTTAACTTCTATGGTTCTTTAATCCCAGGTTTGAATAAATATGCTCCATCCTCTAAAATCATTGTCCTAGTCAATAAAATCGATGTATTTCCGCACATTATTAATCAAGAACGTTTGTTAAACTATATTAAAATGCAATTAAAGGTCAATAATATACCATATGATGAAATAGAAATCATTAGTGCCACTCACAATTATCACTTTGATGAATTGCTGAATTTAATCAAAACTTATCCGACTTATAAAAATATTTACTTAATTGGCAATGCCAATACTGGCAAATCCTCGATTATTAATACTTTAATGAAAAGTTATTGTAATACAACTCAACAATTTGTCACCACTTCTTTATATCCAGGGACAACCCTTAAATTACTTAAAATTCCTTTTATCAATGATTGTTATTTGTATGATACTCCTGGTCTTTATAGTGAAACAAATATTTATCACTATGTTGATAATAAAAACTTGAAATATATCTTGCCAAAAAAAGAAATGAAGCCAGTTACTTTTCAATTAAATCCACAACAATCGTTGTTTTTAGGCAGTCTTTGCCGTTTGGATGTTTTAAAA
>CAYIYS010000058.1:0-5795 GCA_964367975.1 uncultured Eubacteriales bacterium
TAGTTGGTTTAATGATGGATTTTAGCGATGGTTTAGCCGATTTACCAACTTCAAGGCCGGTTTTTTTAACGATTCTAACTTTATTTTCGCCTTCAATTTTATAACCGATCTTTGAAACTGTTTTCTTTTTCTCATCGTAGAAAGCTACGTTTGAAATATCGATTGGAGCTTCGTAAGTATCAATTCTACCATCAGTGTTAGATTGATCTGGTTTAATATGTTTAGTCCGCATATTAACCCCTTCAACCCAAACTAGACCTTTTTTTGTACTGACATGTAAGACTTCGGCAATGGTGCCTTTATTGGCACCTGCAATAACTTTAATCTTATCACCTTTTTGAATTCTCATTTTTGTGCCTCCTATAGGACTTCAGGAGCAAGGGAAATGATTTTCATAAATCCCTCGTTACCTTTGTCTCTTAATTCTCTAGCGACTGGTCCGAAGACACGAGTTCCTCTAGGAGTTCCATCTTCCTTAATTAGGACACAAGCGTTATCATCAAACTTAATTCTGGCGCCATCAGCCCGCGTGACACCCTTCTTGGTACGAACAATAACTGCTCGCACAATTTCGCCTTTTTTAACTCCCGAGTTTGGCAAAGCGTCTTTGACTGCGCAAATGACGATATCGCCAATCCCAGAAGACTTTCTAAACGAACCACCTAAAAGCCTAAAGACTCTGACGCTGCGGGCACCTGAGTTATCTGCAACCACAAGATTTGTTTCATTTTGAATCATAGTGTTGTTCCTCCTTAGGCGACCTTTTCAGCTGTCTTGACAATTTCAACTAAAGTGAAATGTTTTTGGGCTGATAAAGGGCGTGTTTCCATAATGATGACTGTATCGCCAAGGTGGGCAATATTCTTTTCATCATGAACAATGTATTTTTTAGTATGCATGACTTTCTTTAAATAAAGAGCATGTTTAGTATGGGTTGTCACTAGGACAGTGATAGTTTTATCCATCTTGTCAGCTGTAACAACACCTTGAAGTTTACGTCTTGTATTTCTTTCCATGATGGCTACCTCCTATCCATTTTGAATCTCACGTTCTCTTAGAATAGTGAGAATTCGTGCGATATCCTTTCTAATTACTTTCTTTTTATTGGCTTCAGCGGCATTGCCAGTCGCTTGTTGAAATCTAAGGACGAATAATTCTTCTTTTAAATCCTTAACTTTCTTTTCTAAGTCTGCTTGCGGCAATTCGCGAATGTTCTTAATTTTCATTATTAGCACCTACCTTTGGTTGGCGGGAAACAATTTTAGTTAGAACAGGAAGTTTAGCCCCAGCCAGCCTTAATGCTTCACGAGCATCGGCCTCTGGAACGCCTCCGATTTCAAACATAACTGTGCCAGCTTTGACAACAGCTACCCAGTGATCAGGAGCACCTTTACCAGAACCCATCCGGACTTCTAGTGGTTTTTTGGTTCTCGAGAGATGAGGGAAAATTCTAATCCAAACTTGTCCACCCTTTTTGGTGTATCTAGACAAGCAGATACGAGCAGCTTCAATTTGATTGGAAGTAATATAGTCGCCTTCTTGTGATTGAAGACCAAACTCTCCAAATGCAACATAATTGCAAGTGGTAGCCTTGCCTTCATAACTTAAGGCATGAGGCTTCCGATATTTTGTTCTTTTTGGCATTAACATAAATTCCTACGCCCCTTTCGTTTCTTCATTTTTCTTAGGTTTTTGGTCATGATCTTTCAGAATTTCTCCCCGACAGATCCAAACCTTAACTCCTAAACGGCCATATGTAGTAGCGGCTTCGGCATGAGCGAAGTCGATATCGGCTCTTAAAGTATGCAGTGGAACGACTCCTTCAGCATAACCTTCACTTCGCGCAATATCAGCTCCACCAAGGCGGCCAGAAATTAAAGTTTTAACTCCCTTAGCTCCTGACTTCATCACACTTTGAATCGCTTTCTTTTGCACGGTTCTAAAGGAAGCCCGCGCTTCAAGTTGTTGCGCCATTCCTTTGGCTACTAAGACGGCATCAAGATTAGGTTGTTTGATTTCAACAACAGTAATCTTAACTTTCTTTTCTTTCGTAATCTTAGCGATTGCTTTATTTAATTCTTCAACGTTTTTGCCATCTTGACCAATGACAACTCCGGGTCTAGCAACGTGAACCAAAATTTCCACATTACCTTTAGTTCTTAAAATCTCAGTTCTAGATAAAGCAGCATCTTTGAGCTTAGCTTCTAATAAAGAACGAATCTTAATGTCTTCATGTAAGAATTTTGCATAATCTTTGTTATTGGCATACCATTTTGAATCCCAATCCCGATTAATGCCAATTCTCATTCCAACTGGATTAACTTTTTGTCCCATGCTGCTCCTCCTATCCTTGTTCTGCCACCACACAGGTGATGTGGCTAGTTCTTTTAATCAAAGCACTGGCGCTGCCTTTAGCTCTTGGTCTAAAGCGTTTCATGCGCATGCCATCGTTAGCATAAATTTCTTTGATATAAAGTTTAGCACCATCCATTTCATGGTTTTTAATGGCATTGGCTGCGGCCGATTTAATTAATTTGGCCACGACTGGTGATGCTGATTTATTAGTATTAGCAAGTAATGCTAATGCTTGATCGATTTTTAAGCCCCTAACTTCATCAATAACTAAGCGAACTTTACGAGGCGTAATTCTAACGGTTGAAACTGTTGCTCTTGCTTCCATTATTATTTACCTCCCACGGCACTAGCAGCTTTATCTTCTGCTGTATGTCCAGTGTGTCCACGATATGTTCTTGTAGGGGCGAATTCTCCGAGTTTGTGACCAACCATATCTTCAGTTACATAAACAGTAATATGTTCCCGGCCATTATAGACGGCGAATGAATGTTCGACGAATTCAGGGAAGATTGTTGATCTTCTCGACCAAGTCTTAATGATTTCTTTTTTACCTTCTGCATTAAGTTTTTGAACTTTCTTCATTAGGTGATCATCACAGAATGGTCCTTTTTTAAAACTACGAGCCATTTCATTTTCCTCCTTTACTTATCATTGCGTCTTCTAACAATTAATTTAGAAGAAGCTTTGCGAGTATTGCGGGTCTTAACCCCCATCGCTTTCTTACCCCAAGGTGTTCGAGGTGAAGAACGACCAACTGGGTTCTTTCCTTCTCCACCACCGTGTGGGTGATCACAAGGGTTCATAACAGCACCCCGAACTGTTGGTCTAACACCGAGCCATCTTCTGCGGCCGGCTTTGCCTAAACTGACGAGTGAGTGGTCTTCATTACCAACTTCACCAATGGTTGCGCGGCAACCTAGTAAGAATTTTCTGACTTCGCCTGATGAAAGACGAACAGTAGCATACTTATCTTCCTTGCCTAAGAGTTGGGCACTGGCACCAGCTGATCGAACTAGTTGGCCGCCTTTACCTGGTTTAAGTTCAAGGTTATGAATGAAAGTACCATCTGGGATGCTCGCTAAAGGTAAACTATTGCCAACCTTAATATCGACATTTTCACCCGAGACAACTTTCATACCCACACTTAAGCCCTTAGGAGCCAGGATATATCTTTTTTCGCCATCAGCATAATTGACTAAGGCGATGTTAGCGGAACGATTTGGATCGTATTCGATAGTGGCGACATTACCGATAATATCATCTTTGTTTCTTTTAAAATCAATGATCCGATAT
This sequence comes from uncultured Eubacteriales bacterium, assembly GCA_964367975.1. GTDB lineage: Bacteria > Bacillota_I > Bacilli_A > RFN20 > UBA1709 > CAYIYS01. The sequence continues at coordinate 3,649 of CAYIYS010000058.1, forward strand.
CTTTTCTTATGGCCCCCACCGATGTGACGACATGTAATCAGACCAGTGTTATTACGTCCACCGCTTTTATTGAGGCTAACGAGTAATGACTTCTCTGGTTTGTTAGTAGTAATTTCTGCATAAGATAAGCTAGTCATTGAACGCCGACCAGCTGATGTTGGTTTATAATCTCTAATTGCCATTTTTTATTCCTCCTGTTCTTTCTCTTTGGAAATATTGTTTTCTTCCAAAATTTTTACTTCTTCTCTTCTTGGAAAAGATCAAGAGTTTCGCCAGGGGCTAATTTGATAATTGCTTTCTTATAAGCTCCGACAAGTCCAGCAAAACGACCAACTCGTTTTTCTTTACTTCTAACATTGACAATATTGACCCTTTCGACATGTTTGTTAAAGATGGCTTCAAAAGCTTTTTTAATTTCAATTGAATTAGCTCCTTTAGCAACTTTAACGGTAATCTTATTTTCGGTTTGCATTAAGCGCAGTGACTTTTCAGTGACAATTGGCTTAACGATGACTTCATAATCGTGGGGAGTAGGTAGTGGGAATTTGCCATCCTTGACTTCTACTTTTGCCGCACTCTTTTTAGTTGCTGCCATCTAGAAGCACCTCCTCTACACATTGTATAGCTTCTTTGGTAAAGACGACTGTATCGCTATTGATTAATTCATAAACATTAATGTTTTCAGGATAAACCGCTGCAATACAACCGAGATTGTAAGATGATAAATTGGCATTATCATCGAAACTTTCATCGCCGACCACCAAGAGGATTTTGCCTTTGGCATCGATAGCTTTTAAGCAAGTGACCATCTCTTTGGTTTTTGGCTCCGCGAATTCAAACTTATCAACTACGATTAACTCCTTATTTGCAACTTTACTTGATAAAATTGACTTTAGAGCTAATGCGCGTTCTTTTTTGTTCATCTTGAGGGAATAGTTTTGTTCCCCGGTTGGTCCAAAGACGATGCCACCATGTCTCCATTGAGGAGCACGGGTTGAACCGGCTCTGGCACGACCAGTTCCTTTTTGGCGATATGGTTTCTTACCACCGCCACTAACTTCGTCCCGCTTTTTAGTTTTAGCGGTTGCTTGACGAGAGTTGGCTCTAGCTACTTGAACTGCATCATAGATAGCTTGTTCACTAGGTTCAATGCCGAAGACCGCTTCATTTAAAACAATTTCTCCAGCTTCAGCACCTGTTTGTGTTAAAACTTTTACTTTAATTTTTGCCATTTTCTTTTCTCCTTTCCGCTAAACTACTTCGCTGTATAATCAACCAATGTTTTGGCTGCTGGAACATGCTTAATAGTCTTTTTAGTTGACTTAATAGTAACGATAGACTTATTGGCTCCAGGAATAGCACCCTTGATTAAAATTGCATGTTGTGCATCATCAACTGCGACAACAGTTAGATTTTGGATAGTCCGGGTGTAGTTGCCATGATGGCCACCCATCCCAATCCCTGGGTGAATTCGGTTGTTAGTACGTCCATAAGTGGCAATCGAACCGATGCCTCTATGGTAACCGGAACCGTGAGCGGCTGGGCCTTCATGGTATCCGTATCTTTTAATAACGCCCGAAAAGCCTTTGCCTTTGGTAACACCTTGAACATCAACGATTTCACCGGCTTGAAATAAGCTCGGATTGACTTCGTCTCCCACATTGAAGGCCGCTAGTTCGTCACCTTTGATTTCACGAATGAATCTTTTAGGGGTGGCGTTAGCAGCTTTATATTGGCCTTGTTCAGGTTTAGTTGCTAAGTTAGCTCGCTTATCTTCATAACCAATACGAAGGGCTGCATAACCATCTTTTTCAACTGTCTTCTTTTGCAAGACAACGTTAGGTAAAACTTCAATCACGGTAACTGGAATCATTGATCCATCAGTTGCAAAGACTTGAGTCATCCCAACTTTACGTCCGATAATTTGCTTCATTGATTACACCTCCCTGATTATAATTTAATCTCAATGTCAACTCCGCTAGGTAAATCCAAACGAGTTAATGTATCAACTGTTTGGGGATTTGGATTGACAATATCGATTAATCTCTTATGTGTGCGAATTTCGAATTGTTCACGTGAATCTTTGTCCTTGTGAACAGCTCTGAGTAATGTGTAGACTTGCTTCTCTGTTGGCAGTGGAACTGGGC
>CAYIYS010000059.1:0-5647 GCA_964367975.1 uncultured Eubacteriales bacterium
CTCTTTGCTTTTTAACAATTCCATCAATTTGATCTTTCATCACTGCTGCTGGAGTACCTGCGCGCGGTGAATAAGGAAAGACGTGTAATTGTGAAAAATTCATTCTTTTAATGAAAGCCACTGTTTCTTGAAAATCCTCTTCTGTTTCACCAGGAAAACCCACAATAACATCGGTAGTGATTGAAATATCTGGTTGGGCTTTGCGAATCTTTGCAATAATAGCAGCATACTCATCTAGGCTATATTTCCGATTCATCAATTTTACTATCTTAGCAGACCCTGATTGCAAAGGAATATGCAAATGATTAACTATTTTATCATCTTTTTGAATAAGCTGAATAATATTGTCATGAATTTCACTTGCTTCAATTGATGATATTCGCAAACGTTTTAGTCCTTGCAGTCTTTCAATCATCTCTTGTAATAAGTCATAAAAATGATAATTTTGCAGATCAACCCCATATCCAGCAGTATGAATACCCGTTAAAACAATCTCTTGAAAGCCTTTATCAATCAAAGTTTGGGCTTCTTTAATAATACTTTCCCGCTCCCTTGAGCGCATCGGACCTCTCGCATAAGGAATAATACAATAACTACAAAAGTTATTACAGCCATCTTGAATTTTTAAGAAAGCGCGAGTGTTATCATGATAACTAGTAACATTTAAATTATCAAACGTATGATTTGTAAGTATATTATCAACATCAACAATCAACTTTCTTTCTTTTGTATATTGGTGAAGGTATTCGCCGATTTTGCCTCTATTTTGTGTACCTAAAACAATAGCTACACCTTTAATTGCACTGACAACTTCCGATTCCATTTGGGAATAACATCCAACAACGCAAACGATGGCATCTGGATAGTTATTGATAGTTCTTCGGATCATCTGTCTACTCTTATGATCACTGATTTTAGTTACAGTACACGTATTAATAACTACAACATCAGGAGTTTGCCCCGTTTGACAAAATGTATAGCCATTTTTTTCCAAAATAATAGCCATACCTTCACTTTCATATGAGTTTACTTTGCAGCCCAAAGTAATAAAAGAATAAGTTTTATTCATCATTTTCACCATTTTCTAGCATAAAAGCAATAATTGAAACAATATATAATGCCGCCGTCTCACTACGTAGTATTCGATTCCCAAATGATACTCCTTTAAACCCAAGCTCTTCAAAATATTCAAATTCTTGATGTGAAAATCCACCTTCAGGACCGACAATAACGCTAATTGAACCAGGCTTTTCTTTTAAAATATTAAATAATGCAGTACTACCTTTGCCACACTCTTGCTCACTACCACAAATATTTACTTCGCTCAAATACTTAACTAATTCATTTTGCTTGATCGGCGCAATTACCTCAGTAATAGTTGTCCGATGAGATTGTTCGGCTGCTTCTTTTATAATCTTTTGCCAGCGTTCTCTTTTTTTCTCAACTTTATTATCTTCAATCTTTACTATAGTTCGTTCAGATAAAAAAGGAACAATAGTAGAAACACCTAATTCGCAGGCTTTTTGCAAGACAAATTCAAACTTATCCCCTTTGGGGATACCATAAATTAAGGTGATTTTATTTTTCAGTTCAGGAGAATGTTGAACTTGAGAAAGAATTTTTGCTAGAACACTATCTTCAAGAAATATTAGTTCACAATTAAACAATTGCGAATCAAAAACAACCATAATTTTATCACCACTTTTGAAACGCATAACATTTTTTATATGATGATAATCTAATTCGGAAATTACTAGATATTCTCCTTGTTTCTTTGTAGAAAAATATTGTTGCATAACTATTCTCCTTTCTTCTCTTTTGATGAGAAACAATAACAAATGTAATTAGTGTACCATTTATTAGGTTCTACTAAACACTTTATTTGATGATTTTTGAAGTTTATTTCATTGGGTGGATATTGACATTCTAATGTAATGGCCGCATTTTGCTGCATTTTTCCGCCATGATCCAACTTTTTTCCATCTGGAAAACTAGAATTATATATCACAACTGAAGGATATGAGGTATAGACATCCAATACTATATTATTAATAGGATTAATCAAACAACAACAATGTGAATCTTTTAAAATAAAAGTGTCATCAACTATCCCGTTAAATTTTAAAAAGAATTCAGACATTAAAATGTTATTCATCAAATCAATAGATTTAATTTCGTTATAAGGAATCAAAAATCGGTTTTTATACATTGATATTGAATTTAAAGATATTATTAAATCGTTAACCGTAGGGGTCATACCTAAATTAAAATAAGAATGATTAGTGATATTTACAACCGTTTTTTCATCACTTTTATACTTATATTCAACTACGATACTACCATTTATTGTGATTTGGTATTTTATTAGTAAATTAATGGCACCATTAAAGCCGCTGCTATCGTTTTTTAATGTTAAACTGAAAATAACACTGATTATATCAGGCTTTTCAACGATATTATAATCGAATAATAAATCGGAATACCCCTTAAATCCACCATGTAAAATAGTTTTGTCATCATTTTTTAGTAATTTATAAGTCGTTTCCCCGATTGAATACTCAGCATTTTCGATTCTACCAGCAAACCTCCCTATCGTTTTACCCATATACATTGGATCATTAATGCTGTCTGCTCTATTATCATGTGTTAGAACTGTATTTATCCCTTTGTAACACAGAAACCTAATTGAGGCCCCATAGTTGCAAAGTTCAATATTAAAATCCTCAATTTGAATATTGATAAAATCCATTAAAATACCTTCAGTATTCTGCTTCTTAATTTCAATCATATAAACAATCCTCTAAAAATTTTGAAAATATACCAAGTTCGCGAGCATTCTGTTTGAAGACTCCACAACAAGTAATAGCTTGCTTAAATTCATTTCCAATATGAAATTGTAAAAACGCATCGAGACCTATACTACTAGCCCATGATTTATCTTTTAGTTGCAAATACCACTCTCGTTGAAAACCTAGCTGGTTAATATCAACTAGTGATTCATTTTCTAATTTAACTTTGAGCATGGATATCTCTTTATCTAGTCTTGGCGGCAAGATAGCAAGTCCCATCGCTTCAATTAAACCAATATTTTCTTTTTTGATATGATAATATTCAGGATGAACATGAAAAACACCATCAGGATATTGTTCATTAGTATAATTATTTCTTAAAATAATATAAACAATATAGTTTTTGCCATCGAATCTTACTATTGGATTTATCGTGTTATGGCGCTTCGTTTTACTATTGATGATTAATAATTCTTGATTTTCATATTCGCTCCAAGACTTCATAATTTTATTGGTTATATTTATAATTAATTATTTATTCTTACTTATCAATTTAATTGTCGATAATGGCCACCTCAAGATTGAACATCTAACATCTTGAAAGTTAATTATTTTGCTTTCTTTGGCATCTTCAATTGGAAAATGGTGAAAACCACATTGATAATGATCGTGAGATAAAATAGATCCACCAACAATTGGTAAATCGGCATTAGAACCAATTAAATAAGCCGGAAAAAGATTGACAAATTCTATCAAATTTCGAATCGTTTTATCATTAATCGACATCGGCCGATGAATATCTGATAAAACAATGCTGTGTTGATAAAAATAACTATAGGGCGAAAATTGAAAATGCCATTTCTCGTCGTTTAGTTTTAAAGGAATTATCCTTAAGGTTTGTTTATTCTTAATTCGATTGCTAAAACCCTCATTTTCTTTACATAAATCACATTTAATTTGATTCTTTGCAAAAGAGTCGGTCTCTAAAGCAGCAGCTATATCACGCGGATCTTTTTCAGGTTTAGATAAATTAATCGTTATTTCGAGTTTAATATCTTCATCGACATAATCAAAACTCTTATTCTTTGCGATAGCATTTACCTTGATGTAATTGATAGCACAGCAATATTGATAAAAATTATCAAGCGCTATTTGCGATGATAAATTAAAATCAACCCAAAAGTTTTGAACTATTTCATCATGAGTTTTTGAAAAGATATTCATAATTTTATTTTCAAAATAATCACAATATTTATTTTCAATTATTTGCTGAATTGAGGCATAATATGAAAGATTAGATAAAATATCATCAATATTTGGATAAACATCATAACGTATGAAATAAAAAGAAGATAAACTAAAAATTTGCGATAATTTATCTCGATATTTTTCCACATCTTGCCACCTAATAAGTTTTTTATCAAGAGCGTAACTTATTAAGTAATTGAGACTTAAAACAATCATTTTTTAAACCCATTTTTATGTTTAAGATGAAAATGATAAGCCGCTCCGATGCAATCTTCAATATTAGAATGTTTTGGTTCCCATTGCAGTTCTTTGATTGCTAAATCTCTGGAAGCTACTAACACTGAAGGATCACCCTTTCTTCTAGGACCAACAATAGATTTGATTGGATGTCCCACTACTTTTTGGGTTGCTTCAATCATCTCTTTAACACTGTAACCCGCTTGCGAGCCAAGGTTGATAGCAATTGAATCGCACCCTCGTTCTAGTTTATGGTAGGCCAAAATATGAGCCTTAATTAAATCTTCGATATGAATATAATCACGAATACACGTGCCATCTTTGGTATCATAATCATCGCCAAATATTTCAATGTATTCTCTTTTTCCCATTGCCGCTTGAATAATAAGCGGAATCAAATGAGTTTCTGGACGATGATCTTCACCAATATCACCGCTTTTATCGGCTCCAGCAACATTAAAATAGCGCAATGCGATATACTTCATATTATAGGCTTTATCACACCAGGCCATGATTTTCTCCATCATCAATTTTGTTTCGCCATAGGGATTTGTCGGACACATCGGATCACTTTCACTAATTGGAATTTGATGAGGTTGCCCATAAACAGCTGCTGAACTAGAAAAAACAATCTTTTTAACATTATGTTTTTGCATAATTTCTAACAAAGAAATCATTCCGCCAACATTGTTATCAAAATAATCAAGTGGTTTTTCGACACTTTCACCAACTAATGAATTAGCCGCAAAATGAAAAACTCCAGTTATTGAATTTTCTTGAAAAACTGTATCAAGGAACTTTTTATCGCGAATGTCACCAATGTAAAGTTTTGCTTTTTTATCGACCGCGTCGACATGTCCCTTATAAAGATTATCAACCACGATGACTTGATAACCCTCCTCTATTAAGTCTTTAACGCAATGTGAGCCAACATAACCGGCTCCTCCGACCACTAAAATTGCCATACTTATTCCTCCAATCGATGAGTTCCATCACTAGTCTCAACTAAATAAATGGAAGGAGAATATCCTGTGATGAGTGGATAATTTTCCTTAATATCTGCCAAAAAATCTGGCAAACGAGTATCTTTTATTATTACAACCACGCAGCCACCAAAACCGGCGCCAGTCATTCTAGCTCCTTTGGCATGATGGTTTCTTGCGATATTAACAATTGTATTCAATTCAAAACAAGAAACTTGATAGTCTTTTCGTAAGGAGTCGTGTGATTTAAACATCAAACGACCAAAACCCACTAAATCGTTATGAGTTAAAGCATAAAAGGATTTAATTGTACGCTCATTTTCATAAACAGCATGCTTGGCTCTTTTATATAAAGTTGAACTGGTAATGACGGGAGCGTGAGTAATAAAT
>CAYIYS010000060.1:0-5571 GCA_964367975.1 uncultured Eubacteriales bacterium
ATGTTGAAAGATCGTTTAATTAGACCAGCTAGCGTGAAGTTGTTTAAATTAAAAGAAAGTAATGTAGAAGTTAATCAAAAAGTCGAAGAAAGTGTTGTCAAAAATGATGACACAATTAGCAAAGAAGCTAAAAATTAATTAAGAAAGAGGGATAAATTATTATGGCAAAAGAAGTTATTATTGGTATCGATTTAGGTACCACAAATTCAGTTGTTTCGTATATTCAAGACGATGGTAAATGGAAAGTAATTCCAAATCCAGAGGGCAAAAATACTACTTCATCGGTAGTTGCTTTCAAATCAAATGGTGAGGAGGTAGTCGGTGATGCTGCTAAACGGCAAATGATTACTAACCCTGACACAGTTGCTTCCATTAAGCGTAAAATGGGTTCAAGCGAGAAAGTTCATGTTGCTTGTTTGAATAAAGATTTTACACCCCAAGAAATCTCAGCAAAAATCATTCAATATATGAAGAAATATGCGGAAGAGCACTTAGGAAGAAAAGTCGATAAAGCGGTTATTACGGTTCCTGCTTATTTTAATGATGCACAACGTCAAGCAACCAAGGATGCTGGTACTATTGCTGGCTTAAAGGTTGAAAGAATTATCAATGAACCTACAGCTGCTGCTTTAGCTTATGGTATGGAGCAAAAGAAAGAAGGAAAAATCCTAGTTTTCGATTTAGGTGGAGGTACATTCGATGTCTCTATTCTTGAAATCGGTGATGGTACATTCGAAGTCATTTCAACTGCTGGTGATAACAAACTGGGTGGTGATGACTGGGATGAAATCATTATGAATTGGATAGCCAAAGAAGTTTACACTCAATTTAGTGTTAATGTTAAAACTGATAAAATGGCCATGCAACGTTTAAGAGATGCAGCTGAAAAAGCTAAGATTGAATTATCTGGCAGTCTCGAAACAACTATTATGCTACCATTCTTATCGATGAGTTCAAGTGGACCAGTTAACTATGAAGGCAAAATTACCAGAGCAAAATTCCAAGAATTAACAAGAGATTTACTCAATAGATGTGAAGGACCAGTTAATCGAGCATTAAGTGATGCTAAATTAGCTCCAAGAGATATTTCGGAAGTCTTAATGGTTGGTGGATCATCCAGAATGCCAGCGGTTGGCGAATTAGTCAAGCGTTTATTGCAAAAAGAACCTAACCGTTCAATCAATCCTGATGAAGCAGTCGCCATTGGCGCCGCTATTCAAGGTGGGGTTATTGCTGGAGACGTCAAAGATGTGTTATTACTAGATGTCACACCACTTTCATTAGGTATTGAAACTTTAGGTGGAGTTATGACTATTTTAATTAATCGAAACACCACTATTCCTACTACTAAAACTCAAGTATTTTCTACTGCTGAAGATAACCAACCAGCGGTCGATATCATGGTTTTCCAAGGTGAAAGACCTATGGCAAGAGACAATAAATTACTCGGCAACTTTAAACTAGATGGAATTAAACCAGCTCGTAGAGGGATGCCTCGTATTGAAGTCACTTTCAATATTGATGTTAATGGTATTGTCAATGTTAAGGCTAAAGACCTCGATACAAGTAAAGAACAATCTATCACCATTTCTGGTTCCGGTGGATTGAACAAAGAAGAAATTGATAGAATGGTTAGGGAAGCCGAAGCTAACAAAGAACAAGATGAAAAGAGAAAAGAAGAAGTTGAGTTAAAGAATAAAGCTGAGCAATTTATTTTATCAATCGATCGTTCAATTGAAGAGGGCGGCGATAAGATGGATGCTAAACAAAAAGAAGATGCACAAAAACTCAAAGATGAAATTAAAAAAGCCATTGATTCTGGCGATATAAATACTTTACGCCAAAAAGTAGATGAATTAGAAAAAGCGGCTGCTGCAATGCAACAATATCAACAACAAGCAGCGGATCAACAAGCGCAAAGCAATGCCAACACTAATACTGAAACAAAACCAGAAGATGACGTTGTTGACGCAGATTATAAGGAAAAACATTAATCATTAGGGGGCAATGCCCCCTAATATTCATAGAAAGGTGGGCAAGCAATGGCACAAAAAAGAGATTTATATGAAGTTTTGGGTATCAGTAAATCTTCATCACAAGATCAGATAAAAAAAGCCTATCATAAAATGGCCAAAAAATATCACCCTGATGTTAATAAAGCGCCTGATGCAGAAGCAAAATTTAAAGAAGCACAAGAAGCTTATGATATTTTATCTGATAGTAATAAAAAACAACTATATGACCAATATGGTTTTGCCGGAGTAGACCCACAAGCCCCAGGTGGGGGCGGAGCTGGGCCAGGCGGATTCGGCGGTGGTTTTGGTGGATTCGGTGGCGGTTTTGATCAAGATTTTGGAATGGATTTTGGCGATATCTTGAATTCATTCTTTGGCGGCGGAGCTGCGCGTGGTGGACAAACTAGACGCGGTGGGCCAGCTAAAGGCGAAGACCGTTTCCTGCAAATCAAGATTGAATTTATGGATTCGATGTTAGGTAAAACCGTTTCTATCCCATTAACAGTTGATGAAAAATGTGCTCATTGTAATGGAACAGGAGCCAGAACTCCTAATGATATTAGAACTTGTCCAAGATGTGGTGGTAGTGGCGTAGTAAATGCAACTCAAAATACCCCTTTTGGAGCAATTAGAACTCAAACTGTTTGTCCAGACTGCCAAGGAACAGGTAAGATTATTTCTGAAAAATGTTCATATTGTGGTGGTTCGGGCTATAACAGGACCAAAACAAATGTCGATATAAAAATACCGGCCGGCATTGCTTCTGGCCAACAAATCAGAAAAATTGGTTTAGGTGGACGGGGCATAAGTGGCGGACCAAATGGTGATTTATATGTTGAAATAATTGTCAATCCGCATCCAACATTCAAACGGGAAGGTCGAGATGTCCATATTGATATTCCTTTATCATTCACGGATGCAGCCTTAGGTTGTAAACTAGATGTTCCAACCGCTTATGGCGATGTTGAATTGACTATTCCTGCCGGAGTTCAAGATAGTCAAATCCTAAGAATTAAAGGTAAGGGGTTTAAAGAATTAAGAAGCGATAACTATGGTGATCAATTTGTGCATATTCACATTAAGACTCCGACTAAGTTATCAAAAGAAGAAAAAGAATTATATGAACGTTTAAGAGAGATTGAAAAATCATCTAAATCAATATTCGAAAGATTTAAATCAGCATTTAGAAAATAAAAGGTGGAAATATTCCACCTTCTTTTTTTAGTATTAAAAAAAGGGTTAATGGTTTATAATTATAATGATAGATTATGGGGAGGTAGTAAAATGTCAATTTATTACAATGAGAAAACTTCAGAGTTTCATCTTCAAAGTTTATTGACTAGTTATATTATTAAAATTAATGAATTTGGACATTTAGTTCAAATATTTTATGGTGTACGACTTGAAAATCGTGATTCTTTTGCCTCGTTAGACAAATCTTATTCATGTGAAACTGGCAGTACCGTTATGTATTCATATCAACCGGTCTATTCGATGTTTCATCGCTTGTATGAATATCCTTTCTATGGCAAAGGAGATTTTAGAGAACCTGCCATCGATGTGACTTTGAAAGACGGGACGCATTTAATTGATTTAAAGTATAAATCTCATCAGATTACTGAGCAAAAATATGCAATAAAAGGGCTACCTAGTTCAATTGGTAAGACGCAAACATTAACTATCACTCTTGCAGATAAACCTAGTGGGCTGGAAGTTGATTTGCATTACGCCATTTTTAATGAAGCAAATGTCATTACTCGTAATTGTGTAATTAGAAATACCTCTCAAGATACGATTGAATTAAACAAGGTTGCAAGTTTAAGTTTTGATCACTTTAGCAGCGATTATGAAATGATTACTCTTGATGGAGCTTGGGTTAGAGAAAGACATATCTCCAAACATCAATTGGGTAGTGGCGTCACTTATATTGATTCCAAAAAAGGCACTAGTAGTGCTGATTTTAATCCTTTTATTTGTTTAAAAGCCAAAAATTGTGATGAAAATTCTGGTGAATGCCTAGGCTTTTCTTTGGTTTATAGTGGTAATCATCGCTTAAGTGTGGAGAAAAATCCTTTTAACTTATTACGTGTTCAAGTTGGAATTAATCCTTTTGATTTCAAATGGTACTTAAAACCAGGTGAAGAATTTGCAACACCTGAAGCAATCATGACTTATTCACAACATGGTTTGAATAAAATGTCGCAAAACTTTCATCATTTCATCAAAAACAATATTGTCCGCGGTGAATACCAACATCAAGAGCGCCCTATCTTAATTAATAACTGGGAAGCCACTTACTTTAAGTTTAATAGCGCAAAAATCATCTCCTTAGCTAAAGAAGCTAAGAAACTCGGTATTGAATTGTTAGTTTTAGATGATGGTTGGTTTGGTCATCGCAACGATGATAAATCTTCGCTAGGCGATTGGTTCGTAAATACTAAAAAAATTCGTGGAGGTTTACCAGCATTAGTTAAGAAAGTTAATGAGATTGGCTTAAAGTTTGGCTTATGGGTTGAACCGGAAATGATCTCAGAAGATAGTGAACTCTTCAAAAATCATCCAGACTGGGCTATTAAAAACCCTAATCACGATGTCTGTTTAGCTAGAAATCAAATGATGCTAGATTTGACTAATCATCAAGTAATCGATTATTTATATGAGACTTTAGAAAAGGTTTTCAGTAGTGCTAATATCGAATATGTGAAATGGGACTTCAACCGTAATATTTCTCATCCTTATTCACCCTATTTAAATTTCGAACAACAAGGTAGTTATATCCATCGCTATTATTTAGGGTATTATGAGTTGTTAGAACGCTTGGTAACTAGATTTCCACATATTTTATTTGAAAGTTGTGCCAGCGGTGGCAATCGATTTGATTTAGGTGTATTATGCTTTATGCCGCAAATTTGGTGTAGTGATGATCAAGATCCATATGAAAGATGGAAAATTCAATATGGGACAAGTTTACTTTATCCACCTTCCGTAATAGGAGCGCATGTAGCTGCCTATACTAATCACCAAATCTTTAGAAAATCGCCGATTGAAACTCGCTTTAATGTTGCTGCATTTGGCCTACTGGGCTATGAATTGGATTTAAATGCCTTGAATAAGTTTGAAATAAACTGTTTGAAAGGTCAAATTCAGTTTTACAAGCAACATCGTAGATTATTACAATATGGTGATTTCTATCGGATTGATAATCCATTTGAGAGCAATCAATGTACTTGGATGGTGGTCAATCTTGCTCAAAGCCAAGCTATTATGGGAAACTATCAAGCTTTAGCAATTCCTTATCCACCAATTGATAAACTGGCGGTTAAAGGCTTAAATGAACATTATAATTATCACATCACAAATCGTGAACAATTCGCCAATATCAAGACTTTTGGGAATATGATTAATCATGTATCGCCGCTTAAAATTAAGGAAGAGCATCTTGTGCAAAATGTCATCGATACATTTTACATGTTCAAGTTAGAACGTGAAAATATTGTAGCTAGTGGCAGTGAATTGATGGGTTATGGTTTTTATCCTAAGCATCAGTTCACCGGAA
>CAYIYS010000061.1:0-5083 GCA_964367975.1 uncultured Eubacteriales bacterium
ATATTTAGGAAAAGAAATTTTTGAATTTACTAAAAAAGAAAAAAAAGACCAAGTTGGAGTGACAACCGGCTTAGCTTATACACAATATGGTGGCGATATTTTGCCAGTTGAAGTAGCAACATTTGAAGGTAAGGGCCAAATTAACATTACCGGTAATCTAGGTAACGTCATGAAAGAATCAGCTACCATTGCCTTAGGTTATGTTCGCTCAAATGCTGCAAAATACAATATTAATCCAGCTATTTTTGAAAAAATTGATATTCATATACACTGTCCAGAGGGCGCAGTTCCAAAAGATGGACCAAGTGCAGGTGTGACAATCACCACCTCTTTAATATCGGCTTTAACCAATCATCCTGTGCGTCAAGATATTGCAATGACAGGGGAGATTACTTTAAGAGGTAATGTTTTACCAATTGGGGGATTAAAAGAAAAGTCAATAGCGGCTCACCGCAGTGGTATTAAAACTATTTATATTCCAAAAGATAATGAAAGAGATGTCGAAGATATTCCGGCCTCTGTTCGCAAAGAATTAGAAATTATCTATGTTGATCATATCTCAAAATTAGTTGATAAAGTTTTGGTGAAAGAGAAATAAAATGACCTTAAAAAATGTAAAATTTATCACTTCAGCCGCCAATAAAACTGGTTGGATTGATGATGATATCAAGGAAATTGTTCTATTGGGTAGAAGTAATGTTGGCAAATCTACTTTTATTAACAGCATCACGGGTAATTGAAGTATCGCTAAAGTTTCTTCGACTCCTGGTCGAACACGTTTATTAAACTTTTTTGATATCGACTGTGGAGCATTTAGAATAGTTGATGCTCCTGGTTATGGTTATGCTGGTGTATCACGCCAAAATGATCAAAACTTTGCTATTATGATGTCGGATTATCTCTCCAATCGCAAAAATTTAGTTGGAGCAGTGCTATTATTAGATGCCAGGAGAATACCAAATCAAGATGATGTGGATGTTTATGATATTTTGATAGAAAACAAAATTCCTTTCTTTATAGTTGCTACCAAATATGATAAATTAAATCAATCTGAAAGGTCTTTGCTCGAGCGTAATTTTCAAAATGAATTATCTTTACCTCCTGATAGTAACATCATTCATTCATGTAAGGATGACAATGATTGGTTAGATGAAACAATTGATGAAATATACAAATTGATAAGACGAGAGTGATATCTCGTCTTTTTTTGCCTTGACATTAATTAAGTGTTTATTTATAATTCAGTTATGCGATGAGTAGAATTAGTAAAAAGCGTTAACTTTATAGAGAATCTAGGCGGGTGGAAACTAGGTAAGAGAATACTTTTGAAGTCATCTATGAGCATGATTTATGAAATTAACTAGTAAATCACGTATTTCTGCGTTAAAGATTTAAGAGTATATCAGTAATGATATAAATTAAGGTGGTACCGCGTAACAATTACGTCCTTAGATAGGACGTTTTTTTTAATGAAAGGAGTTGTTATTATGGCTAAGCAATTGAGCCCCAAATATGATTTTAAGCTTGTTGAGGCGGGAAAATATCAAAAATGGTTAGATGCCAACCTCTTTCAAAGTGGCGATAAGTCAAAACCAGCTTTTTGTGTGGTAATACCACCACCAAATGTCACTGGTATGCTTCACATTGGGCACGCAACTGATCAATCTTTGCAAGATATGATTACTCGTTACAAAAAACTAAATGGCTATGATGCTTTATATTTACCAGGCATGGATCATGCTGGTATTGCGACTCAAGCCAAGGTTGAAGCTCGACTTAGAGAACGTGGTATTTCTCGCTACGATTTAGGGCGAGAAAAGTTTGTTCAACAAGTTTGGGAGTGGAAGAAAGAATATGCCGAAATCATTCATTCTCAATGGGCTAAAGAGGGCTTGATGCTTGATTATTCCCACGAAAGATTTACTCTGGATGAAGGTTTATCAGAGGCTGTGACAGATGTCTTTGTTACTTTATATAACAAAGGTTTAATTTATCGTGGCAAAAGGATTATTAACTGGGATCCACTGCAAAGAACAGCTTTGTCTAATATCGAAGTTATCTATGAAGCAACCGAGAGTTTAATGTATTATTTTAAATATATCTTTGAAGATGATTGCAATAATTATTTAACAGTAGCGACAACTAGACCAGAGACGATGTTTGGTGATGTTTGTGTAGTCGTTAACCCTAAAGATGAAAGATATAAGAAGTATATTGGTAAAAGGGTATATAATCCCGCCAATGGTAAATTGTTGCCAATTATAGCTGATGAATATGTCGATATGGAATTTGGGACTGGAGCGATGAAATGTACACCTGCCCATGATGCTAATGATTTTGCAATCAGCGAAAGGCATCATTTAGACAAACCTATTTGTATGAATACAGATGGTACCATGAATGAATTATGTGGTCGTTACCAAGGAATGGATCGCATGGAATGCCGTGACGTTTTAGTCAAAGATATGGAATTAAGGGATGAAGTTATCAAGATTGAGAAACACCCTAACCAAATCGGATATTCTGAACGTTCTCATGCTATTGTAGAACCTTATTTATCGGACCAATGGTTTGTTAAAATGGAACCATTAGCCAAACAAGCACTTGATTTTCAACAAACCGCCGATAAGATTAATTTTTATCCACCTAGATTTGAAAAAATATTTACCAATTGGATGAATGAAATTGAAGATTGGTGTATTTCGCGACAATTGTGGTGGGGTCATAGAATTCCTGCTTGGTATCATAAAGAAACTGGCGAAATTTATGTTGGAAAAACAGTTCCTAAGGATCTTGAGAATTATATCCAAGATGAAGATGTTCTAGATACATGGTTTTCATCGGCATTATGGCCATTTTCAACATTAAATTGGCCTGATATAAGTAGTAGTGATTATCTACGCTATTTTCCAACCGATGTCCTGATTACAGGGTATGACATTATTTTCTTCTGGGTGGCTAGAATGATTTTTCAATCATTAGAATTTACTAAGCAAAAACCATTTAAAGATGTTCTAATCCATGGTTTGATTAGAGATCCACAAGGCAGAAAAATGTCAAAATCTTTAGGTAATGGCGTAAACCCAATAGATGAGATAAATAAATATGGCGCTGACGCTTTGCGTTGGTTTTTAACCACTAGTTCATCTCCAGGTTTGGATATGCGTTATAGTGATGAAAAAATGGAGTCTTCTTGGAATTTTATTAATAAAATTTGGAATGCTTCTAGATTTGTAATGATGAATCTTGAAGATGAATTTGAAGCTAGTGAGATAGTTTATGATGAGCTAAATGACATAGATAAATGGATTATTGATCGGTTAAATGTTACCTTAGCATCGGTTGATGAAAATATGAATAAATATGAGTTTGTGGTGGTGGGTACATATCTTTATAACTTTATTTGGGACGATTTCTGCTCATGGTATATTGAATTGGCGAAAGTTAATCTCAATTCAGACAATGAAACCTCCAAACTACAAACCAAAAATGTTTTATTCTACATACTTGATGCAATTACGAAGATGATTAATCCATTCATGCCATTCGTGAGTGAAGAAATCTATCAAACTCTGCATAATGACGAAACAAAATTTATATTGCAATCTAATTGGCCAAAAGCTTATGCAATTGGTGACAAAGCTTCAAGCAATCGGACAATAGATTTAATTATTGAAATGATTAAATTAATCAGAAATTACAAAAGTGAGAATAAATTACCTCCAAATGCCAAAGTTAATCTAAAACTTGTTATTACTGATTTAAATCTTCGTGAATCAATTGCGGCGAATAAGCAATATTTACAACGATTTGGTTTTATCGATGAGTTATCTATCGTCGATTTGATTGATAAGTCTGAAAAAGGAGCATTCTTTGCTTTAAGTGGTGTGGAAATGCTTATTCCTTTTGCGGCTAGTATTAATCTAGATGATGAAATTAAGCGTTTAATGACTGAATCGACTAGAATGCAACAAGAGATTGAAAGATGTACAAAAATGTTATCCAATCCAGGATTCATTAATAAAGCCCCTCAATCGAAAATTGAGGCAGAACAAATTAAATTGGCAGAGTATAAGAAGAAATATACAGCCATAATTGGAAAGATTAAATCTCTCAAATAATGACTAATAAAATACTATTTATAACGATTTATAACCAATAAACCCCTAATTTACTCCTTGTTTAGGGGTTTTATTTTTTTTATCCTATGTTACTTACGGAGGTGAATTATTATGTTGGAAATGAAGGGTTATAAAAGTATAAGTATGGAAGAGGCTAATTTGATTTGTGGCGGTGAGGCCATTACATTAACGATTGTCCTTACATATTTAGCCATTTCAATCTTAACAGTTGTTGTTTGGAAATTATTTACTTCAGGTAAAGCCAAAGTTTCGCTGCCTGGTGGAGCTTTGTTTGAATGGTCTGAAACATATATGAATAATTTCCCATCTTTACTAAAGTAATGATTTCAAAAGGCGAACTTCCACGGGAAAAAATAATAAAATTTGGAGTTGAATCATTGAGTAATCAAGAATTGCTAAGTGTAATTCTTAGATCTGGTACCAAAAGTGGTAGCGTTTTTCAATTATCTTATGAAATTTTGTCTCGTTTTGGAGGGATATGTGGGTTAGGAAATGTTAGAATGGGTGAATTATTGGCCATTAAAGGCTTAAAAGGGGCTAAAGCTTGTTCTATTTTGGCCTGTGTTGAACTTGGCAAAAGGATACAAAACTTTCCAAATAAAGAATCATTTTTTGTCGAAACTCCAGCCGATTTATATGATTTAATCAAAGAACAAATGGTTGGTTTGTGTCAAGAACAGTTTATGGTGATATGTTTGGGGCCCAAAGGAAGGGTAATCGCATGTACTAAATTGTTTAAAGGTAGTGTTGACACACATATCGTGCATCCGCGGGATATCTTTCGCGAAGCAATCAAAAATAATGCAACTTATATTGCTTTTGCTCATAATCATCCCTCGGGTGATGCTTTGCCATCAAAGGCCGATACGAAATGTACTCAAGATATTGTTTTGTTAGGTAGAGAACTAGGAATTTTAGTCTTTGATCATATAATAATAGGT
>CAYIYS010000062.1:0-5050 GCA_964367975.1 uncultured Eubacteriales bacterium
CAGTAAATATTATCTGATTAGAAAATTTGATACCAATAAATATCAAACTCCAATGGCTTTTTTGGCTTCTGTTAGAATTAATAAAGCCAAAAATTACTTGCAATATTCCGAATTTCCAATTGCTGAGATTGCCACAAAGTGTGGCTTTTCTTCTTTGGATTATTTCTCAAAAGCTTTTAAGAAAGCAACCGGAACTTCGCCATCAAAATATCGCGAAAATATTGCTAGTGGAAAAGTTGGCGAGTAGATTAGAGAATAGTTGATTGTATATCCTTTAAACCACTATATTATATAGTGGTTTTTATTTTTGACTTGTATTAAAGTTGCTATTAATATTGCAATAAAAAACAAATATTATTTGGAGAATACCGACAAAACCACTAAAATGCATTTGCAAAAAGCAATAAATTGTTATATAATGGCAACTGAGGACGAGATTATAAGTGAATATTTGGACTATCCTGGCAATAATCTGCCTAATTGATAGATATAAAGTTGAATTGAGACAACAATTTGTATCTAGTCCAAGATAAGCCTTGCGGCACTACGTGTAGATAGGCGTAGGTGTTCGATTATTCTACTTATTCAATCCTTGCTTGGTACAAGCATAATAAAGTACCATGCCAACTTAAAGATCGAATAGATCAATGAAGGAGGAAATTATGGCAGAAAAGAAGCAAAAACGCGGTTTCGTTGCTGCATGCGTCAGCTTGGTTAATAAATATTTACCTGATGCATTTATCTTCGCCGTTATTCTTACAATCGTCGCTATCATTTTTGCAATTCCAGCTATTGGAATCGCAACAACTGACAAAGCAAATACTTTCGAACACTTGATCAACCTTATTTATAAAGGATGGTATGGTGGATTCTGGAGCCTATTGGCATTCGCAATGCAAATGTCATTAGTCGTCGTTACAGGATCTATCCTAGCTAACACACCACAAGTTAAAAAGGGACTTATCAAATTGGCTAGCTTACCAAAGACACCTTTCGCAGCTGTCTGGTTGGTTTGCTTTATGTCAATTATGGTCGCTTTCGTTAACTGGGGTGCAGCATTAATTGTTGGTGCTATCTTAGCCAAGGAAGTCTCACGTCAATTGAAAGGTGTTCACTACGCAATCTTAGTTGCCGCTGGATACATCGGCCTAGGTATGTGGCATGGTGGATTCTCTGGTTCTATTCCATTACAAATTGCTGCTCCATTTGCGTTCAAAGCGACAGATGGTACTGTAATTTGGTCTACAACCGGTATTCCATTCAGTGAAACAATCTTCTCAGTCTACAACTTAGTAATATATGCTCTAGGTGCAATCGTTACCCCTATCGTTATGGGTAAGATGCATCCAAAGAACCCTGAAGATATCGTAACAGTCGACCCAAGCGTATTTGAAGGGGAATTGGATACTACTGAAAAACCATTCGATAAGAAGGGGGCTAGTCCTGCTCACAAAATGGAGCACTCCAAAGTATTGAACTATATCATTGTCGCTCTTGGCGCCATTGCAATTATTTGGTACTTCGTCTTAATGGCCAAGAACCATCAAGCATTCTCAATGGATTTAAACTTAGTTAACTTCATATTCTTAATTATTTCTATGGCACTATACAAAACACCAATCCGGACTGTAGAGGCCGTCAATGCTGTTGCTGGTGGTGCTGCTGGAGTTATGCTACAATTCCCATTCTATGGTGGTATTGCTGGCGTTATGACTTATGCTGGTGGATCAACTGGCAATTCATTAGCCGGAGTTCTATCCAATTTCTTTATCAGTATTTCCAACGATGTAACATATCCATTCTTCGTTTGGTTAAGTGCTGGTCTAGTAAACTTCTTTGTTCCATCAGGTGGTGGACAATGGCAAGTTCAAGGACCAATCGTTATGCCTACAGCTGAACAATTTGAACGGGTTACTCCTGGTAAAGCTGCCATGTCAATCGCATGGGGCGATAGCTGGACAAACTTAATTCAACCATTCTGGGCCTTACCATTACTAGCAGTCGCAAAACTACAAGCAAGAGATATCATGGGTTACTGCGTTATCTGTTTGTTAGTAATTGGTGTCTGTATTGCTATTGGTATGTTCATTCCAATTTAGTCAATAGATTATTTCGTAAAACAAGTCATAATAGAATCGTCCTATCTACGATTACTATTCTGATATAGGAAATTAATAGATATTAAACCTACAATATCTATTGAACTCACACACGTGAGTATTCCTTCTTAAGATTATTGAGACTTATTATTGAGGGGAAGGGCGGATGAGCAATCATTCGCTCTTTTCTCGTTTTATAAGCGGTTTATAGATAAAAGGAAAAATCTGAATGATAAGTCACGTTTTAATTGATTAGAGGAATAAATAACACTTTTATTTGTCATTTATTGTAATAAATTTTTTGCAACCACTATTTATTAATAGTGGTTTATTTTTTTCAATTGTAATTATGTTTAATACTTAAGGTCAATATATGACAAATGCCGGCGGAAGAAGGCCGATATTGTGTTTGCAAAGTAACAAAAGTTGATATATAATGACAACTAAGGACGAGAATAAAGATAAATTTTTTGTTAATCTCGGCAAATTTCTGCCAATTTGATAGATATATAATTGAATTGAGACATCAATTTGTATTTAGTCCGAGGTTGGCCTTTGGGCACTATGGAGATAGACGTAGTAGCAAAAAGACTTATTCAATCCTTGCTTGGTACAAGCATAATAAAGTACCATATCAATTTTAAGGATCGAAAAGATCAAAAAAGGAGGAAATTATGGCAGAAAAGAAGCAAAGACGCGGTTTCGTTGCTGCATGTGTCAGCTTGGTTAATAAATATTTACCTGATGCATTTATCTTCGCCGTTATTCTTACAATCGTCGCTATCATTTTTGCAATTCCAGCTATTGGAATCGCAACAACTGACAAAGCAAATACTTTCGAACACTTGATCAACCTTATTTATAAAGGATGGTATGGTGGATTCTGGAGCCTATTGGCATTCGCAATGCAAATGTCATTAGTCGTCGTTACAGGATCTATCCTAGCTAACACACCACAAGTTAAAAAGGGACTTATCAAATTGGCTAGCTTACCAAAGACACCTTTCGCAGCTGTCTGGTTGGTTTGCTTTATGTCAATTATGGTCGCTTTCGTTAACTGGGGTGCAGCATTAATTGTTGGTGCTATCTTAGCCAAGGAAGTCTCACGTCAATTGAAAGGTGTTCACTACGCAATCTTAGTTGCCGCTGGATACATCGGCCTAGGTATGTGGCATGGTGGATTCTCTGGTTCTATTCCATTACAAATTGCTGCTCCATTTGCGTTCAAAGCGACAGATGGTACTGTAATTTGGTCTACAACCGGTATTCCATTCAGTGAAACAATCTTCTCAGTCTACAACTTAGTAATATATGCTCTAGGTGCAATCGTTACCCCTATCGTTATGGGTAAGATGCATCCAAAGAACCCTGAAGATATCGTAACAGTCGACCCAAGCGTATTTGAAGGGGAATTGGATACTACTGAAAAACCATTCGATAAGAAGGGGGCTAGTCCTGCTCACAAAATGGAGCACTCCAAAGTATTGAACTATATCATTGTCGCTCTTGGCGCCATTGCAATTATTTGGTACTTCGTCTTAATGGCCAAGAACCATCAAGCATTCTCAATGGATTTAAACTTAGTTAACTTCATATTCTTAATTATTTCTATGGCACTATACAAAACACCAATCCGGACTGTAGAGGCCGTCAATGCTGTTGCTGGTGGTGCTGCTGGAGTTATGCTACAATTCCCATTCTATGGTGGTATTGCTGGCGTTATGACTTATGCTGGTGGATCAACTGGCAATTCATTAGCCGGAGTTCTATCCAATTTCTTTATCAGTATTTCCAACGATGTAACATATCCATTCTTCGTTTGGTTAAGTGCTGGTCTAGTAAACTTCTTTGTTCCATCAGGTGGTGGACAATGGCAAGTTCAAGGACCAATCGTTATGCCTACAGCTGAACAATTTGAACGGGTTACTCCTGGTAAAGCTGCCATGTCAATCGCATGGGGCGATAGCTGGACAAACTTAATTCAACCATTCTGGGCCTTACCATTACTAGCAGTCGCAAAACTACAAGCAAGAGATATCATGGGTTACTGCGTTATCTGTTTGTTAGTAGTTGGTGTCTGTATTGCTATTGGTATGTTCATTCCAATCTAGTCAATAGATTATTTCGTAAAACAAGTCACAATAGAATCGTCCTATCTACGATTCTATTCTGATATTATTGAGATTTACTTTTAACGAGAAAGCGGGCGAGAAATCGCCCGTTTTTTTTGTCCCATAATGACTGAAAGGAATTATAATGAAATTCCTTAGATAGTCTAGAGGTTAGGTGAATCTAATAGGTTTAAAAAATAAAAACCCCTTAGTTATTGATGTCCAACTTTGGGGTTTCACTGCATTAATCAACTATTTTTTCTTTTTTAAAAAATTGAATTTATCATCTTTATGTCGGCGTTCGTAGAGGGTTGGAGTGATAATTTTGGCGGCATGACATTTCTTTTTGAGATACTCGAAGGCAGCATTATCATCAGTAGTTGAGATATAAACAATGTGTAAGTCAACATCTTTGGTTCCATTCTTTTTGTAGGTAATTTTAATTTTGTTAGTGGCCAGAGTTCCTTGTGGTAAGAATTTTTTAACTCTTTCCAGTTCCTTAACTTCATTAAACTTGAAGATTTCTCTTGAGGTACCCGCTCTGACAGACACAATTTCATTTTCCTCATCAATTTTGTATTCAATTTTAAACATATTAAGTAGGAGTGAAACGAGTAAGAAGGCGGCCAAGGCAATCGATGAAATTGCTAATATTAAATTTCCGTTTTCGGTTACAATATTGATGACTGAGAATGCTATTAACAACACACATAATAAGATGCCAATGTAATAAAACAATAAAGCCTTGAATTCACGTTTTGGTTTCATTTCCATAACAATAAACCTCACTTTTCTTAAATATTGTAGCACATCGAATTAAAAAATACTATTGTCTAAATG
>CAYIYS010000063.1:0-5027 GCA_964367975.1 uncultured Eubacteriales bacterium
TGAACAGCTCTGAGTAATGTGTAGACTTGCTTCTCTGTTGGCAGTGGAACTGGGCCCACTACTTTAGCTCCAGTGCTCTTGGCTGCCGTCACTATTCTTTCGGCCGAAGCATCGAGAATTCTGTGATCGTAAGCTTTTAATTTAATACGAATCTTATTTTCTTTTGCCATGTGTAGTCCTCCTTTGTCTATAATCTTGGCATAGACTGTGCTCCATCTAAATTACCTAGGTTACCGTCATGACAACGCCTTTGTGTGTTTCAAGGCGCCGGCACCTAGCAACTTCAGATTTCATCACACTCGTATGATGATTATACAATAAAAAAGGGGGTCTAGTCAACCCCTTTTTATCATTAAATATAAATATTTATTACTATTATTTCTTATCAATTTGCTCTTCTTTTTGCTCTGCTTCTTCCTCGTCTATTGCTTGTTCTTTGGCCTTTTTTAAGGCCGCATGTTTAGCTTCTGTTTTGGCCATTTGATACTTTAAAAGATGCCCATTCACTAATAAGCCGATCACATAGACGACAATCACAATGAGCCAGACCATAGTTTTGTTGGTGCTTGGAATAAAATAAAATGGCGAAATTACAACTGCCATTAATAAAGATATCAAACCCCATTTATTGAAATAAGTTAATTGTTCTTTTTCTTTTTCATCGGCCGCTAAACCTGGTTTGACTTTACGCGAAATAAAAAAAAGTATTCCTCCGGTTAATAAAGTAATCGCCACAAAGGTAAAATTTTTGGCTAGTTCACTCATATCTCCACCACCTTACCGTGTTAGTTTACCACAATTATAACAAAAAAGAAACCTCAAAAACGAGGTTTCTTGATTAGTTAATTGCTTAAGCAATAACCTTTGAAACGTTTCCGGCTCCAACAGTTCTGCCACCCTCACGGATTGAGAACTTGGTTCCTTGCTCAACAGCGATTGAGTGAATTAACTCAACAACAATATTAACGTTATCGCCAGGCATAACCATTTCAACACCCTCTGGTAACTCGATAATTCCAGTTACGTCAGTGGTACGGAAATAGAATTGTGGACGGTAGTTATTAATAAATGGAGTATGACGGCCGCCTTCATCCTTAGAAAGGACATAGACTTGAGCCTCAAACTTTTTATGTGGATGAACTGATCCTGGTTTAGCTAGAACTTGGCCACGGATGACTTGATCACGGTTGATACCTCTTAGTAAAGTACCAATGTTATCTCCGGCTTCCGCGTAATCTAGTAATTTACGGAACATTTCAATACCTGTAATAACAGTTTTTTGTGTTTCCATAATACCGACGATTTCAGCTTCATCGTTCATATTGATTCTGCCTCTTTCAAGTCTCCCAGTCGCAACCGTTCCACGACCAGTAATGGTAAAGACATCTTCAACTGGCATTAAGAATGGTTTGTCAATTTCACGAACTGGTAGAGGAATATAAGAATCAACAGCGTCCATTAAGGCTTCAATTTGTTTTTGAGCCTCTGCATCACCCTCTAGAGCCTTCAAAGCTGAACCTCTAATAACTGGGCAGTTATCGCCATCAAAACCATATGATGTTAACAATTCACGAACTTCCATTTCGACTAAGTCGATTAGTTCTGGATCATCAACTGCATCACATTTATTGAGGAAAACGATAATCCGTGGGACTCCAACTTGTCTGGCTAACAAGATGTGTTCACGTGTTTGTGGCATTGGTCCATCAGTGGCAGCGACAACTAAAATTGCGCCATCCATTTGGGCAGCACCAGTAATCATGTTCTTAATATAGTCAGCGTGCCCTGGGCAGTCGACGTGAGCATAGTGTCTGGTGGCTGTTTGGTACTCAATGTGAGCGGTATTAATTGTAATACCTCTTGCTTTTTCTTCTGGGGCTCCATCAATTTCATCATAACGTTTGACTTCCCCGCCAAATTTCTTTGCTAATACTGTAGTAATAGCGGCTGTTAATGTGGTTTTCCCGTGGTCAACGTGACCGATAGTACCAATATTAACGTGTGCTTTACTTCTATCAAATTTTTGCTTTGCCATGTTTAATATCCTCCTATTAATTGTTTCCTTGTGTACAACTTTCTTAAGTTTAATAGATTTCTTATATAAAATCAACTAAAAGAATGCATTATGTAGACCTATCCTACGCTATTCTTCTTAATGATTTCCTCGGTGATAGATTTTGGCGCTTCATCATAGCGGGCAAATTGCATCGAGTAGGTTCCACGGCCTTGAGTAATGGAACGCAAATCAGTTGCATATCCAAACATTTCAGCAAGTGGAATTGAGGCTTTAATGACTTGGGCGTTGCCTCTTTGTTCCATTCCATCGATACTACCCCGGCGTGAATTAACATCACCCATTACATCGCCCATGTATTCAGTTGGGATGGTAATTTCAACGCTTGAAATTGGTTCGAGTAAGACTGGTTGGCAACGTTTGGCAGCATCTTTTAGTGCCATACTAGCCGCAATCTTATAAGCCATTTCATTGGAGTCTACATCGTGGTAAGAGCCATCAAATAAAGTTGCCTTGATATCGATCAGTGGGAAACCACAGATGATACCATTTTGTAGCGCATCCTTTAAGCCTTCATTGACCGGCTTAATGAATTCCCGTGGGATCGATCCACCCACGATTTTATCAACAAACTCGTAGCCTTTGCCAGGGTTTGGTTCAAATCTGATTTTACAGTGACCATATTGACCACGTCCACCAGATTGTTTGATATATTTACCTTCAGCCTCACCGGCAACTTTAATCGTTTCTCGATATGAGACTTGTGGTGCTCCAACATTAGCTTCAACCTTGAACTCTCTTTTTAAACGATCAACGATGATGTCAAGGTGGAGTTCACCCATTCCAGCAATAATGGTTTGGCCAGTTTCGGTATTGGTATAAGCCTTGAAGGTTGGATCTTCTTCAGCCAGTTTCATCAAACCAGTAGTTAGTTTGTCTTGATCGGCTCGAGATTTTGGTTCAATCGCTTCCGAAATAACTGGTTCTGGGAAGATCATCGATTCAAGCACGATTGGTGCTTTTTCATCACAAAGTGTATCACCTGTTGAAGTTGACTTTAAACCAACAGCAGCGGCAATGTCACCGGAGAAGACTTCATCAATTTCGGTTCTAGAATTGGAGTGCATTAAGACGATACGTCCAATTCTTTCTTTAACGCCTTTGCTGGCATTATAGACATAAGAACCAGATTTTAAACTACCAGAATAAACTCTGAAGAAGCATAACTTTCCGACAAATGGATCAGCCATGATTTTGAAAGCTAAAGCACTAAATGGTGCACTATCATCAGTTTGTCTTTCCTCTTCTTCGCCTTTAGGGTTGGTGCCATGAGTATGCGGCACATCTAAAGGACAAGGTAAGTAATCAATAACTCCATCTAACATTGGTTGAATCCCTTTGTCTTTATAGGCTGAACCAACAAAGACTGGGAAGAATTCACAAGCAATAACGGCTTGGCGAATGACCTTTTTAATCAATTCAATCGAAGGGTCTTTACCTTCAAGAACAGCGGTCAGAATTTCATCATTAAAGTTAGATAGTTTTTCTAATAATTCTGTTCTGAGGGTTTCACATTTTTCTTTTAAATTAGCCGGGATTTCTTTTTCAACAACTATTTCTCCCTTATCTCCCTCAAAATAATAAGCGACTCTTTTGATAATATCGCAGCAGCCTAAGAAATTGGCTTCAGCTCCGATTGGATATTGAACAGGGTGCGCATTGGCCTCGAGTCGCGTGTGCAAAGTCTTGACACACATGTCAAAGTCAGCACCGGTTGCATCCATCTTATTGACGAAAACAATCCGCGGAACACCATAAGTTGTTCCTTGTCTCCAAACTGTTTCAGTTTGTGGTTCAACACCGTTTTTCCCATCTAGAACAGTGACTGCTCCATCAAGAACTCTTAATGAACGTTCAACTTCAACGGTAAAGTCAACGTGCCCTGGAGTGTCGATAATATTAATTCGATTACCCTTCCAGAACGCTGTGGTGGCAGCTGAAGTGATTGTGATTCCACGTTCTCTTTCTTGCTCCATCCAGTCCATGGTTGCGGCTCCATCATGAACTTCACCGATTTTGTGAGTGACACCTGTAAAGTATAGAATACGTTCAGATGTAGTCGTTTTTCCGGCGTCAATGTGAGCCATAATACCAATATTACGTATATTTTGTAATATATATTGACGAGGCATTCCCTATTCCCCCTTCCTTGTAATTTGCTTCATAATTTATCTACCAGCGGAAGTGTGCATAAGCCTTGTTGGCTTCTGCCATCTTATGCGTGTCGTCTCTCTTCTTAACTGAGCCACCGGCGCCATTGGCCGCATCCATGACTTCAGCCGCTAATTTATTTTCCATTCCTCTTTCATTTCTTAATCTGGCATAACTAACTAACCATCTTAAGCCAAGAGAAATTCTTCTTTCTTGCGATACTTCAACTGGGACTTGATAGTTGGCTCCACCAATCCGGCGGACCTTAAGTTCGAGTGAAGGCATGATATTGTTGATGGCTTGTTCGAAAACCTCAATTGCAGGTTTTCCACTCTTTTCTTCAACTTGCTTAAAAGCATCGTATAAGATTTGTTGAGCAGTTCCTCTTTTACCATCTAACATGATTTTGTTGATTAAACGAGTTACTAATTTTGAATTATATATTGGATCTGGCAAAACATCACGTTTCGCCACACTACCTTTACGTGGCATTTTTCTTTCCTCCTTCTACTCTACTTAGGCTTCTTTGCGCCATATTGGCTGCGGCCTTGACGACGGGCTTCAACCCCGGCGCAGTCGAGGGAACCTCTAATGATATGGTAACGAACACCCGGCAAATCTTTAACCCGACCGCCTCTAATCATAACGACGCTATGTTCTTGTAAATTGTGACCTTCGCCACCGATGTAAGCAGTTACTTCATATCCATTACTTAAGCGAACACGAGCATACTTACGTAAAGCTGAGTTTGGTTTCTTAGGTGTCATTGTACCGACACGGGTGCAAACTCCTCTTTTTTGAG
>CAYIYS010000064.1:0-4611 GCA_964367975.1 uncultured Eubacteriales bacterium
ACATTCCGTTGTTATCTTAATCATTTTCAATAATATCCACCCCATTTTTAGAATATATTATAAATATATTCTACCACAAAAAGAATAAAAATGAAAGTATTTAACCAAACTTTTACCCTTATTTTCGCTTTTTTCTTCCTTTTTGGCCCCGTGATAAAACAAAAACCCCTCAGAGCAACAACTCCTTTGGGGTTTATTCTTTTCGCTTTGTGTTGCTTAAATTAATAAGTTCTGACTGGTAGAATTAATTGGACTAGGGATGGATCTTCTTTATTGATAACAACGAAGGGTTTCATATCACCATTAAATTTGATGACAATCTCTTCACTACCAATTGCTCTAATGGCTTCGAGTCCATATTTAGCTGAGAAAGAAATGTCCATCTTTTCACCTTGAAAACGGAAGGCTTGAATCTTTTCAATAACTGAGCCTATTTCTTGGCTGCGTGAACTAATCGCCACTTCTTGAGAACTCATTGATAATTGCACAATGTTGGAGCGTTCAACAGCCAACAAAGAAGCTCTATCAATAGCTGCCGCAAAACCCTGGGCAAGCGTGGTTAATTCATAATCAAAATGCTCAGGAATAATCTTCGAGGTATCTGGATAGGTTCCACTAATTACTCGCGAGACAATTATGGTGCGATTCATTTTAAAACAAACTCTCTTCTCGCTAATATTTATCTCAACCATCTTTTCGCCATCTAAAACTCGACCAATTTCTTGCAGTGTTTTAGCCGGAATTGTGACGTTGAAAGCTTTTTTGGTTTCAAGTGGAATTATTTTTCTGGCTAACCGATATGAATCGGTGGCGACGCAAGTTAAACTATGGGTATCTGAATTAAAATTAACACCCGTTAATATTGGGCGATTATCCTTATCAGAAGCTGAAAAACTAATTTGTTCAATTATTTGTTTCACGCTGAGCGCATCCATGGAAAAACTTACCCCATCATTTCCTAAATCTAGTGGTGGATAATCTTGGGCATTCATACAAACAAGTTTAAATTCCGAGATATGATCTCTAACCATCGCGATATTTTCCATCGCTTCAACTTCGATGCTTTCGCCCTCAAACTTTCTGACTATTTCACCAATATAACGGGAAGATAAAACTATAATCCCGGGCTCAAAGACGTTAATTATTGTGTATGTGTCAGTTTTAAGAGGAATTTTAGTTAAAATAGATAAATCTGAATCGCTACCGGTTAAAAATAAACCATTATTATTTAACTCAAATTTTATTCCTGTCAAGATTGGATTAGGATTTTTGGGTGAAATAGCTCTAATAGCGGTTGCTAAGGCGTTTTGTAAGTAAGTTTTGGAAATGGTGAATCTCATTTAATAATTCCTTCTTTCTTTTTATTAAGTAAAAATATTACTAATACTAATATACTCCGGTGCATATGTGGACAGCGACATTTTGTGCGCTTATCACACCAATAATTATAGCATAAAAAACAAGAGATATAAACATTTATGTTTATTTTATCAGGCTTTTATTAGTTTTTTTAGTTCATCAATGGTGATCACATAATCGGTATTTGTCTTCAACAATTTATCCACTTTATTGACGGCGTTAATCACAGTGGTATGATCTTTTCCACCAAACGCGCGGCCAATCTCATTTAAAGTTGGGTCCAACATGTTCTTACAAAGGTACATCGCAATGTGTCGAGGAATAATGAAATTGGTTTGGCGAATTTTTGAAGTGAGCTGTCCAACAGAGATGTTGTAATACTCAGCCACGACCAATTTGATTTTTTCAATTGAAACCGGCCTACTTTCCTCAACTTTATTGATTGATTTGAAGGTTTCTAAGGCGATAGAAAGGTCGATTTCTTGTTTTTTATTGAAAGTAATTGCATAGAATAACAATTTATTCAAAGCGCCTTCTAATTCCCTAACATCTGATGAGTAGTGTTGGGCTATATATTCCAACACTTCTTCTTCGATTAAGCCGTTGTTTAGTTTTTGATTATCCACCTTTTTCTTTAAAATCTTAAGGGCGGTTTCGTATTCCAAAGCTTGAATTTCAATGCTTAGGCCAGAAGAAAAACGGCCCACTAAACGATCTTCAAGATCTTTTAACTCACGTGGTGGTCTATCAGCAGTTAAAATAATTTGTTTATTATTATTAATTAAGATGTTAAAGATGTGGAAAAAGGTCTCCCTTGTTTTTTCTTTGGAAGCCAAGAATTGGACATCATCTAACAAAAGAACATCAATTTCGCGATAACTATCTTTTAATGATTCGATTTGTTTTTCTTTAATAGCTTTAACATACTCTTCAAAGAAGTCATCGGTGGTTAAGTATAAAACTCTAGCGTTGTTATCTTTGGATTTTATGTAATTACCAATGGCATGTAAAAGGTGGGTTTTTCCTAACCCAGACTTGCCAAAAATAAATAAAGGATTATAAAAATTCCCAGGATCCATCGCCGCTGATAAAGCAGCTGTATAACATTCCCGATTAGATGGACCAATAACGAAAGATTCAAAGGTATATTTCGAATTTAAGTGCGAATCAAAAGGTTTTTCTCTTTTCGTTGTATTAGATTCAACCAAGAGATTTGAAGAATTTTTGGCTGTTTCTTCATCGATAATTTTAATTTGAAAATTCGTTTGAGTTACATCGTTGATGTGAATTTGAATAGATTCAAAATATTTACTATTCAATCCAACTGCGGCATAACAAGAGGGCGCAACAATAACTACCAGGTTTTTGTCGATTGACCTGATATAGGAGCCTTCAAAGAAGGTTGAATAAACAATACCATCATTAATTTCTCTCTCAACCTTTGATAATACTGTATTCCAAATATCTCCCATTTTAGAAGCATCTAGAACCATACAAACTCTCTCCCAACTTTTATTGACTACATTATAAAGTAAATGTGGATAAAAACAAAGAGGGATTTTGCACAAAAAACGGTGTCCACCAGATATTAACACCAAAAAAGCAACACAAATCAAGGGTTTTTGCTTGGTTTTTCAACTTATCCACATCTTTGTTTTGTGGATATCTTGTGGATATTGTGACAAAAAAAGAAAAGCGGAAATAATTATCTGAATAAGATTAAAAATTTCCGGGTTATCCACAATGTTTTTGCTGATTTTTGCATATGTTTTTGGTTTTTCCACGTAATCCACAAAAGGATTATCCACCACTTCTTTGAAACAAACCATATTATATAATAATATATTTTATTGACACTGCACTTTTTCGGTTTTATACTTATAGAGCGTATTAATCTATTTCGTGGAGGTGTTAAATATGAAAAGAACGTATCAACCAAGCAAGCGTAAACATGTTGCTACTGCTGGATTCCGTGCAAGAATGGCAACGCCAAATGGCCGTAAGGTCCTTGCAAGAAGACGGAAGAAAGGCAGAAAACAATTATCTGCTTAGTTAACCACTACCAAACTAGTGGTTTTTTCTCATTATAAGATGAAAAAACAAAATAGGCTGAGAAAAAATACAGACTTTAAAGCAACCCTAGATGCGAAACAACACTATACAAGTAAAAGTTTTGTGGTTGCTTATCGGCAAAACAATCTAAATCTCAGCCGCATCGGCATTACTCTCAGTAGCAAATATGGTAACGCGGTCGAAAGAAACAAAGCAAAAAGACAAGTTAGAATGATGGTTATGAAATTGTTTGATTTTACGCAACCAATCGATTGTGTGATTATCATAAAAAGTGGGTTTAAATTTAAAAGTTATGAAGAGAACGAAGGTGACTTGGCAACTCTTCATCAAAAACAACAAAAACAGAGAGGTGAAATTAATTGAAATTACTAAAAGCTTTCGCCGCCTGTTTCCTATCACTATTCTTATTTGTATCAGTTACTGGATGCAATAGCGACTTTTGTAGCGATGAAGAAAGAACAGCTATTAAGACCGAGTTAAGAACAATGGTAGATACAGGCGTGGGAACGGGCGATTATGCTACTCCAGAAGATTGGGCAAGCAAGAGTGAAGAAGACAAGACAACATATGTTAATGATCTATTTACGAACAAACATCCTAAAGCCTGCCTAACATTTACTGATGATACAGATCTTGTGACAGGGGTTGCTATCTCAGCCAAAGATTTTTCATTTGCGATATCTCAAGGATTCTTTGATGGATTTTTGACCTATCCTTTTGGTTTTTTAATGGACAAATTTGCTCGCGCAATAGGATTAAATGGGTGGGGACAACTTATTGCCATCGCCGTTGTTACTATAGTAGTTAGATTTGTGATTGTTTTAGTTACCTGGAAACCAACAATGGCTTCTCAAAGAATGCAAATGTTACAACCAGAAATGGCAGCAATTAACGCAAAGTACGGCAATACAAAAGATCCAAATATGAAGCAAAGACAAGCACAAGAAACAATGGCGCTTTATAAGAAGCATAAAATTAATCCAATTACTTCCTTAATAGCACCATTTATCACTTTACCAATTTTCATTGGTGTTTATGGGGCTGTAAGAGCAACATTAGTCTTAAAAGAAGGCGCAATCTTTGGTTTAAATTTAGCCCAAACATTGAGTTCGGGAGTTTTAGCCTTTCACTGGCTAGCAATTCTAATTTTCTTGTTAATGATTGTAACTCAATTCTTAT
>CAYIYS010000065.1:0-4331 GCA_964367975.1 uncultured Eubacteriales bacterium
CAAAGATAAATGGGTCGATAAACTAGGCATGGCTTATATTATCTTCATTATCTCTGTACCTTCGCTAGCTTACATTTTTATGTTTAGTCGGATTGGGGCCTCAATGGGCTTCCCAATTAAATTTTCTGCTTTAGGCGCCCATAACACAGCTTCATATTTTTTACCAATTATTTCGCTGGCGTTACCGAGCATCTCTG
This sequence comes from uncultured Eubacteriales bacterium, assembly GCA_964367975.1. Taxonomy (GTDB): domain Bacteria; phylum Bacillota_I; class Bacilli_A; order RFN20; family UBA1709; genus CAYIYS01. The sequence continues at coordinate 198 of CAYIYS010000065.1, forward strand.
GGTTAATGATGTGGGTTAGACGTTACATGATTGACCAGTCGCAATCTGATTATGTCAAATTTGCGCGCTCAAAAGGGCTTAGTGAAAGCGAGATTTCGAACAAACACATTTTAAGAAATGCAATTATCCCAATTACTCATGGTATACCGGGTGATATCATCGGTGCTCTGGTCGGCGCTATCATCACCGAAAGAGTCTATGCCGTTCCGGGCATGGGAAAGATGTTGACCGATTCAATTAATAACTACAACAACTCCATGATTGTAGCCTTGACTTTCATTTACACTGGCTTATCAATCATTGCCTTAATCCTAGGCGATATCGTATTTACTATTGTTGACCCTCGGATTTCATTTGAAGAAACGGGAGGTAGAAAATAATGGTAAAAGAAGAAAAAATCTCAAGTGCAGAAGAAAAACGTCTCTTCTCATTAGTTGGCTCTATTTCGAATGAATCTGAAAAAATTGTGGCTCCAAACTATTCCTATTGGCGCTCAGTCTTTAGAAGTTTCTTCTCGAAGAAATCCAATTATGTAGCTTTAGCTTTATTAATTATTGTGATTGTTCTATCTTTCGTCCAACCAGTTATCTCTGGTTTCACAACTGATTCCCCTAATATTAATAATCAAGAATTACATTTATTAAAACCGTTTACCACAATTGCTGATAAATTCTATATTTTCGGTACCGACCACAAAGGTGATTCTTTGTTTGATCACATTTGGGCAGGTGCACGGACTTCCCTTCTCTTTGCTTTGATAAGTGCCGTTATCAACATGTTTGTTGGTGTTCTTGTCGGAGCTTTCTGGGGTTACTCCAAATTTGTTGATAAGATAATGAATGAAGTCTATAACGTTATCTCAAATGTTCCCTTTATTTTATTTGTAACCGTTTTCATGTATGTAGTGGGTTCCGGTTTCTGGCAATTGGTGGCAGCTATGACTGTTACCGGTTGGATGGGCATCGCCTACTTTATTAGAAATCAGGTTATTATCATCAGAGATCGAGAATATAACTTAGCCTCTCGCTGCTTGGGCACACCTGTGTCTAGAATGATTACTCGCAACATTCTACCTTATTTAACTTCGGTAATCGTCACCTTGTTATCACGTGAAATTCCTTCTTATATCTCATATGAGGTCTTTCTCAGTTACATCGGAGTCGGTATCGATGCAGGAACTCCATCCTTGGGTAGAATGATTCAAAGTTATGCGGTTTGGATGGATCAAAAACCTTATGTCTTCTGGATTCCGGTTGCTGTCGCTGCGATTGTTACTATCACCTTATACGTGGTTGGACAAAACATGGCCGATAGTTCTGATCCAAGAACACATATGATGTAGGTGGGTGATTAATTATGGAAAAGAAAAAGAAAGTATTAATTAACATCCGTCATTTAGATGTTAAATTCCATGTTAGAGCCAGAATATTAACAGCCATTCGCGATGTTTCACTGGAAATTTATGAAGGTGAAAATCTGGCTATTGTTGGTGAATCTGGTTCTGGTAAATCGGTTTTAACCAAAACCTTTACTGGTATGTTAGAATCCAATGGTATTATCAGCCATGGTAAAATTCTCTATGCCAACAAAGACCTAGAAGATTCAAATGTTCACGTTGATCATATTGATGTTTACTTCTACGAACATCTCAAGAAATCATTTTTGGCAACTGTTGCAGACCTAAATAACATTCAAAAGAAATTGGTTATTCAGGTTGATAGTGATGTTGAACTAGCAAGAAAGGCCTTAAAAGATGCTGAAAATAATGCTGCCAAGATTAATGCCAAAGCGGCCAATGCTTCAAATAAGAAGAAAGCTGACCTGGTCGGCTACGCTTTACAAGCTGATGCTGCTGTCAAAAAGGCTAAAGAACACTTGGAATACTCCATTAAACATGTCGCTGAAGCCAAGCATGAAGTAGTGACAAAAGCGGCTGAGCAAAAAGCTCTTTGCACTGAAGAAAGAATCAATCATCTTTGCGTTGACTTGATGTGCTCTATTGATAGATTCCCATTCTTCCAAAAGTATTTAGCTTTTATGAAGTTCAAAAAAATCTTCATTAATGCGATTAGAACTAATGTCCTCTTAACCGACAAGAGAATGGAAAAGTTAACTGCCAAAGTAACTTTCGTGGTTACTCCAATTGATAAGTTAGAGAAACCGGTAGTTGGTCAAAATATTAAGGCCAAATGCTCGGTCGACTTAGCTAAAATTAAATTAAACAAAGACTGGCAACAAGTTCGTGGTGTGAGAATTGCCACCGTCTTCCAAGACCCCATGACTTCTTTAAACCCAATTAGATCAATTGGTTCTCAAATTACTGAAGTTATTATCAAACATCAACACAAAACCAAAGAACAAGCTCACAATGAAGCCGTCTCATTAATGGAAAAGGTCGGTATCTATGATGCTGAAGCCCGTTTCAATGATTATCCTTTTGAATATTCGGGAGGTATGAGACAAAGAATTGTTATCGCTATTGCCCTAGCTTGCCGACCACAAATCTTAATTTGTGATGAGCCAACTACTGCTCTTGATGTTACCATTCAAGCGCAAATCATTGACCTAATTAAAAACTTACAGAAGGAATATGGGTTCACCACCATTTACATTACTCACGATTTAGGAGTTGTCGCTTCAGTTGCGGATCGAGTAGCTGTCTTATATGCTGGACAAATTGTCGAATATGGGACTGTTGAAGAAATCTATTATGAACCAAAGCACCCTTATACATGGGCTTTACTTTCATCATTGCCACAACTAAGCGAAAAAGGAACCGAGTTATTCTCAATCAAGGGTACTCCACCATCTTTATATAACGAGATTAAAGGTGATGCCTTTGCTCCAAGAAATCCCTATGCTTTGCATATTGATTTTGAACAAGAAGCTCCAATGTTCCAAGTCTCTCCTACTCACTTCGCTAAAACATGGTTATTAGATCCTCGGGCACCAAAAATCGAGCCTCCAACAATCATTCACAACTTGCATAAGAAAATGGCGGCCAAAGCCAATTGGGATGAGGTGATTAGCAATGGAAAATAAAGAAAAGAAAGTTATTCTTGAATTAAAGAATATTAACATTACCTTCGGACAAGGCAAAAAGAAATTCCATGCTGTTCACGATTGTAGTTTCAATATTTACGAAGGTGAAACATTCTCTTTAGTCGGCGAATCCGGTTCTGGTAAAACTACCATCGGCCGAGCGATTGTCAGAATTAATCCACTTGAAAGTGGCGAAATCATCTATAAAGGTGAAAAGATTTCAGGAAAACTCTCGAAAGCCGCCGATAAAAATGTCGTGCGTAGAATTCAAATGATCTTCCAAGATCCAGCTGCCTCCTTAAATGAAAGAGCTACTGTTGACTATATTGTCTCGGAAGGCTTATTTAATTTCCATCTTTATCAAGATGAAGAAGATCGCATGAAAAAAGTAGTTGATGCCATGGAAAGTGTTGGCTTATTACGCGAGCATATTACTCGTTATCCGCATGAATTCTCGGGCGGTCAAAGACAAAGAATTGGTATTGCTAGGTCCATTGTTATGGAACCAGAATTCATTGTTGCTGATGAACCAATTAGTGCGCTCGATGTTTCGATTAGAGCTCAAGTCTTAAACTTGTTAAAGACGTTTCAAACCGAAAGAAGTTTAACATATTTATTTATCGCTCACGATTTATCAGTAGTAAGATTTATTTCTGACAGAATCGCAGTTATTCATAAAGGGAGAATTGTTGAGTTGGCTGAATCTGAAGAATTATTTAACTTCCCACTTCATCCTTATACTCACTCCTTAATGTCGGCGATTCCTATTCCTGATCCTATTTTGGAAAAGAATAAACAACTCTTTACTTATGATGGTAGCGTACATGACTATTCAGTTGATAAACCTGAATGGGTGGAAATTAAAGATGGCCACTATGTCTATGCCAATAAAAAAGAGCAAGCCGAATACAAGAAAAAGATTGCTGAAAGAGCCAAACATAATTTAGAAGCTCAAAAAGAAATTGAAGAAGCAAAAAAAGATTAATATCAAAAACTCGGTAATTAAATACCGAGTTTTTATTTATTATTTTCTTTCTCATAATAATTTTAAGTTAGCTTCTTGGATTTTACTTTTTGAAACAAGACCATCAG
>CAYIYS010000066.1:0-4078 GCA_964367975.1 uncultured Eubacteriales bacterium
TATATCCATTGAGCAATGATTCCGCGATTACTTGATCTTTAGTTTCATCTTCAATCTCAATGGTCTCAACCGCTTGTTCGCTTTGCGAATTGAATTTATCTCCAACTTTAGGAGTGATAATACTAACACCTTCGCTCGTTAAAGAATCAAGTAGCATTTTGTGTACAAATTCAAAACCAACTTTGTAATTAGCGACCTCTTTATTAGCGGGCTCCATTTTGAAAGCTAATTGAAATCCATCTAAGACCGGTAATAAAGATTCTGCTAACGCTTGTGAACGATATTTCAGAGACTTTTCATATTCACCTTTATAATACTTACCTTGATTCTCATAATAAGCAGCAGTATTTAAGGCTTTGGTGAATTGTTCTTGCATTTTATCATATTCACTTTTGGCTATAAATTCATCTTTACCTTTTTCTTTACGTTTAGAGTGTTTGGTTTCTTTCTTTTCTTCATTGATTTTTACATCTTCATTTTCTCTAGTCATTGCGCTTCTCCCCTCTTTCCAAGTAATAGGCTCTTATTGCTTTTTTAAAGTATTCAAGTAATTGAATTGCTTTAGCATAATCCATTCTTTTGGGTCCAACAAGAGCAATTTGTCCACCTTTATTGTCACCGAAACTTATTTTAGCGGTCACAACTCCGATGTCATCTAAATTTGCTAATGAACTTTCGTCACCGATCATAACCGAAACTTCTTCTTTACCAGCAAAATCGCGCCAGACTTGATCATTTTCAAACAACCTAACAAAATCTTTTAATTTGTCAATATTGTCGATAAGTTCAGGTTGGTCCAATATATTAGCTCGCCCGAAGACCGAAACGTTTTCGGCAGTAAACATTAGGAAAGCTTCCATAAAAGCTCGGAAAACCACCTCATGCTGTTTAACATTTTTAGCAATAATTGGTTTAATAGCATTTACTTTAGCTACCACTTGACTCAAGACAGTTCCAGTTATTCTATCATTAATAATCTCGACACATTTTTCAAGGTCCTGCATTTCAACGTTCGCGGGAATATTAAAGATTTTATGCTCGACATGTCCTAAATCAGTAACAAAAATTGAGATAGCGCTAGTATTTGTTAAAGGTACTAGTTGTACTTTACTTAATCTTTCTTCGTTAGCATTTGGACCTAACATAACCGAAGTAAGATTAGTCATTTCGGAGATTATTTCACAACCATGTTTAATGATGGTATCAATCTCCAGATCTTTCTTAGTAAATAATGCTTGAATCTTTTTTTTCGCACTGTCATCAATTTCATCATCATCCCTAAGGTGATCTACATAATAGCGATATCCGGTGGCGCTTGGTACTCTTCCGCTAGAGGTATGGGTTTTTTCAAGATATCCTTGGTTTTCTAACTCAGCCATTTCATTGCGAATAGTTGCACTTGAATATGGTAAGTCATAAGCACTCATTAGGGTCTTGGAACCAACTGGTTCGGCAGTTTTAATAAATTCTTCGACTATTAGTTTTAGTAGTCGTTGTTTTCGATTCATTACTTCCATGCTCACACCCCTCCTTTTAGCACTCATTCTTTTCGAATGCTAGCAGTATTATATCATAACTTTTGGCACTGTCAATAGAAAAGTGCTAAAATTTTAAAACAATTAAAAAACCCTCAATCGTTTAAGTCCAACTTTGGGGGTTTACTTGAATATTATGGGTTATTTTATCTTTAATCTCGGTTTCTTAATTTGATGGTCTTGCAATTAGTGCAAGCATCAAATAAAGATATTTGCGTGCGATAAATCAACATATAAGGGACGTTGAAGAGTCCTAATGGCAGCAAGGCTTGGAGGGCTGAGCGCATTAAAGCAATTCCAAATTTCATATTTGTTCCGTCTTCATTAACAACTTTAACATTACAAATTAAACCACCTAATGAAACACCCTTAAAAAAGATATAGCAAATGGCCACATAGATCAAATAGAAAACCATCATATACAATTGAATCGGGGTTAAAAAATAAGATAGATAAGCTGCAAATGGTATTTTAAAACCTAAAAGCAAGACGGCTATAAGTGAGAGGCCAAGTGAAAAAATGTAATCTATACAATAAGTAAGAAATCTAGCTTGGAAATTAGCTTTCATTTTTTCACCTTCTTCTTTCTTTATATACTCTATTTTACTAGTAAGTCAATTTCATAGTCAATGAAGTAATTACATAATTAGTTAAATATGTTCCCTTCTCGGTAACATACAGGTGGGTATCATCATACTTCAGCAATCCTTCATCCATTAACATTTTAACTTCTTGGCAATAAACTTCAAGGAATTTCTTGTTAAACTTCCGTTTATAGTCCAAAAAATCAATTCCTTCGACTAAACGCAAATTTAACATAATATATTCAAACTCATGTTCATTTTCCACTATTAGTGACTCGATTTTATCATATTTAAATTTAAGATAATCAGTTAGTGATTTACTATTGTCATAACGCACATTATCAAGATAACCACTGGCCCCAGGGCCTAAGCCAAGATAATTCTCGTCTTTCCAATATTTTATGTTATGTTTAGAGATCTTGCCATCTTTAGCAAAATTACTGATTTCATAACGCTTGAAACCATTTTTGGCTAGCACCTTATTGATTATTTCATACATATCATATATTCCATCCTCATCGAGGGCTTGAATATTTTTATTATGAAATACTGTATGCTCTTCAATCACCAGCGGATAACAAGAGACGTGACTGATGCCCAATTTAAGAATGTTATCTAAGTCGACTTGCAATTCAGCATATGTTTGAGTAGGGAAACCAAACATTAAATCAACCGATATATTTGTAATCCCAGCACTTTTAAGGTTTTGAATCACTGTTTTAACATCCTCATTAGAATGCTGCCGATTCAATAACTTGCGATATTTTTCCGTAAATGTTTGCACACCAATTGAAACGCGATTAATGCCATGTTCTTTGAGTATTTCAATCTTTTGTTCATCACAAGAATCAGGATTTATTTCAATACAAAATTGGCCCCCCTTTTCAAGGTACGACTTAGCCAACTGCAACAAATGATTTAATTCACTAGGCGCCAAAGCCGAAGGCGTTCCGCCCCCTAAATAAACGCTACTACATTTTTCCCGTGGATATAAACTCATTTCATGTGCTAAGGAAATAAGATAATCACGCACAAATTCACGATTGTAAATAACTTTACAAAAGTCACAATAATCGCAAATGTGAGTACAAAATGGCACGTGAATGTAAACCGCATCATATTTCTTCATTTATTTTTTTTCTTCCTTTTTGCTTTCTTGCACTTCGAGAATTTTTTGCACTTCCTCTCGCGCTATTTCTTCAGAACTAATTTTCGGGTCTGGGTTTTTATTTTTTTTAAAAACAAAACGATTCAATAATAAAACAATAGCAACAATTGCCAACCCTATTAAAGCAATGTAAAGGGGCATCATATTCTCATATCCCTTCTATTTATTTGGCGTATAAACAAATTTATTCTTGACTTGTTCTTTACGATATAAACCAACCGATGTCAAAAAGTCCATCGAGGTTCTAGCTGTTTCATAAGCACATTGATTAAAGGCTTTGAATTGGCCAATACTATAATATCTGCCCATCACTCGATGCGTGGCATAAAACAAGGCTTGGTGGTATTTAAGTAAAGGATTCATTTCTACTAATCGATGGGCATATTCGGTTTCTTCAAGACCTTCAATTTCGGCTAAATCCATTTTTAAGTCATGCAAAGATTCAATAATTTTTACTGGTTCAGTTTTAATTGTTTCTTTAATCTCTTCTGCAGCTAAAGCAACTGCCTTCTTTGCTTGTTCTTCAACTTTTTCGACATCTGATGGTGCTAATTTATCAACTTGTTGAATTTCAATGGTGCTTTCTTTGTTTTCTTCGACTGCACCTTGATCCTTTTCATCAACTAAAACTGGTGCAACTTGGCGCTTTAAGTGTAATTCTTGCAAGGCCTTTTCAACTTCATTATTAATTATTTCTTGTAACTCCGAATTAAAGACAGGTTTAAGCATTTCTTCAATCTTTCGATTTTCTAAATCTTTATTGTCTTCAATTGTCTCATTTGGTTTTGTTA
>CAYIYS010000067.1:0-4030 GCA_964367975.1 uncultured Eubacteriales bacterium
ATTTGAAAGGATCTGTCCTTAGTACGAGAGGACCGGGATGGACATACCTCTGGTGCACCAGTTGTCACGCCAGTGGCACAGCTGGGTAGCTATGTATGGAAAGGATAAACGCTGAAAGCATCTAAGCGTGAAACCAACTCTAAGATGAGTATTCCCATTCGCAAGAAGTAAGATCCCTTGAAGGTTACAAGGTTGATAGGTTGCAAGTGTAAGTGTAGCGATACATTCAGCTGAGCAATACTAATAGATCGAGGACTTAGCTTTATTGCTTAAAATAAGGTTATTACCCAATTAATCATTTAGAACAAAAAATTCGGAAAGAACAATTCAAATATATCTAGTTTTGAGAAATTTATTTCTCAACTTAAAAAAGATCTGGTGACTATAGCGAGGTGGAAATACCTGTTCCCATCCCGAACACAGAAGTCAAGCACCTCAGCGGCGAATATATCTAGACTTAGCTCTAGTGAAAATAGCTCGTTGCCAGGTCTTTTTTTTTGCTGTCATCTAGCGTATAATTTAGTTGGATTAGAAGGAGTCTATTATGGCAAAAGTAATGGTCGGTTTAAGTGGCGGTGTTGATAGTGCTGTCGCCGCATATTTATTGAAAGCCCAAGGCTATGAAGTCATTGGGGCTTTTATGCGTAACTGGGATTCTTTGGCCAATAATGATATCCTTGGTAATAAATCAAAAGGTGATATTTGTCCACAAGAACAAGATTTTTTAGATGCGCAAGCCGTGGCTGATAAACTAGGTATTCCTTTACTAAGAGTAGATTTTGTTAAAGAATACTGGGATTATGTTTTTACTTATTTTTTGCAAGAATATCAAAAAGGTCGCACTCCAAATCCGGATGTTTTATGTAATAAATACATCAAATTTGATGCCTTTTTGAAGTTTGCAATGCAACACAACGTGGATTATGTAGCGACTGGTCATTATGCTAAAATAACACATTGCAATGGTCTTAATATTTTGGCTAAAGCGAGTGACTTAAATAAAGATCAATCTTATTTTTTATCTTTATTAACCTCAGCCCAATTAGAAAAGGTCTTATTTCCTTTAGCTGATATTAGTAAACCTGAAGTCAGAAAAATTGCGGCTTCTTTGCAACTTGAGACAGTGGCCACTAAAAAAGATTCAACCGGAATTTGTTTTATTGGTGAACGTGATTTTCGCAAGTTTTTACAAAATTATATTCCCGCGGCACCCGGTGATATTGTTGATTTGAAGACTGATCAAGTAATTGGTCACCATAATGGTGTCATGTATTATACTTTAGGTCAACGTAAAGGCCTGCAGATTGGTGGTTTAAAAAATCATGAAGCTGGTTCGTGGTTTGTTGTTAAAAAAGATGTTGAAAAACGCCGCTTATATGTTGTGCAAGGCAATGATGATATTTTGTATAACCAGGAAGTAGTAGTCACTGATGTCAATTGGATTAATCCCCCAAAACCTCAAGACTTTACTTCAATGTCTGCTAAATTTAGATATCGGCAAAAAGATACCCCAGTTTTAGTTCGCTTTGTTGATGAAACAACGCTATTAGTTCATTGCCAAGAGAAAGTAAAAGCGATAACGCCTGGTCAAATTTGTGTTTTATATCAAGATAATGTTTGTTTAGGTGGAGGAACCATTGATTCAGTTAAGTAAAGGAGGCGATTATTGATGGAAGAAGTAATCGGTTATATCAAATCTATAATCTTTGAAAATGCTGCCAATTCATATGTAGTCGCTAACCTTAAAATAGATCAAAAAAAAGATGAAACAATTACAATAGTTGGTTATTTTAAACCCGGGAAAAAAGAAGAATTATACCGTTTTTATGGTGAATATATTGATCATCCCCGTTACGGTCGCCAATTTAAAGTCGAAAAATATGAGCGCATCGATAATAAAGATCCGCTAGGCATCATTCGCTACTTATCAAGTAGTGCTTTTCCCCATGTAGGCAGCAAAGCAGCGCAGAAAGTAGTGGATGCTTTAGGTGTAAATTGCTTAACTTTAATTAAAGAAGACCCTTCTGTTTTAGCCAATGTTGACTTGAAACAAGCCCAAAGAATCTCAATTATTAATGGAATAAAAGCCAATGATACCCATTTAGAAGAAGCGATGGCTTTATTTTTGGGTCATGGCATTGATATGAAAACTTTGCTGAAAATGGATGCCATCTATCAGGAAAAACTAGTTAGTATCGTCACCGCCAATCCTTATCAATTAATCAAAGATGTGGATGGTATAAATTTTAAAACTGCTGAAAGAATAGCCCAATATTTGACCAACAATAAAGGTGCTGAATTTGATGATAATTATCGTTTAGAAGCTTTATTAGTTTATGCTGTCATGCAGATTTGTTATCGCCAACAAGATACTTACACCAATCGGCATGAATTATATATAGAATGTCAAAAGTATTGCAACGAGCAATTGTCATTTGATGACTTCGAGTCCATTTTGACTAATTTAATTGAAAAACAAGAGATTATTCAAGAAAGTGACAATCTTTTCCCCCTTGATTTGTATCAAGCAGAAATGGGCATAGCTAACCGGGTTGCTCATTATATCAAAACGTCGCATTACCAAGTCCCTTTTTCAGTGATTGCCACCGAAATCAAAAATATTGAAAGCCAGGAAGGCATTACCTATTCTCCAGATCAAAGACAAGCAATTACTGATTGCATCAATAATGATTTATTTATCATTACCGGTGGTCCTGGAACGGGAAAAACGACGGTAGTTAATGCGATTATTAAGATTTATCGCAGTTTACATCCCGATGATACCATTCAAATTTGTGCTCCGACTGGTCGAGCTGCTAAACGAATTGGAGAATTAACTAAGCAACATGCCGATACTATTCATCGTTATTTAGGTTGGGATTTAGAAACCAATACTTTCTCTCATAATGAATTTGATCCATTGAGTGGCGACTTTTTGATTGTCGATGAATTCTCGATGGTTGATTGTCAACTATTACATCATCTTTTGCTGGCTACCAAGTCTTTTAAAAAGATTCTTTTGATTGGTGATGATCAACAACTACCGCCCGTTTCGCCAGGTGATGTTTTAAGAGATTTGCTCGAATTAAATAAAATTGCAACCATCTCACTTGTTAATATTCATCGCCAAAGTGCTGATTCGGGTATTATTCCTTTATGCAGTGATATTCGTCAAGGGATTTTAAATGAAAACAATTTAGTAAATAAATCCGATGTCAGTTTCATTGAATGTCGTAACGTTGAGGTTAAGGACTATATTTTAAACATTGCGCAAAAAGCTTTAGCCAAAGGCATGAGTGTTCAAGACATCCAAGTTTTAGCGCCAATGTATGCTGGAGTTGCTGGCATTAATCGGCTTAATGAGGCTTTAAGGGAACTTTTTAACCCGCATATTGACTGGCATGATGAAGTTTTGATTGGCCAGACAATCTATCGGGTGAAAGATAAAATCTTACAACTAAAAAATCAACCAAAAGATGATGTTTACAATGGTGATATTGGAATTTTAGAAGCCATAGTGCGTGATGAAGATGATGACAAAGCCTTCAAATTAATCGTTAACTTTGAGGGGAATATGGTCACTTATACTAATGCCAATTTTGCTAATTTGACCCATGCCTACTGTATCAGCGTTCATAAATCTCAAGGTAGTGAGTATAATTTAGTCATTATGCCGATAATTAATGATTATAAAATTATGTTACGAAAAAGGCTAATCTATACTGGAATTTCTCGAGCTAAAGATTCTTTAATTCTTTTGGGTGACATTAATGCCTTAAGAAAAGGGGTTCATCGGGTCGAGCAAAGCAAACGAAAAACGAGTCTGCAAGAAAAAATTAACTATTATTTAGCTAACTCGTTTAGTGATTGAAATCTAAAACAATTATGCTATAATAAAGAAGAAATCGACGACAAAGAGAAGTTGGAGTATTTGTTTAGCGAGGATTTGGTTGGTGCAAAAATCTCAAATTACTGCAATGGGCCACTTTGGAGAGTGCTTAATTGGCAACGTTAAACCGCGTTAAGGTAA
>CAYIYS010000068.1:0-3910 GCA_964367975.1 uncultured Eubacteriales bacterium
CAATATTAACCCGGGCTCCAATTTTAGCCGACATCCCTAGAGGAATTAAATAATCAAAAGGAACATCTAAACTAGCAACCGGATGTTCAATCATGACTTTTGCTAATAACATGTTACCGCCCCCTTTTCTTTATTTTAACACAAAAAAAATAGCATTCGCTATTTTTGTTGACATCTTTTAATGATTTGAACAACTTCTTGTTCAGCTCTTTTGACATCATCATTCAAGACAACATATTCATAGTGCCTAGTTAAGCCAATTTCTTGCTTGGCTTTATTTAGTCTTTCTTGCAGGACTTCTTCTTTTTCGGTATGGCGATGGCGAATCCGACATTCCAACTCTTGTAAACTTGGTGGTACTAAGAAAATGGCAATGTAATCTTTGACATTTTTCATAATCTGATTAGCTCCATCAACTTCAATTTCCAGCATCACGTTATAGCCTTCTTGCAGCAACGTTTCAACGTAAGCTTTGGGCGTGCCATAATAATGACCCACAAATTTGGCATACTCTAAAAGTTCATTGTTAGCAATGGCTTGTTTAAATCTTTCTTCTGAAACAAAAAAATAATCAACGCCTTCAACTTCCTTTTCTCTCGGCGCTCGAGTAGTCATCGAGACTGAATACTTTAAATTCAGTTCAGGGTGTTTAAACACTTCTTTCCTGACAGTGCCTTTTCCAACGCCACTTGGACCACTAAAAATGATTAATTGACCACGTTTAGCCATGTTTATCACCCCTCAATATTGCGTTCATTATATTATATATCTTGACTACAAGTCAAGGCGCGACCGATTTTATTGTCGCGAAAGAAGGGATTGTGGTAAAATCTTAGCAGTGAGGAACTAAGATGAAAAAATCGAGTGGAGTTTTACTACCTATTTTTGCATTACCATCTAAATTTCATGTTGGTTCTTTTGGGGCTGAAGCAAAAAATATGGTTGAACTTTTAGCCCAGGCCAAACAACGCTATTGGCAAATCTTGCCCCTTAGTTATCCAGATAAATATCATTCACCTTACTCAAGTTTATCTAGTTTTGCCGGCAATCCTGCCCTGATTGATATTGAAACTCTTGTTGATTATGGCTACCTTAATGCATCAGATCTTGCCAAAGAAGATTTAAAATATTGTCAGGTAGTTAATTACCAAAAAGCCAATAAAATAAAGACCAAATACTTAAAACTGGCCTATGCAAACTTTAGCAAGAATGCTGACTATTATCAATTTATTAATTCCCAAAAATGGCTGGACGATTTTGCCTTATTTATTTGTTTGCATAACTTATTTAAAAAACCTTGGTATAAATGGGATGATCCCTTAAAATATCGAGATGTTGAAACCATAGAAAATTATAAACTAAGGTTAAAAGACAAAATTGATTATCAAAAGTTTTTGCAATACTTGTTTTACCGCCAATTTTTTGAATTTAAACAAACTTTAACTGCTAAAGGCCTCTTTTTAATTGGTGATTGCCCAATGTATGTCAATTATGATTCTTGTGATGTTTGGGTTAAGCCGACAGCTTTCTTGCTTGATGCCGAATATAAACCTTTAAAAATCAGCGGTGTTGGACCCGACTATTTCTCACGTCAAGGTCAAATTTGGGGCAACCCTTTATATAATTACGCGCAACAACGCCAAGATAACTATTCCTATTGGCAAGAAAAAATCACTTTTATGTCTTCCTTATATCAGGTTATTCGCATTGATCATTTTCGCGCCTTTGATTCCTATTATGCCCTTGATTATGGAGCTAAAAATGCTAAACATGGTCAATGGATAAAAGGTGAAGGCCGGCAATTGCTGAAAGTAATCACTTCTAGTAATAGTCAAACCCGTTTTATTGGCGAAGATTTGGGACTAATCACCGCTAGCGTACAAAAGTTATTACAAGAATTTAAAATTCCCGGAATGAAAGTGTTGCAATTTGCTTTTTCAAGTGATCAAAATAACCCATACCTAATTGAAAATCATCAAGCAAATTGTGTCGCCTATTTAGGGACTCATGATAATGATACTACTTTTAATTGGTATCTTCGTCTTGATAATCAAACCCAACAAAGAGTCAATAGTTATTGCCATGGCAAGCGTGAAAATATTGTGGAATGTTTGATGAACCAACTAGCCACTAGTCGAGCCAAATTGGTTATTTATTCGATTCAAGATATAATTGGTAATCCTCAAGCTATCAGAATCAATACTCCAGGTAGTACCAAAAACAATTGGATTTATATGCTGAATATAGACAGTATGAATACTAACAGTTTTAAGCATTTAGAGACCATAACGAAACAGAATAAAAGAGGAATTTAAATGGGATTTGATGGTTTAATTTTTCGGCGAATCACGAATATTCTCCAGCAAGAATATCAGGGAGCCAAAATCAATAAACTAGGGGCATTATCAAGTAATGACTATCTTTTTGAGTTATACCAAAAAGGCCACCATAATTACTTTTTTGTCTCCTTTAATCCAAGTGCTCCTTATTTTACTATCACTACTAATCAGCACTATACTTTTATGTCCAATAATCATTTCACAAATTTACTAAAAACCCATCTAGAAGGTGGTTTCATTCAACAAATTTCGCAACAAAATAATGATCGAATCTTATTAATTGAAGTCGCTAAAAAAGATGAAATCGGTGATTTGGTAACTAAGTATTTAATTATTGAATTTTTAGGTAAAATGACCAATATGATTTTATGTAAAGCAGACTTTAAGATTATCGATGCTTTACATCACTTGTCTCTTAGTGACATTACTAATCGTACTTTATATGCAGGAGCCACTTACCGGCTACCACCTTTTCGAGTACTGTCTGATCCTTTGATTGCTACTTGCGATCAGAGTAAAACTTATGCTAGTCAATATTTTGGCATTTCACCCTTAATCGAAAAGGAATGGACTTCTCAAAATTTTACTAGTGAAGATGTTCACCATTTTGTTCAAGAATTATTAACTAGTAGTAGTTTATATATTGGTCGAATTAATGGCAAGCTTGATTATCATCTGCTGCCCTTAAAGTCTTTTGTGGGAGACTGCACTGTTTTGCCATGGAATGAAGGCTTAACTAGTTTTTATCATAATGCTTGGAAAGCCAAGCAAAAAGAAGAAAAATCAAATGAATTAACTTCATTCACTAAAAAAGAGTTAATTAAATTGCAAAGAAAACTGGATAATCTAGACCAAGATTTAACTAAAGCCATGCAAGCCGCTAGTTATAAACTCTATGGTGATTTATTATTAACTTATGGCGAGCATAACCAAACTGGTTTAGCTTCGCTAGCTATTCATGATGATAACACCAATTTAGATTATACAATTCCACTGGATGCTAAATTAAACATCTTAAAGAATGCTGCTCGTTACTTTGAAAAGTATCATAAAGCCAAAAATGCTCTGGTGATGGTCAAGGAACAACTCGAAATATGCCAGCAACAAATCGAATACTTTGAACTACTCAAAATTCAAATAGAAGAAGCTGATGAAATGAGTTTGCTTGAGATTAAAAAAGAATTGGTTGAACAAGGCTATTTAGCTAACAAAATTGAAAAACACCGAGCAAAAAAGATGGTCAAGAAGTCTTATAATACTCTCCGTTTTATAAGTCCAACTGGCTTAGAAATTTATGTTGGTCGCAATAATGTTCAAAATGATTATTTGACTTTCTCATTAGCCCGTTATAATGATTATTTCTTCCATGTTAAAGACTTCCCGGGAGCGCACGTTATTGTCAAAGGTCAAACATTAGATGAGCCAACCATTCGCCTGGCTGCCAACTTAGCGGCCTACTATTCAAAGGCTAGATATTCTAGTTCTGTGCCAGTTGATTATACTTTAGTAAAAAACATTAAAAAGCCCAAAGGTTATAAATTTGGACAGGTGTTAATGACAAACTATAAAAC
>CAYIYS010000069.1:0-3727 GCA_964367975.1 uncultured Eubacteriales bacterium
GTAATAATCATGACACGATCTCCAATTTGAATGTCATCATTTCCTCCCGGAATAATAATTTGGCTTTTGCGAACAATACCGACAATTAAAATATCCTTTTTCAGTTCTAGGTCTTTTAATTTGATGTTACAACCCTTGAAACTTTCATTAACAATAAATTCGATTGCTTCAATTCTATCATTAGCTAATTTATAAACAGTCGAGACACTGCTCCCTTTAACATTAGATTTAGCGCGAATAAAACTAGTGATTTGATTGGCAACTGTACCCCGGGGAGAAATTACAATTGTTGTTGAATTGTCGCCCAATAAAGGAACTAAATTATCTCGATTCACTTTAGCGAAGACTTTCTTAATCCCTTGTTTTTGAGCATAGAAAGACAAAACAATATTAACTTCATCATTACCGGTTAAGGCGATAAATGCTTCAGCGTCTTCAAATCCTTCACTATCTAAAGTGGCATAATCGGTGCCATCTCCATGAACGATGGTAGCATTAGGCAAGACATCATTTAAATATTCACAAAGAGCATAGTTTTGTTCCAAGATCTTGACTTGATATTTTCTATCAGAACATAATTTGCCCAAGTAATAAGACACTTTACCGCCACCAACAATCATTAAGTCATGGATCGGATTACGAATTAAACCTTGATTTTGGAAAAACTCTGCTAATTCGGCAGACTTAGCAATTAAGTGGGCTCTATCACCCGCTTGAAAAACAAAGTTACCAGTTGGAATTATAACTTTTCCCTCTCTGATAACAGCACCAATTAGAATTGAAATATCCTTACCTTTATTCATCTCGGCTAAGCTTTGACCAATAAAATTACTTTGTGGTTCGACAATGATTTCCACTAAATCAATTTTACCATCCTCAAAAGTCTCAATATGTTGAGCATCAGGGAAAGAAATCACTCTTTTGACTTCTTTAGCGGCTTCATATTCAGGGTTAATAACCATCGATAACCCTAGTTTGGCTTTCATCATTTCGACTTGTTCTAAGTATTCAGGATTTCTGACTCTGGCAATTGTATAGTCGGCTCCAGTCGTGTTCGCCACCATACAGGCCATAATATTTAATTCATCAGTTGAGGTAACCGCAATAAACAAATCGGCATGTTCAACATCAGCTTGCTTTTGAATTTCATAACTAGCGCCATTACCCACTATTCCGTTAACATCATATTTTTCAATAATTGAGTTAACTAAATTTTCTTGGGTATCAATCGCTACAATGTTGTGCCCTTCTTTAGCAACATTTTCGATAATAGTTTTACCAATTTTACCTAATCCCACTACGATAATGTTCATAAAGTCACCACCTTTTTGTACGTTTCAAGTATAACATAGTTATACACTTTGTGAAAACTCATTTAATTATACTCGGCTTGGCGACTTATTCAAGTTAAACGCTAAAACTGAACCCTTGAAATTGATTTTAAAGTGTTAAATATATTACCTTAAAACGGGTAGTTAATAAAGAAAACCCCACTTAGTTGAGTGAGGTTTTAATTACTTATTTAGTATAGTAAGGTTCAAAGGAAACAGTTTCTTTAGGATATTTTGAAACATATTTATCTTGATAGTAATTTTCATTTTTAGTGGTATAAGTCGTATTAGGTTTTAAGGTGATAACTTTACAACCTCTTTGACTACCATAATTATCAATATTGCTATAAGCTAGATAATCTATCGACATTCCATAATTGAGTTCAATACCCTTATAATTAATTGAGAAATTGTTTAGATGGTCGTGTCCAACAAACATAGCTTTAGTTGAACCCTTTTCAAGAATAGTTTCAAATACTTCATCTTCCCCTTCTGGTGCATAACTAATCAAATCGGTTTCACCGGCTTCACCATAGTTATAGTGAACATTGGCGGTATTAGCCATATTATTAGCTAGCAATTCATTCCAAGCTGTTCGATATTCCATTATTGGAATGTGTTGAAATAAGATACTTTTTACGGTGGTATAATTTAAAACATTGTGCTTTAGAAGGTATAAAGGATGTTCAATAAAGATTTGTTGATTGTGGGCTGATAGTTTATCAACTTCCGCTGCATACCAATCAATTTGATCTTGGTGGACATGATCATAATGCCACTTAATACCTAGAGGATCATCATCTAAATACATATTGGAATCTAGAAAGAAGATAGCTTGTGAAATTAAATTATCACTGTTTCTAACTTCAATTACTTGGTTGCCTTCACCAAATATATCACTTGGTCCTTTTTCAAATAAGCAATAAGTTAGGGCTTCATCAGCATAGAAATTAGCGATATTGGCCCGATTATAATAGTCATATGCTTCCGTATCATGGTTGCCAAAGACTACTGTATAGTAAACCCCAAGTTGTTCCATGAAAGTTGCTAGAATCTTATGAGCTGATTTATTATTAAATGTGGCGGCGATATAAGGAACCGCAAAGGCTTGATCACCGCTAAAAACCACTAAATCAGGTTTTTCATAACTTAACATCGCGGCAACTGCATTTAAGGCTTTCTTATCTTCAGTAACCGATAAAAAACCTCCACCCAAATGTAAATCAGTAATTTGAACTACTTTAAAATCGTTATCAGTAGTAAAACTATAATGCCCATCACTTTCCATTTGGGGTTGTAATTGACTAGTGTAATTAACTTTATCAAAAGTTTGAGCATAAGCCAGCACACTTCCCCTCACGATCAAGTTGGTGGCAAATATAGTGCCAGCAATTGCAATAATAACAATTAAGATTGTCAGGATTACTTTACGCGCTCTATGTGTCTTGTTTTTTACTTTCTTTTCCATCATATTCACCTCTATTTATATTTTATGTTATCTCAAGGAAATAATCTATCTATTCTTGTAATACATGCCTCAATTACCAGCTAAGACCTTTTTTATTAGTCTCATAATAAAAACCCCCTTTGTTGTTTATCTCCAACTTTGGGGGTTACTTCGAAACTATGCTTTTAAAAGAAAACAACTACCATTCATCTTCGTCTCGCGAAATATCATCATCTAAATCTTCTTCTATCCACATTTCTTTGGGGACATATTCGCCGACATGCGAATATCCTTCATCTAATTTATATTTTCTAGCCAAACAAACGGGACAAACTTTTTTACCATCGTAGACTTTAGTTAAATCCTCTTCTTCACATATGTCTCCACAAATAGAACAATAATCTTGGTCGCTAGATTCTAAAAACTCAATAAATTCACGTTCATTCTTACCCATTGATTATTCCTCCTTTCAAGAAATCATATTTTCTGAACTTATTATAACAAATATAATCTAACATATCGTCCCCATTATGGGACATCAATTTAAATAATCCTCGATTGATATGTAAATAAAGCTTAAAAAAAAGATTTTTTCGATTTTTCAACGCTTATTGGTGGCGCAAATCGGGATGGGACCTGCGACACAAGGACTGAAAATCCTTTGCTCCTTATTCAACTTCATATACAGGCAAAATCACTTATTACTTCTTTACTATTCTCAACTTATCTTCTTTGATAAATATCAGCCATCTTCCCATATAAAAATTCCCCTTTTTTGTTATCCAACAAATTGGGGGAATATCATAATAATGGTGGCGCAGGCCGGAATTGAACCGGCGACACAAGGATTTTCAGTCCTTTGCTCTACCAACTGAGCTACCGAGCCATCTATAATGGCGGTCCCTACGGGGGTCGAACCCGTGATCTCCTCCGTGACAGGGAGGCATGT
>CAYIYS010000070.1:0-3661 GCA_964367975.1 uncultured Eubacteriales bacterium
GAACCATTTCGGTTTTTAGACCCTGCATAAAATAATAGCTGGCTTTAATTATTTCTTTTTTAAATGCATAAATTGTTCCTAATAAAACATATAGGGAACCAATAGCATTGAGCCATCCCATATATTGATCGTTATCACGGCGGTCATTTCCTTTTGGCTTTTGTGTAAGTGCATAATCCAAATATTCTTTAGTCATTAATTCAGCTGTGTCAAGATTTTTCTCATATCCATAGGAACCAAAGGTCAACATAAAAATCATCTTAATGCTTTCATCAAATGATAGTTCTTTTCTACCATCCTGATTTAATTTGTTTTGTAGGTTAAGAAATTCAGTGGGAGTGTGCCACATATCGGGTGAAAAGCCTGTTTGAACTTCTTGCATTTTTGCAAAAATTTCTTCATCCATCAAAAAGCCCATTGAGCCAATATACATTTTATCTCCACGAGTTTTTTTCTTTTCGATGAGTTTTTGAAGTTCTTTTTCGTTTTTATGGAACACATCCATGCTCTCTTGCATCTCAGGCGTTGGCTTCCCGCCATTTGCCTTTAGCTGCTCTTCAATTGGGCCTAATTTTGCTTTAAGCATTTCCATTATTCGCTTTTCTTCTTCAGTCATTTATATCCTCATTTTAATAGACTTGTCGATAGACATAATTAAAGTCCTATAAATTTGGAGTAAAACTCGTCTATCATTCTATCCCAATTTACATCGCCAATGAACCTATATTGATGTGTGGCAAGGTATTCTTTTGCTATTCTTCGATAGTGTGCTTTTTCTTGTTCTTCTTTCTTATTAGCAGTATCACGATAGTAGTTATCTCCACTGTATAAGTAATGAGGTGCCACTATATCAAAATGAGCGATGATTCGCATTGCCCATTTTGCGTATTCTTCGAAGTTGGTCAGCGTTTTCTTTTCTTTATGTGTTGATATTTCATTAAAAATTCTTTGAATCATCGTATATTCTTGTGGGTTAAGAAGTTTTCTCGCCTGCATTAAATTCACACGCCCAAAAACGATATTTTTTGGCGAGAGCCTTGCAGTTTCACCTCGTTTTAATTTTATTATTTCAAACATTGCTTTTTCATCCTTTTACCTTTGTTTCCGTACTACAATTATTATTTTATCATTATCTTTAAGAGGTTTTCTATAGGTCCGAGCTTAGAGTTGAGCATGTTTTTGATTTTATCAAAATCCTTATGATTCATCGGCATCGTCCTTTTTTATGTTCTTTCGTGCCACGATTATTTCTTCCTCATCAGCATCTTCTTCATCTTCTTCTATCGAGTCATTTTCCTCTTCAGCAATTGACTCATCGATTTCCTCATCTTCATCATACTCAATGTCTTCTTCCTCTTCAAAATCATCATCTTCAACTTGTTGTGGTATTAATTTAGCAGATTCTTCTTTAGTTGTTAAAGGTTTCACTACTTGATTAGTTCCAAATATTTTGAGAGTCATTTTAGTTGGTTCGTGTTTATCTCCGCTTTTTTTATATCGATTATTTGATTCTTTTATTAATTCGTAGTCGCCTTGTGTTACTGTTATGTGATTTAATGATTTGTATCGCTTCCATAAATAAATTATTATAGATGTTGTGATTATAAAAATTACCGAAATAACCCAAAGAACAGTATTTGTTTTTATGTCACTTGGATGCGTTGACCACCAACCACCAGCCAATAGTGATAAAATTATCATTCCTATTGCTAGCCCACTTATTATGTATGCAGTTCTAAAAAGCCAACGAAATGACCACATCTTTTTATATTCATCTTTAAGTGAATTCCATTCTATTCTTTCATTATTCTTTATTGGTAATCCGCAATGCTTGCATGAGTTGTAAGGGGAACCGATTTTTGTTTCCTCAATTCCAGTTATTTTAACGATAATTGCTCTTGCTATAATTATTGGAAGTGTAATAAATAAATGAATTGGAAACAAAAGCAACCAAAAAAATGTCCATGCTCCTTGATTGTCGGTTTTTATTACCCTTTTACAATGTGGGCAAGAATATGTGGTAACTGTGTATCTATATGCCATTTTAACCATCCTTTTTTATTAAAAAACTATATAATTCCAATTAATATAAAATTTTTCCTTATCCATAAACTGTTCCGCTTATAGAATAACAGCCATCTCTCCAATATTTATCGATTGAAGAAATTGAAAATGATTGACTGCCTGAATTGCTATAACCTGATGATTTATAGAGTGTGATATAAACTTTGAATCTGCTTGGTGTTCCATACGATGAACTTATTGACGATACATCTATACCAATCGTTACGCTAATACTAGAAGGATTGCTTGAAAGATATCTATTTAAAGTTGATTTGGGCGTTATTGAATAAGTATAGTCAGCATAATAGTAGGTTGTATAACCTATTGTTGAAGTCCTAATTGAGCATGAGGATGAAAGATTAAAGTAAGTCGAAAAGTTTGATGTAGTTAAAGTTATTCCATCTTCTTCCCAATAGGCATATAATGGACCAACATCACTCGAACTCCAGCTTCTCATACTTGTCATACTAGAATTATAATACTGGCTACCAACACCATTTCTTGAATAGTAATAACCTTTGAAAGTATAACCACTTCGTGTTGGTGCTGTTGCATATGGCATGCTTTGTCCAATCGTGCAAACCACAGAGCTTGTGCCGCCGCTACCTCCATCTTTATCTAGTGCCAAATTATATGTAGTTGAACTGCTACCACCACTTGTTATAGTGAATATTGTATAATTGGTAGATCTAATTTCATAATTCATGGCTTTGTCTTGATATGAACCTGCATAATAAATTGTACCGCTTGTTGCATAATATCTAAAATTATTTCCATCGCCACTATCATCATCTAGTTTAGTTCCGCTTGAATTATAAAGTGCAGTGTCATATGAACCTACACTATAAATATATGTGCTAGAGTTAACCTTAAAGCCTACTCGTCCACTTGAACCAGCTTTTACATTTACAGTTATTTTTGTGCCATAACTTTCAGATGGATTAGATGAATCATCCCTATTTGCTGAATTAACTATTCCAGAAATGATAGAAATGAGAATCAATATTCCAGTAATAATCATAGCTACAATTACACCTTTTTTGCCCGAACTTCCGTAACTGCCTGTTGATCTGCTAGGTGTATGTTGGCTAGGTGCATAACTACTTTTTGGCTGTTGCACTGCCGTAGATGTTTTATATCTTCCGTATGGATCAAACTTGTTAAGTAACTCTTGAAGTGATTTTTTAAGTTTTGTTATATCTTGTTTATCTTTCTTTAGTCGATCTGCTGTAAGCTCATCTTCAGCAAATGCACTCTTTAATATATCTAATAATTTTATTATAATATCAGTAAAGGTAACACTATCAGCAAGTTTTTGTGTAAATGTTTCCTTTGCATTATATGAGTATTGTACTGATTGTAGTGTTTTGGTAAGTGATTCTTGCGATTCGTTACTTAAGTCGATAACTTTATTTCTTATGTTGCGAACAATTGTAATACTTCCTTCGTGTGTTGCTCCATGTTGTTGAGCATTTACTTGCAATGGTTGTGCTAGTTTATCCCATGATGTTAATGCTTTTTTAAACTCTGAAACTTTCTCATCTAATTCAATTGAAAATATTCCGCCATTATTAAAAGTATTGCAACGCCTTTCTAC
>CAYIYS010000071.1:0-3516 GCA_964367975.1 uncultured Eubacteriales bacterium
CTACTGGTAATGAAATTTTAGTAAATTTTAAAATATCTTCACTTTCTAATTGCGAGTTAAAAACGACAATGCCCTCAACCCGAGAAGCAATTACGCCATCAACCGCGCGATCGGCATCTTCAACATTTTCATAAGTAAACAATAAAGGCCGATATTGATAAATTTTACAAACATCCATCATACCTGCCAAAATCTTATTAATATAAATATAATTAGGTGAAGGTAAAACAATGCCAATATTGGTGGTCGAACTAGTGGCCAACCCTCTAGCTACACCACTTGGGACGTAGCCCAATTCATCAATAGCATTGCGCACTAAAACAGCAGTCTCTTCATTAACATTACCCTTGTTATTAATTACTCTTGATACTGTCGCTAATGAAACATTGGCTTTTTTGGCAACTTCATAAATTGTCGCTCTATTTTTGATATTTTCCATGTTTCCACCCGCTTCTAGCTTTACCCCAAACACATGTAAGTGCTTACAGTCATATTCTATATAGTTTAGCAATTAATGTCAATTATAGAGCCAAAAAACCCCGGATTTTCATCCGGGGAAAATATTGTAGTTATATAAACGCTCGACTTAAAATGATTTTAACCTATTTGCAGTTTCTAATAATGACAGATGCGCCCATGCCGCCGCCAATACATAGTGCTGCTAAACCATATTCTTTATTATGTCTCTTTAAGGCATGTGCAAGAGTAACAACGATTCTGCAGCCTGATTGACCGACAGCGTGGCCTAGAGCGATTGCTCCGCCATCAACGTTAGTTTTGGTCAGAAGTTCTTCATATGTTGTGCCGTTTTCTTTTGCGATATCTTGTAGACATGCAATTGATTGAGCTGCGAAGGCTTCATTTAATTCAACTAAATCAATTTGACTTAGTTTAAATCCTGTTTGTTTCAAAACATCTCTAACAGCAGGAATAGGGCCTAAACCCATAACGCTTGGATCAACTCCAGCTTGACCGAAACCAATAAGCTCGGCTAAAGGTTTAACGTTATATTTCTTAACTGCTTCTTCACTCATTAAAATAACAGCGGAAGCGCCATCATTGATAGAGGATGAAGTTGCAGCAGTAATCAGACCATCTTTTAAGAAGCAAGGCTTAATTTGACCCATCTTCTCAAGGTTTGTATTTCTGTTGATTGTTTCATCACGAGCGAAGACAACATCGCCCTTTCTCGTCTTGATTGTGACTGGAACGATTTCTGCATCAAAAGCTCCTGAGTCAACTGCTTTGATTGCTTTGCAAATAGAATTCCATGCAAATTCATCAAGTTGTAAACGTGTTAAGCCATATTGTTTAGCAACATTCTCAGCTGTAACGCCCATATGGTAATTATTGAAAACATCAATAAGTCCATCTTTAAGCATATGGTCTTCTAGTGCATAACCGCCCATTTTAATTCCAGCACGTGCTTTTAGACCTGGAATTAAATAAGGTGCGCGAGACATAGATTCTTGACCACCACAGACAACAACGTTTCTATAACCGGCTTTAATGTAAACAAACCCGTGAATCATAGCTTTCATAGCAGATGCACATAACATGTTAACTGCTGAAGAAGTAACTTCTACTGGAATACCGGCATAGATAGCGGTTTGTCTAGCTGGACCTCCGCCAACGCCTGCAGTAAAGATTTCACCCATGAAAACTTCATCGACATTTTTGGGATCCAACTTAATATCTTCCATACATTGTTTGACAACCATGGCACCTAGATGTGGTGCATCGATGTCTTTCAATGAGCCTAATTGAACGCCTGTAGCAGTTCTTTTGGCTGCGACAATATATACTTTACTCATAATCCCACCATCTCCATTTCTATGTATGAGTGTTGATTATGTTTCTCTAGCTTGCAATAATGCAAAACTAGAGACTTAAACCAACAATTTATTGCTGATTTAATCAGCGATAAATTAAACGATTCGGACAAAAAATTTTTATTTAGAACACAATTAAGTAAACTCAATTGTTTCTACCTGCCATAAAAATTCTTAAATTATAATCAAAAATTAGATTTATTGAGAGTTAATCTAACTTTTGTCCTAGGTTATTGAGAGCCCTAGATTTTTACTAGAATAAAATGCGTTAGTTAAATTAGTAATTAAACTAATTAAATCTTCATTTTCTTTGGACCGTTCTTTGGGATAATGAGTGTGCACTCAGTTCCTGCTTGAACTTCTTCGACAGTCATATCTGGGTTAATTTCTTGTAAAACAATACCCTTCTTTGTAACTTTCATAACACCATATTCTGTGACGATATAATCGACACATTGAACAGCTGTTAATGGAAGGCTGCAAGCTTTAAGAATCTTCTTGGCGCCTTTTTGAGTATGTGTCATTGCAATGACAACTATTTTAGCACCAACGACTAGATCCATAGCTCCGCCCATTCCTGGAACCATTTTGCCAGGGATAATCCAGTTTGCTAGGTTACCCTTTTCATCAACTTCCATAGCTCCTAAGACTGTATAATCAACGTGGCCGCCTCTAATTAAAGCGAAGGACGTTGCTGAATCAAAATAGCTAGCTCCTTTAATTGCACCACATGGTTGTCCACCTGCGTTGCAGAGGTTAGGATCTACTTTTTTCATAGGACCTAAGCCGACCATTCCATTTTCGGATTGAAGAATAACTTCAACACCTTTTGGAAGATAGTTAGGAACTTCAGTTGGAAGACCAATTCCTAGGTTAACGAAATCTCCGTCTTTAAACATTCTTGCAACTCTACGTGCAATAATTTCCTTCGCATCCATTATTTTGCCCCCTCCTTAACTACATAATCAACTAGAACGCCTGGAGTGACAACATTGTTTCCGTCAATTTTGCCTAATTCGACAATTTCATCAGAACCAACAATAACTGTATCAGCAGCAAACGCCATTAAAGGATTAAAATTTCTTGATGTTTTTTCGTAGTAAACGTTCCCAAATGTATCTGTCTTGAAACCACGTAATACAGCTACGTCAGCATGTAATGGCTTCTCGATTAAATACTTTTTGCCACCAAGTTTAATCTTTTTGTAAACGTGTTCGCCGTCTTCAACAATTGTACCAACACCAGTATGAGTAATAACTCCACCTAGTCCTGCTCCGCCAGCACGGATGCATTCAGCAAATGTACCTTGTGGAATCAAAACGACTTCAAGTTCCCCTGAATTCATTTTCTTACCAACATTTGGGTTTAAGCCAATGTGGGTAGCGTACAATTTTTTGACTTGACCAGTTTCAATTAATTTACCAGTGCCTGTTGCACCTTTCAATAATTTACCGGTCTCTTTGTCGAACTTAGGTGATGTACCACCATCATTACACATAATTGTTAAGTTTTTAGCACCAGAAGCGACGATTTGGTCGATAACTGTTTCGGATGAACCCTTTGCTAAGAAACCACCAATCATAATTGACATGCCGTCCTTGAATAAAGAACGAAGTTCGGCTGGATTTTCGATGATCTTATTTTTCATTTTACCCTCCTTACTACAAGTATTCAAAATAATCTA
>CAYIYS010000072.1:0-3341 GCA_964367975.1 uncultured Eubacteriales bacterium
CCTCTAAGAGTTTCAAATAAAAGAGCAACTTTATCAAAATTATCCATGCTTTGCCCTCCTACATAAACAAAGCTCCAAGATGATTTCTAGCGAAATCTTCTAAAGCTTGATAGACTAGGCTGCGATTGGTAAATTCACCCATCAGCCATGATTGATCGAGGTTAATGCCCGTTACTGGCAAGATTGTGGCCAAAACCAACAAATATAGATAAACATAAATTACCGCTTTAACAATCCCTAAAACAGTAGTTAAAGCTACATTGTGTTTAACTACATAAGTCTTGTCTTGCTTCTCTTTTTGATAGACTCCAATCATCACTAACTGACCAATAAGCATTAAAACCAAGAAACAAGCAAGAAAAATCAGGATAGCCAAAACAAGAATATAAAATGTATTCATTTCTATTTGGGTAAACCGTGAACCTAAGAGTTTATATAAATCCTCGATAATGGCGGACTTTTGTAAAATATCAAAGAGGCCAAAGAAATTAAATTTCAGCAATAAAACAGTCAACGATATCGACCCTAGTAAAGCAAGAGTATAAGGGATTTGATATTTTTGATTAGCATAGATATTGCGTAAAATTGTAGTGATCAAAATAAGTACCACCATAACTTCAACAAATAAGATATCAAACACTATTTATCACCGCCAATATTATAGCACATTAGTTGAATCATTTTGGAATAATTTATTAATTAAAGCTTGCTTTTTAGTAGGTAATTCACTGCTGAATTCACGCTTAGAAAGGTAAGATAATTGACCTTCCAGTTCCGTAAATTGCAACTTATAAGCATGTAAAAATTGATAATGCCAGCCATACTGCTTAGCAAAAATCTTATTTTTGGTAAAATCACCATATTTTTGATCGCCCACTATTGGTAAGCCAGTGTAGGCTAGATGAACCCTGATTTGGTGGGTTCTACCAGTTAGTATTTCAACCTTAACTAATGAATAGTCGGCATTAGTTAGAATGGGTTCGACTATACTTTTGGCGGTTAAGCCATTCTTATCGATTTTCACCATTTTATTAATCTCATCTTTAAGCAAAGGCGCTTCAATCAATTTGCGGCCTTCTAACTTATTAAAGGTTAAGGCTTGATAGTATTTATGCAGACCGACCCGTGTTTTAAACATTTCATTTAACACATGGAGTGTCTCCATGTCTTTACCAAAAATTACCAAGCCTGAAGTATTTCTATCCAACCTATGGGCAGGAGCTACTACCCTTGAATCACCTTTTCTAACACAATAGGCTAGCACTTGATTAGCCAAGGTATTAGTGGCTTCATGTTCATCTTGATGTAAAGATAAGCCAGCCGGTTTATCAACAATAATGATTTTATCATCCTCATAAATAACTTTAAAACTTTGCTTAAGGTCGTGGATTTGCTTAGGCTGACAATATTTATCCAAGTATTCTGCACTTATGTAAACTTCAACATAATCATTTTCGGCCACCAGATATTCATTGTTAACTCTTTTAGCATTAACTTTAACATCTTTTTTACGAAAGAGTTTATACAGGAGGCTTAAAGGCGCATTATTCAACTGTTTGCGCAGATACTTATCTATTCTTTGTCCACTTTCTTCTTTTTTGACTGAAAAACTTAACATAGTGGCCTCCTTATTTATGCGTTATTAGTATAGCACAAAAATTTCTATTTGAACTAGTTTAGTAGTAACAATAAGATGGTTATCGCTGTGGCGGAGAACATTTCTTGACTAGACTAGGCGAAAGACTATCCAAGTCGGCTGTAGCAACCTTTCTTATCTTAAATCTTTGCTAATTAAGCCCTTTATTTGCTCATTGCGGCCCCTAAATTGAATTTGAGGTGGTTTATTTGCGCAAGCAGTTCTAGAGCCTAGTGGACAACTAATTCTTGTTAGTTAATCGCCTCTTTCCTTAAACAACTTGTTAACTAAAAAATGGCAAAGATTATTTGCCATTTTTAGTTAGGTCTTCTTTTGTTAATTTATACATTTTAATAATTTGACTATACCCTAGATAAACAAATCCTAAGATCAAGGGCACAAATAATAAATAGAGATGTCTTTGAACAATTACATAATTATAAAACCAACCAATAATAGGAATTTTATGGTTAACTACCCCTAAAATATCATCATCAGTTATAAGCCAAGCATCTGGACTACTGATTAAAACATTATCGCCTTTGGTCCGATAGTTTTGCTCACCATTAGTATCAATGACCTCATAGATGCGGTGTGTGATAATTACATCTAAATCATTGATCTTCATTTTAAAAGAAATAACATCATCTTTTTGGTATTGCTCACTGGGCTTCACTATTACAATATCACCCACTTGCAAAGTTGGCACCATACTATCAGATTGAACGACTAAAAAATAGCGATTAAAGATACTGGGAGTTTCTTTATTTAAATAACTTAAAACTCCAATTGTCAGCAAAATAAAAGCTGAAAGATAGATTAAAGCAACTATAATGTTACTAACAACTTTTTTCATACTTCTGGGTCAAAACCTAAGGTCAATTCATTTATTTTTAAAAATAATGTTTGCAAATCATTAGGAGTTTCTCCGATGACGCTAAAGTTAAAATAAACTTTAGTAGCGGCATTTTTAGCCAGTGAAATATCATCAAAAATATAGCCATTGCTATTATCAAGAATATTTTGAATTGTCCCCTTATCAATAAAACTAGTCTCTCCCTCTGCCTTGTATTCAATTTTAATATAATCTTTTAAAGATTTATTTTGGTTACTACTATATTCTAAGTTAGCATCTTTAAAGTAAAGATAAAATAAAATGTTTTCATAAGATGTCAAATTTTCCATTTCTAATTTAAAATGTAAGACATCTCCGGGTTTAATATAACTGCTATTAGAGACGCCAAAATTAATTGATTCGTTGATAATAACGTATTCCGATTCACTAATAACGCCATCAGAATTAGCATCTTCACCATAATAAAAGGCGGCATTGGTTTGATAAGATCCGACCTCAACCATAAAATTATTAACACTAGCACTTTGAATTTCTTTAAACCAAGCATAGGTTGAAGAAATAAACACTGTCAAGGCCACCAACAAAACAAGCAAGGGTTTAAGTAACCTTTTTATTTTCATACTTTAACCTTCTTTATTCGCTCTGCTATTTGGCGATGAATCTTTGCTATGTTTTGTTTGTGTTGCTCTTTTTTGTTTTCCAATAAACGTTTTTGGTTAGCAATTTTAGTGTTGTATTGGTCAATCATTTTAGGGTTTTTTTCTTCACCATCGTATTTATTTCTAATACTAGTATAGTTATCAATTGTTTGTTTGACTTTAGCGCAAACTTCAAGATATCTTAATTCTT
>CAYIYS010000073.1:0-3219 GCA_964367975.1 uncultured Eubacteriales bacterium
CATTAGAAGTAACAGAAACATTCTTAGTTGAAAATATGAAACAAGTTGTGGATAAGTTAGCTATTCTTAAAAAGGTTGGTTATAAAATTCATTTAGATGATTTTGGAACAGGATACTCTTCAATGTTATATTTAAAAGATTTACCAATTGATGCCATTAAACTGGATTACCAATTTACTAAATTAATTGATTTGGATGAAAAGAGCCGCTTAATAGTCTCACACATTATCGAAATAGCTAAGAGCTTAGACTTAGAAGTGGTAGCTGAAGGCGTTGAAACAAAAACACAACAAGCCTTTTTATTGAAAAACAAGTGTACCATTACACAAGGCTACTTTATCGCCAAACCAATGAATCTGAAAGACACCTTGGCCTTTATCGCTAAGGAAGAACAAAAGGGAGTGAATAAGTAAAATGATAGAAGTTTATATTACTTTGGGAATTGCTCTTGCAATGATTATTCTTGGATTTTTATTGTTCCGCAGCATCAAAAAAGAAGAGAATCATTTTCATAAAGATAATGTTTCGGATGTGGCCGGGATTGTACCGAAGAATGATTTAATCAAAAAAATTAGCGAACTACTCTTAAGGAGTGGCAAGAATTCTCATTTTGCTTTATTCAAAATCACGATTGATGATTTTAAAAACATTAGCAATGATAATGGCAAAGAAGCGGTTGATAAAATTCTGATCAACCTCGCTGGTATTATTAGAAAATGTTTAGGAAAAAACACAATCATTGCTAGATTTAATGATGATGAATATGTCGCCTGGTTAAGCAACTTTTACACTATCGATCAATTAAAAGTCTCAGCCGAAGACTTAATGGGCTATTTATCATTGCCAATCAGTGTTAAGAAAAATGTTGAGATAACACCACTTTACAACATTGGTGTGGTAAGTTATCCCGAACACGCTAAAGACTTAAAAGAATTGCTTAAGAATTTAGACACCGCCGTCTATATTTCGCGCAAAAAAGCTGTCAATAAAGTTGCAATTTTTGATTTGGAGATCTTAAACCAAGAGCAAGAAAATGCCGCTTATTATGCCGAACTAAAAGATGCTATTAAAAATAATCAGTTTCTTTTATATTATCAACCAATAGTCGATACCGCATCTAAGAAAATCTTTGGCTTTGAGAGTTTACTACGCTGGAACCATCCAACATTGGGAGTTCTATCACCCTTTAAATTCATTGATTTAATGGAAAAATCTGGTGATATCATCTGGGTAAGTTTGTGGGGCTTTGAGGAATTGGTTAAGACTTATGTTGATTGGAGTAGTAGCATTAAAAACTTTGATTTGATACTATCAATCAATCTCTCGCCATCGCAATTAAAAAGCCCAACACTCGTTAATGATTTTCGCAAAATACTAAGAAAGTATAAAGTCGAAGCTAAAAACTTTGCTTTAGAAATTGTGGAGTTTGCCTTATTTCAAAAATACGATGAAACTCTTGATATTATTCGGAAATTAAAAGCCATCGGATTTAATATTGCAATTGATGATTTGGGACTAGATTATCAAACTTTAACCAAGTTAGAAAAGTTACCAATTAATGCTATTAAATTAGATCAGAAATTTATCAATGAATCTTCGGAATATTACATGAATAGCAAAATTGCTGAACTACTGGTTGACTTCTCTTTGAAACATGATTTAAAAGTAATTGCTGAAGCCATTGATACACCAGAAAGTGTTGAAATAGCTAAAAAGATGAATATTCATATTTATCAAGGTTATTTATTTGCTAAACCATTAAGTAAAGAAGAGGCGAAAAAATCACTTGAAGAAAATACTTATTTCGAAAAAATAACCAATATTGTGGAAAAAAGCAATATTTGATTAAAAAAACTTGACATTATTCTATAAAATGATAAAATGTGTTTAATAATACAAAGGGCAAAGTATAGGCAACTATACGACGCAAAGCTATAGGGTCTTTTGAAAAAGACAGCCAGTTACTATTATCTAGCACAGGTAATAGTTTTTTTTATAGAAAATGTAGTGGGAGGAGAAAAATGAAAGTAACTAGAATGGCTACATTTCTAAAATATAGAAAACTGATTACTATCGGCTTGATTATAACCGGTCTCCTTTCCTTAGCATTTGCTACAGTTACCTTTTATGCAGAAAATACGGGTAATTACATAATAGCACTCGAAAGAAATGATTCAAAAAGTATGTCACTTTCAGAAACAAGTGATTTTGCCGAAGCGAAGGATCGATTATATGCTACTTCAGAGAAAAAAATGACGAACATTGATGGACGTTATATTGATGAAGAAGCAGTTGCTAGCGTTGATGGTTCAAACAATAAATCAAATAGTTATCTAGCTTATACATTTTATTTAAAAAATGCTGGTACCGAGATTTATGATTATCGCATGAACATTAATATTACGGCTGTAAAAGGCGGCATAGACTCAGCATTAAGAGTCAGAGTTATTCGGGGAGATGAACCAAGTGTGACCTACGCTAAAGTTCAAGAACAAGGTCAAATTGGTGAACCAGAACCCGGAACAACCCCCTTTGCAAGTCAGTATGTTGTTGTTGATGAGATAGTACCGAATTTCAAAACTTCTGAAATTCACAAGTACACGGTTATTATTTACATAGAGGGCAATGATCCCGAATGTGAAAATGACATATTGTCTTCATCCATCAAGATGGAGATGCATTTCGAAGTAATAGGTTTATAAAAACATAACAAAAAAAGGAGTGAAAATTTTATGAACAAAAAAATACTTACTGCTGCAATGACATTAGTGTTTGCAGCCGTGGCCGTTGCAGGGTCGACTTATGCATGGTTCACGTTAAATCAAACAGCTACAGTTGATACATTAAATGTCAATGTAACTGCAGGCGAAGGTCTATACGTTTCGTTAACTGGTGAAGAAGGATCATTCTCGTCTTTAATAAAGCCAAGTGAGCTATTAACCCCTAATTTTGAATTTATTCCAGTTACTACAGTCGATGGTGTCGATTTCCTTAATCGTAAAGAAGAAAGTATTACTAGCGACGCAAATGGAGCGGGCGGATATGTTTCATTTGATGTTTGGCTAAGAAGCAAAGCTGCACTTGATATTAAGTTATCTAGTGCGTTAGTTTCTAGTGGTGCACCAAAAACTTTAACACTTACTGTTCCAGCAGATGACCAAAGTGGTGCTTGGGCAGCGACCGAGGCAGGGATTAATTATGAGGCAGACTTAACAACTC
>CAYIYS010000074.1:0-3185 GCA_964367975.1 uncultured Eubacteriales bacterium
GGTCAAGAATCTATGTATTTGATAAAATGGAGGACGAATAAATGAGAAAAAATTTGAATTATGATTGGCAATTTATCGACGATTTTAATCCGGAGTATCTAAAAGCAAAATCAATTGCGGGTAGTCGCAAAATAAACCTTCCCCATAGTGTAAAAGAAATGTCACTCAATTACTTTGATGAAAGTGATTATCAAGGAGTCTATACTTACATTAAACTCTTTAGACTCTCAATTTCCGATTTACAAAAATGTGTCTTACTGACTTTTGAGGGCGTTATGAGTCAATGTGAAGTTTACATTAATGGTCAAAAAGCAGGGGAGCATCAAGGTGGGTACACTGCGTTTACCCTCAATATAACGCGTTTTGTTACTTTTGATAAAGATAATGTTTTATTAGTTAAAGTGGATTCAAACGAAGATAAAGACATTCCACCTTTTGGTAATATTATTGATTACTTGACTTATGGCGGGATTTATCGTGAAGTGTATCTTGATGTCAAAGATCAAGAACACTTTACCGATGTTTTGGTTTCGCCAGTTGATAATAAAGATTTACAAATTCAATATAAACTTAGAAGATTAGTTGATATTTTTAAGATTAAATATGTAATCAAAGATCAAGAGGGGAATAGCGTTTTTACTCATGAAACAGATATCGTGCAAAATGCTGATAGCTTAACTTGCAGCCAACCTCTTGATAATCCGCATCTTTGGGACCTTGATGATCCTTATTTATATACGCTTGAAAGTGAATTAATTATTGATAAACAAGTAGTCGATACCAATATTACTCGGTTTGGAGTTAGGCAAGCTAAATTCACCCCTGATGGCTTTTATCTGAATGGGCGTCGAGTTCAATTAAGGGGCTTAAATCGCCACCAAAGTTATCCACTAGTTGGTTATGCCATGCCAAAATCACAACAAAGGTTAGATGCTTTAATTTTAAAAGAAGATTTACACTGTAATATAGTTCGTTCTTCGCACTATCCACAAAGTCGACATTTTTATGATTGTTGCGATGAAATTGGCCTCTTGGCATTTATTGAAATTCCAGGTTGGCAACATTTAGGTGATTCTGTTTGGCAAGCTAACTTATTAAAAAGCACCGAAGAAATGGTTTTACAAAATTTTAATCACCCTTCCATCGTAATCTATGGCAGTCGGGTAGATGAATCGGTCGATAATCATGATTTATATACAGCCACCTATCAAATGATTCGCAAATATGATCAATATCGCGCCATTGGTGGCGTCAGAAATTTTGCTGGCAGCGAATTACTTGAAGATGTCTATACTTATAATGATTTTGTTCATAATGGTACAAATAAAGGAGTTATGAACCCTAAGAAAGTTTGCAAAAATAGAGTCCCATATTTGATTACTGAGCATAATGGACATATGTATCCAACCAAAAGTTTTGATAATGAAGAAAGAAGAGTCAGTCAAGCTCTTAGACATGCTCGTGTTATCAATGATGCAATGGAATATCCACAAATAAGTGGGGTTATTGGTTGGTGTTTTGCTGATTATAATACTCATAAACAATTTGGTAGTGGTGATAGAATTTGTTATCATGGAGTTATGGATAGTTATCGAAATAGCAAATATGCAGCTGATATCTATCGCAGCCAAACTAGCGATGTTCCTTTTATGAAAGTCTTGTCTAATTTAGCAGCGGGTGATTATGATCAAATGTTATTCAAACCTTTAATTATCGCGGCTAATGTTGATTATATTTATGTTTATAAGGGTGAAGAATTAATTGCTAAAATCCTTCCTGATCGGCAACATTATCAATATTTGCCACATCCTTTATTTGTTATGAATGACTTGATTGGTGATCAAATGACAAAGCAAGAAGGCTTTTCTTCAGATGATGGCGAAATAATTAAAGGATTGATTCATCAAATAGTATCTCAAGGTTTCGATTCATTAAAATTCACTCAAAAAGCCAAAATGCTTTCTTTGCTCAAAAAATATAACATGAAAGTGGAAGATGGTTCTCGCTTGTTTGCAACCTATTTCCAAATGTATGGTTATGGCGATCAACCTGACTATTATCGCTTTGTTGGTTACCTCAAAGAACAACCGGTGATAGAACAAAAAGTTGGAATTGCCCACAACTTTACTTATCGCTTTAACATTTCGCAAGCCGACTTAGTTGAAGAGGGGACTTATGATGTTATGAAGATTGATATCGCCAAAGTTGATCAATATGGCAATGTTTTATTTTATGCTAATGATGTAATTAAAGTTGCAACCGTCGGGGCGATCGGTATTATTGGTCCAACATCAATTGCCTTGTCTGGCGGTGTTGCTTCTTTCTATGTTAAATCACATGGATTAAAGAGTAATGATTGCTTAATCAAAATAACAGTTAATGATATTCTTATTCAAGAGATAAAAACTAATGTAGTACTAAAAGAGGGGTAAAAATGAGAGAAATCTTGAAGAAGCGGTATAAGGAAACATTTGCAGAAGAACCAAATGCAATCTATTTTTCTCCTGGTCGAGTAAATTTAATCGGCGAGCACATAGATTATAATGGTGGCCATGTTTTTCCTTGTGCTATTTCTTTAGGAATATATGGTTGTATTCATCCAAGAACTGATAGAAAAATCGGTTTATATTCATTGAATATGACCGCCAATAATGGCTTTACTGAAGAAGATTTAGATAATTTTGCTAAAAATAATCAATGGACTCGCTGGGTTGATTATCCATTAGGAGTTATAGCCATTTTAAAGCAACAGGGCTACACTTTTACCCATGGTTTTGACATTATGGTGTCTGGCGATTTGCCTAATGCTTCTGGCTTATCCTCTTCGGCAGCCTTAGAAATGATAACCATCTATATGCTGAATGAGATGTTTGATTTCCAAATAAGTCCGCTTCAACAAGCCATAATTTGTCAAAAAGCCGAAAATGATTATGTGGGTGTAGCCTGTGGAATCATGGATCAATTTGCGGTTGCTATGGGCAAGAAAGATGCTGCTATTTATCTAGATACGAATAAAATGATTTATAAATATGCCCCTTTGAAACTAGCCAATAACAAACTGGTTATTATCAATTCGGGAAAGAAAAGAGGACTGGCGAACTCCAATTACAATTTAAGAAGACAAGAGTGTGAACAAGCCTTAAAACAACTTCAATCGGTTTGTGATATTACCAACTTATGTGATT
>CAYIYS010000075.1:0-3182 GCA_964367975.1 uncultured Eubacteriales bacterium
ATTATAGATTGAATCCAGTGGATACTGGTAAAATAAAAATAACAAAGAGGTGATTTATATAAAGAACTTAATCTTAAATTCAATTACCATAAATCGGACTATCTTAAGGAACCGTTTGGTATTTGCCCCTGCCGCCACATATATGTGCGACGAAAACGGCAGAATGACAGAAAAAACTTTTACTTATTACGATGACAGAACTAAAGATCAAGCTTTTGGATTAGTCACAATTGAACATAGTTATATCATTAAAAAAGGGCGAACAAAACAGGCTCAAATTTCAATTGCAAGCGATTATAATAAACAAGAACATCTTCGCTTGGTTGATATCATTCACAAAAATAAGACACCGGTGATTATTCAAATTAATCACTCCGGTGCCGCTGTAGCGATTGAAGAATCTACCAAAGATATGATTTGTTACTCAGCCTCTAATGTTTTAAATGAACGCTTTAATCGGCTTCCTGTCCCGATGACAATTGTGGATATTGAAGAAACCAAGCAAGCTTTTGTTGAAGCCGCCTTAAGAGCCCAAGATTGTGGTTATGATGGAGTTGAAATTCATGCATGTCATGGTTATCTTTTAAATCAATTTTTATCTCCTCTTACCAATAAAAGAACAGACTTATATGGGGGAAGTTTAGAAAATAGAGCTCGCTTCTTATTTGAAGTTGTTGAACTCGTCAGAAAATCGGTCAAAAAAGACTTCATTATTTCTGTTCGCTTAACCCTCGATGATATGAAACCCAACGGTTTCACTAATCAAGAGGCCCAAATAGTTGCTAAAAAACTCTGTACATTGGATGTCGATATGCTTAGTTTATCTGGTGGTCTAGGTCTATACATTATTCCCGGTAAGGAAAATGTCCAAGGTTACTTTGCTGATAAGGTTAAACCTATTAAAGAAGTTTGTTCAAAACCGGTTGTCTTAACTGGTGGCATCACTAATCTGCAAGAAGCAAGCAATTTTCTGGCTGATGGAACTACCGATTTATTAGGTGTCGCAAGAATCGTAATCCGCGACCCTCGCTGGGCCAAAAGAGAAATCGATGCTTTAAAATAACGCTATGAAATAAAAAAAGTAGATTTGCGATTAAAAAATGCAGTCTACTTTTTGTTTTTAGTATAAACGTAATTAGCAATGTTATATGCACTATTAGAGTATTTATACCTGTTCATATTGTCAGCATGTTTTTTTAATAATTCCGGTTTATCTAGGTACCTTTTGATTGTTTGAGCAACAGCGGAAGTGTTAGGTGTGAAAACCGCCATCTCATGGTTAGTTAAGTAATAAACGTTATAGATTTCATGAAAAGGTGGATAGAATGGAACATATATTGGTAACTCCATTTTAATACATTCAGTAATAGATATTCCCCCAGCTTTGCCGATAAAAATATCGCTGTTCGCCATAAACTCATAAATGTAAGGACTCTTTTCCAAGTTATATATCTTTAGTTTACTTTGGGGATGACGCTTGATAAATCTAGCCACTTCTTTTTGAGAACGCTTATGCAAAGCATTAATCACAATTACTTGGATTGGTGTATCTAAAGTATCTAGTTGCTTAATTATTTCAAGATTTCGTCCTAGTCCAATACCCCCATTCATTAGCAAGGCGGTAAAGATATTGGGATCCAATTCAATGCCCGGTGGTAAAGAAGCTTGGGGCTTGCTTTCAAATTTATCATGGACAGGAATTCCCAAAGGAATCATCAAGTTTTCACTAACTTCTCGCTCTAACAGCTCTTTATGTACTTCCTCACAAGAAGTGAAGATGCCATCCATATTGTAAGCATTCTCGCTGTCAGGCAACAAACAATAATCTGTAATTATGAAATAACAAGGGATAGTATATTGCTTTGTCTTTTTAAAATAAGACATTACTGCCACCGCATAGGGATGGGTACAAATGATGGCATCTGGTTGGAATTCATCAATCTCCTTGCTGACCATATCTTTAGATTTTAATCCAATTAATAAAGATCCATTGTTTTCACGATTTACTTTTTTCTGGCGACAAAGCCGATAATCTATCCGCATAATGTGGGGAAAGGTTCTTAATAAAAAGAAATAAAATTCATTATTAAAAAAAGATAAAAACTTATGTCCTGGATTATAGATATCCATTACTTTTGCTTCTACATCTTTAAATTTAAGTTTATACTGCTCTTCAATAGCGTTTGCAGCGGCATTATGCCCATTGCCAGCAGCAGTAGTGAGGATTAATATTTTCATTTAAGCACTCCGTTCATTGCCTACATTATACTATCTTAAATATTTAGTGTAAATTGTTTGTTATTGTTGAGCGATAAAGGTAATAAAACGGGAAAAATCCAACTATTACCATTAATAAAAAGGTTAAGCCAACGATAAGAATTATTGTTTCAATTTCCAAATTAATAGTAAGTGAATTTGCCCCTAAGATTTGAGCAAATATTTGGTTCATACTATATGTTCCAACATAACTAATAATGATAGAAACAAAAGATGTTAAAATCCCTTTGACAAGTAATTCAACTGCTAACATTTTCCAGATATCAAAACGGGTCCAACCTTGTAATCTAAGAAGACCAATTTGTTTTTTGCGGTCTAACATATCTAAAAGACCAATGGTAATAATACCTAGCACCGAGATGACAATAGAAGTACAGCCAAAAATCAATATTCCATTTTTAAGCCCCTTGATAACAGAGGTTAGTGGTTCATAAAATTGTTGATAAGGGTATGTAACTAAATAAAGGCTATTATTTGCTACCATTATCTTTCGCTTTGAATAGACCCCTAGTGTGAATAAATCGGTTTCAAGATTTAATAAATCAAGCAACTTTGTGTTATTGCTTATTAAAATTTTTTCTTGGCTAATAAAGGTTAAATCGGACGAAGAAACTATTCTTACCTTTTCCCCATTGAATTCAAGATCCAAATGTTTAATTTCTCCTAATGATTCATATAAAGATGATGAAAGGATATATGGTTGAGTTTGCTTTTCATTGTAGCGAATTTCAAACCCTATCGCCCCTTTATTGGTTTCTTGGAAATTTAGAAAAATCTTACCATTCACACTATCACATATAATTCCTTCGGCACTATCACATTTAATGATAAAGGAGACACCGTTTTGCTTTGAAAAATAATCAATCTCTTTTTGAAGAAAAACCCGATTGTCTTTTTTGCTAACA
>CAYIYS010000076.1:0-3151 GCA_964367975.1 uncultured Eubacteriales bacterium
CATGATGAATAAAAAAGTTCGGCGCACTCTTTTTAATGTTTTCTTATTGTTAGCTTGTTCAATTATTGTGGTAGTAATTGTTTTTCGCAATAATGCTGATGAGATATTTACAATTCTACCAGCGCTTAATAAAAAAATTCTTTTATTGACACTTCTGTTTTTTTTATTGACTTATGTTGTCGATGCTTTGAACTATTGGATTATGGGAAGAAAATATATCAGTAATTATCGTTACCGCGACGGGATGTTGGTTACTTGGGTGGGTTCATTTTTTTCCGCCATTACCCCTAGCGCTACAGGCGGACAGATTGGTCAAATCCATGTTTTAAGAAAACAAGGAATGCATGTCGAACAAGGTGCCAATTTATTAGTTATTCAATGGATTGCGCAAGAGTTGGCAGTTGTTTTATTTTGTGCAGTCACACTGATTATTTCTTATGTCTTCAAATATAATACAATTCAAAAAATTCATATCTTTAATTTTGATATGAACTTTATCATTTTTGCCATTATTGGCTTTACTTTACATTTTCTTGCCATTTGGGGTGTTTTAGGCTTATCTTTTGCCAAATGGACAAAAACACTTATTGAATGGATTATCAAAACTTTAGCTAAACTTCATCTTATTAGCCAAGAGAAAAA
The DNA here is from genome assembly GCA_964367975.1 of uncultured Eubacteriales bacterium. GTDB lineage: Bacteria > Bacillota_I > Bacilli_A > RFN20 > UBA1709 > CAYIYS01. The sequence continues at coordinate 643 of CAYIYS010000076.1, forward strand.
AGATTCGTGGCTCGGTAAAGTTGATAAAAAAGTTGCTACTTATCGGAATGAATTAAAAGACTTCAAGAGTAATGCCAAGTACTTTTTCCCAGCGTTATTATGCAATTTATTGCGCTTAGCCATTTACTTTGCGACCCCGTACTTTGTTGCTTTGACTTTGAATATGCCAATCGCTTTTGAAGAGATTGGGGCGGCTATCGTTTTGTCTTCCTTCCTTTATTTAATTACATCATTTGTGCCAATTCCTGGGGCTAGTGGTGGTACTGAAGCATTTTTCTTAATTATCTTTGCATCTTATTTTAAGACTGCAGGTAATACGGCAACGGCTTTGATTATTTGGCGAACAGTAACCTTCTATGTTGGCTTTGTTATTGGTCTGCTCGTGGTAATTTTCTACAATCGTACGCGTAAAGTCAATATTGTGCAAGAATCTTTACCAGAAGAACCAATGATTAAAATAGAAGTAAAAGTAAAACGCGTTAATATCCTTGATAATAAGGATGTGATTAAAGATGAAAAAGACCAAGAAAATCAGTGATATTTGTTTTACAAACAGACAAGTTATTTTAACAATCGAAACTGATAGCAAAATAAAAAATTTAGTGATGCCTTTGGAAGTTTTTTTATTAACGCCACTAGTCAAGAATCAACTCATCACCAATGCTGAAATTAATAAGTTTAAAAAAAATATTTTGCTACAAGAATGTTATGAATATGCAATTAAACTGCTGGCGAAACAAGAATATTGTTCTTACTCTTTAGAAAGCAAACTAGTTAAGAAGTTTGAGGGTGAGATTGTCAAAAAAGTCATTTTTAGGTTGCAAGAAAATAAGTACATAGATGATCAACAATACATGCTTTCTTACTTTGAAAATTGTTTCAAAAAAGGTTATGCAACCAAGAACATTGTTTTTAAACTATCTTTGCTAGGCTATGATCACATTCCTCAAGATTTAGTCGATAAATATACCGCTTTAGAAGAAGAACAAGCCTATGCATTGGGGCAATATTATCTGAAGGTTCATCCTAAAATTGATGCTGATAAAAGAAAAATTAAACTCTATTCGTTATTACTGGCGCGTGGCTATGATGAAGAGCTTATTCGCCAAGTCTTTAAACGTTTAGAAATCGTATTATTACAAGATTATTAATAAAAAGTGTTATAATAAAATAAATAAGGGGTTGTTAGATGTGATTAGTGAATATGTAGTTAATAAAAGAATTGAAGAAATACTATTAGTGGCCAATGTCATCAAGGGGATTACCACCACGGGTAAACCTTATTTAGGCGTGACATTACAAGATAAGTCGGGCCAAATTGAATGTCGGAAATGGGAAGTTGCCAATGAAGATTATGATAACTTTCAAATTGGTGCCTTTGTCAAAATCAAAGCTGATGTCCAACCATATAAAAATGCTTTACAATTAAAGATAATCGAGGCGACACATGTCGCTGAAGAAGATATTGAACCGGCTGATTATATTCAAGCTTCGCCCATTCCACGGGAAGAATTGAAAGTCCGTTTATTAGCATATGTAGCGCGAATTAAGGATCCTGATATTGCTAAACTTGTCAATGCCATTGTTACTGAAAGATTAATACCACTTGCAATTTATCCAGCTGCTACCAAAAATCATCATGAATATGCTTCTGGCTTAATCCACCATACAGTTGGGATGTTAGACGCTGGCGCTGCGATTTGTAAAGTCTATCCAAGTTTGAATCAAGATGTCTTATTGGGTGGCATAATTTTGCATGATATTGGAAAAATTAAAGAATTATCTGGACCAATTGTGCCAAAATATACGACTGAAGGGCAATTGATTGGTCATATTTCTATTATGCATGCTTATGTTAAGGAAAAATGTGACTCCCTCCATATTGATGAAGAAGTATCGCTAGTGATGCAACATATCATTCTTTCTCATCATGGTAAAACCGAATTTGGTGCTCCAGTCACACCTCGTATAAAAGAAGCGGAAGTGTTGTATTTGTTGGATAATTTAGATGCTAGAATCAATATGATTGATAAGGCTTTAAGTCAGATTGATCCAGGCGAATTTACGCCTAAAATATTTCCACTTGAGAGTCGCTGTTTCTACAAACCAAAACTAAAATAAAAAGAAAAGCAAACCGATGGTTTGCTTTTTTGTAACAAAAAAGGGAGACAAACATCTCCCTTTAAAATACTATGCTTGACTCGAGGATGAACTGCCGCCAATGATGACTGCGCCATCTTTCCACCAGCCTTGATCGACTCCAAATTGAGCCAGCCATCTAGTGAAAATAACACATAATAAAGTTATAACGACAAACACGATGGTCTTAACCACATTGTTTTTTAACTTATGGTTGAGTTGAATATTCACAAAAGCGCAAATTAAACCAATGAGAACAGACATAACGCCACCTGAAGCTAAGAAGCTGAGTAAGGGTAACATTATCATGACTTTAACAGGCCCAGTAGTTGGTATGAATAAGCCAATATCTTTGCCATCAATCTCAACT
>CAYIYS010000077.1:0-3090 GCA_964367975.1 uncultured Eubacteriales bacterium
TTCTTATTCATGCGAATAATCATTCTTGAAAAAATGAAAAAGAAACCAGCTATTGTGGATAGCAAAGAAGCTGAAAACGCAGAATTAAAAAAACAATTAGAAGAGTTAAAAAAGACAGTTGAAGAGAAGAAAGATTAAAATCAAAGGATGGAAATATAAATGGGAGAATTTGCCAAGTTCTATATAGATCTTTTAAAAGAATTTGTTAATAACGTTAAAGATTTTTTTGTAGGACTTTATAAAGTAATCGCACAAGTTTTTATTAACATATGGGGTTACATCCAACTATTCATTGAGCGTTCAAGATATTTTGATCTGCTAGGTTGGGTTTTTTCTGTTATTGTTATTTCCATTAATATTGCTTTTATTGTCTTTCTACTAATTCGCTTACTTCAATTTTTACGCCGTTACTTAATCTTTAGAAAGAAAGAATTGAATAAAGAAGAACTGTTACAAGAAATAGTTAACTTAAATCAAAAGACACTCGAATTGCAAGAAGAAAAGAATGCGATTATGGGACTTAAAGTCTCCTCAATTGCTAATTTTAGTCAAGCTGAGGGTATTGGAAACAATGATGAAGGAAGTCAATGCGCTAGTGATCGCATTGCTAATTCCAGATTCACTAAATTAACAACTGTTGATGAAGTGTATGAAAATAAAAACACTAAAATAGTAATGAATGATACTGATTTTGTTTCTTTGTCTGAATTAGTTGATCGTTTTATTAACTTTGCTTCAAGTCAATTAAAATTATATTACTCGGCTGATATTGCCAGATTATATTTTGCTGGTATGGCCACTTCTAAATTAATGATTCTAGAGGGTATATCTGGTACTGGTAAAACTAGTTTACCATATGCGATGGGTAAGTTCTTTAACACCCCAACGCAAATAATCTCTGTCCAACCTTCATGGCGAGATAGAGCTGAAATCTTAGGTTATTTAAATGAATTTACTAAGAAATTTAATGAAACCGATTTTTTAAAGGCCGTTTATGAAGTTAAATATCGGGAAGATGTCAACTTTGTCATTCTAGATGAAATGAACTTAGCGAGAATTGAATATTATTTTGCAGATTTCTTATCGATGATGGAAATGCCCGATGTTAGTGAATGGAAGATAGACTTGGTACCAAATACGCTTGATAGCGATCCAAAACTAATCGAAGATGGCAAGATTTTGGTCCCACAAAATGTCTGGTTTATTGGGACAGCCAATAAAGATGATTCAACCTTTACCATTACTGATAAAGTTTATGACCGGGCTTCAGTTATTGATTTTGATAGACGGGGAGATTATTTTGATGCCCCATTCACTGAGGGTATAAATATGAGTTATGAATACCTCAATAATCTTTTTGAGGACGCCTTAGCTCAATATACAATCTCACCACTGGTTATGGCTAATTTAGAGAAATTAGATAAGTTTATTCAAACTAAATTTAAATTAGCATTTGGTAACCGTATCTTAAAACAAATCAATACATTCGTGCCAGTTTATATGGCTTGCGGTGGTAATGAAATAGATGGCTTAGATTACTTATTCGCACGTAAGATATTACGGAAGTTTGAAAGTTTAAATATTGCTTTTATGCAAGATGAAATAGATCAATTGATAACTTTAATTCAAAAACTGTTTGGTAAGAATAAATTCTTAGAATCAGTGAATTATTTAAAATCAATGAAATCATTAGTATAGTGATGGACTGGAGGGTTTAAAATTGCCAAAATATGTTGAGGAATATTATCAAAAATACCTTAAAACTGCTGCAAAATTAAATTCTAACAGTCCTTTTTATTCTGCTTTTATAAACGCGATTAAGGGTGGTAAGAACCAATTAGCTAGAAAAGAGACGAAAGAAACGACAACTTTTGATGAGGAATGGTTGGATAAAATTGCGGGCTATTTAAATAGTGTTGAAATTATTTGTCTTAACCCACGGCGCTTTATCAAAGATGTTCCTGAAGTTGTGCCAACTGAATTAGCTAAAAAGACCACCAAAGATACAATTCGTCACTTAGCGCAAAATACCCAAAACATCCGGGAAGTTTCAAGTGATGGTGTTGTGATGCCTAAAAAAGTCTTAACAGTTTATAAAGATGAGGATTTAGAAATATACGAGAATCGTTTTGTTGTGACTGCGGTCCATAAATTAACTATTTTTATTGAAAGAAGATATCAAGCGATTTTAAACATTCCAGAATCTTATCAACAAAATGATTTGAAATTAAATTCACAATTTTCCTATCAAGATAGTGAATTCAAGGTTGACTTAAACATCGCTGTTAAAGAAAAAGCCGATTATGGACGTGAAAGCAAGAATAAAGTGGTGATTCGCAAAATCAATAAATTAATAGAGCGGATTAGAAGAATAAATGGCACCGCCTTTATGAAAGCTTTAAGTAATACAAAAAAAGTAAATTCGCCAATTATGAAAACTAATATTATTTTAAAAGATCATAACTATCATGCTGTTTATAACATGTGGTTATTTATGGATACATATAACACTTTAGGTTTTAAAGTTAGTCATAGAATGAAAAAATTAATCTTAAATGATGATTATCTAGAGGATATTTATAATCTTATCGCCCTCAATTCAGTTATTTCATCTGTTAATGAAAAAAGTGTGGTTTCTGCTTATGAATCATTACCCTCAAAAGAAAAAGTACAGAAATCGATTAAACCAGCCACCATTAAAGATAAAATTGAAATTTACCCAGATTATGAGATGGAAGATTATTCCATTAATGAATATTATTTTAAAAAATCCAAGGGCCAAATGAAGTCAGTTATTAATAAATCTTTACAAAGTGGTAAAACTAAAGAGGAAGCTTATCAAAAAATATTGCGAACCTTTTTCAATATTAATGAGAAATTATTAAATAGTGTGATTGCAGAAAATAAAGAAAAATATGAGGGAATGAGTGAAATTGAAAAGAAATACGCTTTAGCCGAAAGACAAATCAAACTCTACAATCTTGTTAGAAGTGAAAAGTCTTTTGATTTATTAAAGACGAATAAAGAAATAAAGAATCAAAGAAAAAATTTAAAAGTCATCAAAATACAAATTTATGAGCAAAAACTTTT
>CAYIYS010000078.1:0-2953 GCA_964367975.1 uncultured Eubacteriales bacterium
GTCTTTGCCGTTTGGATGTCTTAAAATGTCCTAAAAAAACTCCTTTCATAGTTTTTTGCAATCACCAAGTGAAATTGCATCGCACTAAATTAGATGAAAATATCGCGCGAAAATTTGATAAATTCATTCTAGATCCACTTTTTATACCTAAAGGAAAGAACATCTTAACGCTTAATGATTTACAAGCAACGGATTTATTAGTAAAATCAAAGCAAAGAATGTCGCTTTTTATTAATGGTTTAGCCACAATAGATATTCTTGGCAATAATGTACAACTAAGAGTTTATGCTCCAAAAGGAGTAAAAGTCGAACTTAATGAATCGTTTTTAGGGGGAGAGAATAATGTTAAATGGTAAGCAAAAAAGTTATTTAAGGGGACTAGCTAATTCGCTGTCTTCGCTCTTTCAAGTTGGTAAAGATGGGGTCAGTGAAAACGTTATCGCTTCAGTTAATAACGCCCTAACAGCCCATGAGTTAATTAAATTGAATGTTTTAAAAACCTGTCCCGAGACGCTGGAGAATATAGCAGTTAAGATCAGTCGTAGCAGCAGATCTGAAGTTGTTCAAATTATCGGCAAGACTATTATTTTATATCGGCGCAATCCTAAAGAGCCTAAAATCTTGCTTTAATATGAAAAAAATCTTAATTATTGGCGGATCTTTTGACCCGATTCATAATGGCCATCTTTCAATTGCTACACAGGCCCAAAAAATGTTAAAAACTGATGAAGTATGGTTTTTACCTTTAAAGTCGCCACGCTGGAAAAATATCAAAACTGCTCAAAATGATCGCATCAACATGCTAAAACTGGCTATCAAGAGCAAAAAATGCTTTAAATATTGTGACTATGAGATTAAAAATGGCAAACCTAATACGCCAACCTATACTGTTGACACCATCAAAGCTTTAAATGAGAAATATCCTGATTATCAATTTTATTTCTTGATTGGTACTGATCAAGTTGAACAATTACCTAATTGGAAAGATATTGATACATTAGCTAAAATCATGAGATTTGTGCTAGTTAATCGTCCAGGTTATCAAGACCAACAAGTCTTAATCAAACGTTATCATATCTTACCTTTAAACATTACCGGGCCTTTAACATCGTCATCACTAGTTAGAATGTTTGCGAGTAACGACGTCCCTAAAATGGTAGCTAATTATATTGCACAACATGGTTTATATTTAGAAAACAAATTAGCAGTTGACCTTAATGAAGAACGGTTTCAACATTCCAAAAGGGTAGCAGCCTTAGCCAAAAATATCGCAAAAGCCAATCAATATGATGTACAAAAAGCCTATATTGCTGGTATCTTACATGATTGTGCTAAAGATATACCGCTGAAAGAGGCCAAACAAATGATGCAAAAGTGGTTTCCGCAATGCAGCGATTTTCCACCTCAAGTCTATCATCAATATTTAGGTTATATAGTTGCTCAAGAAACCTATCATATCAAAGATAAGACCATCTTAAAAGCCATTAAATATCATGCAACTGCCTGCGATAAAATGCAAAAACTTGATAAAATTATCTATGTTTCAGATAAAATAGAACCAGGACGTAACTATGACTCAAGTCATCTAATTTCTGCTTGTGTCAAGAATATTAATGAGGGATTCAAGTATGTTTTAGCTAAAAATTTCTATTTTTTGCAAAATCATCATAAAAATAGACCATTGCATGCTTTGACTCAATCCGCTTTCGATAAATATGTAAAAGGAGGAAAATATGACCAAACTGAAATTAATCTTAAAAACCATCGATGATATGAATGGGAATGATATTCAAGTCATCAATGTCTCAAATGTTAATCCTTTTTGCGATTATTTTGTTATCTGCGACGCCAATAACACGACATTAACTGGTGCTATTGCGGCAAAAATTGAGAAAATTTTGCTGCAAAACAACTATCATATTCATCATATAGAAGGTCGAAAAGAACGAAATTGGGTTTTATTAGATGCTGATAATATTGTCGTTCATATTTTTTACTCACCTGAAAGGAAAAAATATGCCTTAGACAAGTTATGGGCCGATCAACCATTTCTCGATGCCGAACAATTATTAATGGGTGAATGATATGAATTTATGCGAATTAAAATTTGATAAAACAGCGGAATATGAAGGCATTCTTTCGCGGCTAGAGAGCATAATAGACAAGCGGATTTGCTTAACTGGTAATCTGGCTAACATCACCGCCTTAATTAAGCAGCATCTAACTGCTATCAATTGGGTGGGCTTTTATTTAGTCAGAAATAATTGCTTGGAAATCAATGCTTTTCAAGGGTTACCAGCCTGCACAACCATTAAAAAAGGGCAAGGAGTGTGTGGAACTTCTTGGACTGAGAATAAAACTATGATTGTTTCAGATGTACGGGCGATAGATAATCATATTGCTTGTGATTGCAATTCTTTATCAGAAATTGTTGTTCCAATTCACGAAGACAATGAATTTTATGGCGTCTTAGACATTGATTCACCAGTTATTGGCAGATTTGATGCAACAGATGCTAGTTATTTACAAAAAATTGTCGCTATCATTGAATCTATTATTTAAAAGGGAACCAACTGCGTGGATCCCATTTTTTAACTATAGTAAGTTCGTATAATTAGTATTATGTTGATTTTAATCTCATTAATGGCTTTAGATTAAATGATCAAGGACGCTTTCACCAATTAAACCTTGAACTTTGATGCCGAAGTTATCGGCAATTGTTGCACCGATGGCGGCAAATGTTGGTTGAGTTTTTAACAACCCGCTAGCTTTAAACGATTTTGAACAAGCAATGAATGGCACTTGTTCACGTGTATGGTCACTGCCGGTCCAAGTTGGATCATTACCGTGATCGGCTGTAATAATTACTAAATCGTCTTTTCTTAATCCCGCTAAAAACGTTTTCAAATTTGCATCGAAGGCCTCTAGACATTGACGATAACCTTCCGGATTT
>CAYIYS010000079.1:0-2853 GCA_964367975.1 uncultured Eubacteriales bacterium
ATATGTGAATTATTGTTCATAATTTTAAAACATAATAGTGGGGAATTTTCTTTTTTTTTGCTACTATAACAAAATAGATTATGTTATAATCTATTGCGAAAGGTGGTGATTGAATGTCAATTTTAGATTCTATTCAAGCTGCTGAAGCTAATGCCGAGAAAGCTAAAGTAGAAGCTTCTGAAGAGGTTAAAGCCATGTTGGTTAAAGCTCAAAAAGAGGCAGATGCTAAAGGCGCTCAAAGGCTAAAAGAAGCTCAAGTCCAAGGGCAAAGTATCGCTGAGGAAACTCAAGCAAAACTTGATTCCGAAAGTACGAAACTTAAAGCTCAATATGCGAAACAAAATAAAGACGTGGCTTCATTAGCGGATAGTAGAATTGATATTGCAATTAGTTACATTATGAAGAAGGTCGTTGCATCATGATAGTACCTATGAAAAAAGCAAAACTTGTCTTTCTAAAAGAAGATGAGGAAGCCATGCTTAAAGCTCTGCAAAGAGTTGGCGAACTGATGGTCATCCGCACAGAAGACAATCACGATGCGTTCGATTCAAGCCAAGAAGATGCTTTCGTACAAAAGTCTCAAAAATCATTGCAAACTATCAAGCCATTTGCTGGCAAAAAGAAACCTTTTGGTATCGGCGAATGGACTGAAGTCTCTTATTCAGATTTCGTTAATCCAGATTTAAAAGAAAATGCAGTGCTAGACAAGATTGAAGAAATCGACGGAATTATTTCTAAACTTAAGGCTGAAAATGATGCGACTAAAGAAGCAATTAAATTCCTAGCGCCATGGAAAGATTTGGGGGGTAAATTGTCAACAATTTATACGTCTAAATCCATTAATGTTCACACTGGCTATGTCGGTGTGCGACAACTTGATACTTTCATGGAAGCATTAAAAGCACTTGAGAATAGTGAAGTTAAGGTGTTTGGGGTCAATGAAGATACTCAAGCAATCTTAATTGCTAATTGGCATGATGACGATGAAGAGGCAATGGGCCAAATAAAGAATTTTGGTTATATCGAAATTTCATTACCAAATGAAGATAAAGACGTAAATTCTCTCATCGTCGAAAAAGAAAACTTGATCGCAGCAAACCTCAAGCAAATCGAAGAAATGGAAAAGCAACTCGTAGAGTTAGCAGCCAAGAACGAAAAAGCTATTAAGGTTTTCTCTGATCAAATGTCAACCAAGAGTGTTCTAAACAAAACTCCAGTCAAAACCTCAATAGATACAGTGTATCTTGAAGGTTGGGTTAGAGTTGATAGAACCAAAAGGGTTGAAGCAGCTATCACGTCGGTTACTAAGGATTATGATTTAGAAATCGTTGATCCAGAACCAGACGAAGAGGTTCCTACAGCTTTACAAAATAACAAATTTGTAAAAAACTTTGAATCTCTTACCGATATGTATTCTCACCCTAATGCTCACGAACTAGATCCAAACCCAGTGATGTCAATTTGGTATTGGATGATTTTTGGCATGATGATGGGCGATGCTGGTTATGGACTCTTATTAGCCTTAGGTAGTGGTCTTATGATTAAACTTATGAAACCAAGGGGGACTATGAAGAGTTTACTAAGCATTTTCTTTTTAGGAAGTATTACGACCATGTTCTGGGGAATTATCTTTGGTAGTTACTTTGGAGCAAGTTGGTTCCCACCAATTTGGTTTAATCCACAAGAGAATCCTATTACTATGTTGTTATTCACCCTTGTTATTGGTATTATTCACCTTTGCTGTGGCTTAATTATGAAGTTCATTATGAACGTCAGAAGTGGTCATTTCTGGGATGGAATATTCGATAATATCAGTTGGATATGCATTCTGATTGGATTAGGATTAGCTCTCTCACAATTCTGCGCTAACATGTTACCCACAAGACCAGTAATTCCAGCAATCATTCAAACCGTAGGGTTCGGATTCCTTGGAGTTGGGGCAGTTATAATATTGTTAACTGCGGGGCGTGCTAAGAAGAACATTATTGGCAAGGTAATCGGGGGCGCTTTAGGTCTCTATGGCATTTCCTCTTACATTAGTGATGTCCTATCCTATGCAAGAATTTTGGCCTTAGCAATGTCGGGCGCCATCATCGGTTATGTTATGAATTTATTAGCTGACATGGTCAAGCCGATGCCGATTATTGGTTGGGTATTCGCAATATTAATTTATCTTGTTGGACACCTATTCAACCTAGCCATGAACTTATTATCTGCTTACGTGCACGCAAGCCGTTTGCAATATATTGAGTTCTATGGAAAATTCTATGAAGGTGGAGGCAAAGACTTCAAACCTCTAACTCTCGAATATAAGTACGTAAATGAAGTCAATGACAAAAACTAAAAACAGAAAAGGAGATAATTAAAAATGTTTGAATTTTTATCAGGTCAAGCAGTCGCAATCATAGGCGCAGCACTAGCTGCTTCTCTAGCCGGCAGTGGATCAGCCATTGGTGTTGGTATTGCTGGTCAAGCCTCTGCTGGCGTTATGTCAGAAAAACCAGAATTATTTGGTAAATTACTAGTTTTACAAGCTATTCCAGGTACACAAGGTATTTATGGATTCTTAGCCGCCATCTTAATCATGGTTAACACCGGATTATTGGGTGGAAGTGGAGTCGAATTAACAAACAATTTAGGTTGGGCATACTTTGGTGCTGGACTTCCTATCGCAATAGCTGGCTTAGTCTCGGCTATTTATCAAGGAAAAGCAGCCGCAGCCGCTATCCAAATGACAGGAAAAGACGCTTCTCAATTTGCTAAAGGTATCACAATGACTGCTTTAGTCGAAACCTACGCCATTCTTGCCCTTCTAGTTTCCATCCTATTGATCTTCGGTATTTAAGGTTGTGT
>CAYIYS010000080.1:0-2798 GCA_964367975.1 uncultured Eubacteriales bacterium
GCCACCGTGCTCACCACAAACACCAATTTTTAAGTTAGGTCTAGTTTCTCTGCCTAAGCGCGTAGCCATTTCAACTAATTTGCCAACTCCATGTTGATCAAGTTTAGCAAACGGATCATTTTGATAAATTTTATTATCATAATAACTATTCAAGAATTTAGCAGCATCATCGCGGCTAAATCCAAAGGTCATTTGGGTTAAATCGTTAGTGCCAAAGGAGAAGAAATCTGCTTCTTTAGCAATTTCATCGGCCAAGAGGGCCGCCCGTGGAATTTCAATCATTGTGCCAATATGATATTGCAATTTGATCTCACTTTTAGCAATTATTTCATCAGCGACTTTGACAACAATATCTTTGACAAACTTTAATTCTTTTAATTCACCCACTAAAGGAATCATTATTTCAGGAACAATCTTCCAACTAGGGTGACGTTTTATCACGTTGATAGCGGCTTCAATAACGGCTCTAGTTTGCATTTCGGCAATTTCGGGATAAGTTACTGATAGACGGCATCCGCGATGTCCCATCATTGGATTAAATTCATGAAGTTTAGAGATAATATCCTTTAATTCTTCAACAGAAATATGTAGTTCTCCAGCAATTTCTTGAATATCAGCCTCTTCAGTTGGTAAAAACTCATGAAGTGGAGGATCGAGGTAACGGATGGTAACTGGTAGTTCTTGCATCGCTTCATAGATGCCTTCAAAATCACTTCTTTGCATTGGCAGGATTTTATTTAAAGCGACAATTCTTTCTTCTTTAGTTTTAGCGACAATCATTTCACGAACAGCTTTAATTCTAGTTTTTTCAAAGAACATATGTTCGGTTCTAGTTAAACCAATACCTTCAGCGCCAAATTTGACTGCTTGTTGTGCATCTTTAGGTGTATCAGCATTCGCTCTAACTTTTAAATCTCGAATTTCATCAGCCCATTGCATAACGCGACCAAAGTCACCAGAAATAGTGGCTGGGACTGTTGGAATTTGGCCTTGATAGATGTAACCAGTCGCTCCATCAAGAGAGAGATAGTCGCCCTCGTGCATGGTCACACCATTTAAAGTTAATTGTTTGTTTTCTTCATCAATGGATAAAGCGGTACAACCAGCTACACAACAGGTTCCAATCCCTCTAGCTACAACAGCAGCATGTGAGGTCATACCTCCTCTAGCAGTTAAGATTCCTTTGGCTTTATACATTCCTTCAATATCTTCAGGTGAAGTTTCAATTCTGACCAAAATGACTGACTTACCATTGGCAGCCCAGATAGCTGCATCGCTGGCATTGAAGACAATTTGTCCACAACCAGCACCAGGAGAGGCTGGTAGAGCTTGAGCTAAAGGCTTGGCTTCTTTCAAAGCTTGTGGGCTAAAAGTTGGATGCAGTAAAGCATCAAGTTGACTTGGTTCTACTAATAAAACGGCCTCTTGCTTTGTAACCATTCCTTCATCGAATAAATCACAAGCGACTTTTAAAGCAGCATGGGCAGTTCTTTTACCATTTCTAGTTTGTAACATATAGAGTTTGCCTTTTTCAATCGTAAACTCCATATCTTGCATATTTTTATAATACTTTTCTAAGCGTTTTGCAGTATCACAGAACTCTTGATAGACAGATGGATTAATTTTAGCTAGTTCATCAATATCTAAAGGGGTTCTAATGCCTGCCACGACGTCTTCACCTTGGGCATTCATTAAGAATTCACCATAAATATGATTTTCGCCAGTGGCTGGATTTCGCGAAAAGGCTACTCCAGTTCCAGAGTCATTACCCATATTTCCATAGACCATCATTTGGACGTTGACTGCTGTTCCAATATCGCCAGGAATATCATTCATTTTGCGATAATAGATGGCTCTTGGATTATTCCATGATCTAAAGACTGCCTTGATGGCTGCCAATAATTGTTCTTTTGGTTCAATCGGGAAGTCTTCACCTTTTAGTTGGCGATATTTTTCTTTATATTTTTTAACTACATCGGCTAAATCATAGGCATCTAGGTCTGTGTCATTTTTGACCCCTTTAGCTTGTTTTTTGGCTGTTAAGATGGCTTCAAAGTTGGCTTTTCCTAAATCTTCGACCACATCAGCGTACATTTGAATGAAGCGACGATATGAGTCATAAGCAAAGCGTTCATTGCCGGTCAATTTAGCTAGACCTTCACAAACTTGATCATTAATTCCTAGGTTCAAGACTGTGTCCATCATACCAGGCATTGAAACTCTAGCTCCTGATCTAACCGAAACTAATAAAGGATTAGCAGGGTTACCAAACTCCTTATGGGCGAATTTTTCTAATTTATTCACGTTATCTAATATTTGATCAATAATCTCTTGGGAGATTTGTTGCTTGTTTTCATAGTAATTGTTACATGCAACGGTTGTAACAGTAAAGCCTTGTGGTACTGGCATCTTGGCTTGAGTCATTTCGGCTAAGCCAGCGCCTTTGCCGCCGAGGATATTACGGATAGAACCATCTTTTTTGGAGAATTCCCCAAAGAAATAAACGTACTTATTGGTCATATTCTTTCCTCCTTGTATCCCTTAGTGAGGATAACATAAATCGAATATCTCGCATATTTAGATTATAAAGAAAGCGTTGGCAAAAAACAACTTAAACGAATGCCTATTTCTCTACAAAAATTAGATTTAATATGTTATACTAAATACAAATTAAAAAATCTAAAGGGGGAAACATGATGAATAAAAAAGTTCGGCGCACTCTTTTTAATGTTTTCTTATTGTTAGCCTGTTCAATTATTGTGGTAGTAATTGTCTTTCGCAATAATGCTGATGAGATA
>CAYIYS010000081.1:0-2585 GCA_964367975.1 uncultured Eubacteriales bacterium
AGATAACCTAGCACCCCTTGGGTGCTTTTTTATTGCAAAGAGAGTGAATTATTTAAGAGTAAAGTACTATAGATAAATAAAACATCTTGATTTGTAAAATTGATAAAATTACCTAAATATTTTGGGATGATATAGCGAATATCAACAACAGTAATCCGCTCATAACTATCAATCAATAAAGGCACTAACGCAGAACCAAAAGAATCCCTAAAAATTATCAGTTGTTTGCCATTTTTAACTTGATTATTATCAATAGTTAATAAAGCATTTGCGCCTGATAAAAATATATCATAAGGATCTTTGCTCGTTGCTTTTTGCAAATCATAAACCACTCCTGGTTCAGCTTTGCCGGAATTATAACTGGTGACAATTGCATTATTTATTCCATCACTAGTTAAATAACTGATACTTTCAGTCTTAACTTTTAGGGCCGATTGACCACAATAGACTCCACAGAAAGAATCAGTAGCTTTATTGACTACATAATCAGTGTAAGGCTTGGATCCCATCGCCCTGGTTAATTGGTTGGCGATATCAACAATTTGATCTTGTTTCCAGTGAGTATCAGTTTGATAGAAATCAGTTAAAGAAAGCTGCTTGGTGATATCGATATAGTTCATATCTGGAACCTTACTTACCATTTGGTTAATAAAAGCAGGATAATCCATTGATAGATAACCATTTTGCTCGGCTAAAACATAATTCTTATCAGGAATAATTGAGAAGTAGACTTTATTGGTGGCATCAAGGTATTGCTCATTGATATATTGAAACTTTGTGGCAGCATAATCCAACATTTTTTCCTGAATCGGATATTCAATTTTGCTAAGATAACCATCCTTGAGATAGATTCCATTATTATCGGCTTTACCCAAAACATGATAAGAAAAAAGAGCTTTGAGCCGTCTAAAGGCATCTCTTAAGGGAAATTGATCTTGGGCATACTTTTCAAAATCTGAGGAAAACCCCCCATTTTCTAAAGTGTTAAGATTGATTTGGGGCATTAGCGCCAAATTTCTTCTTTCACTATCAGAATAGGCATCGTTTGGTTTGCACCAACTCCAAGCTGAAAGCCCAAGTAGCAGTGAACCAACTAAAGCAACAACCATGACATTTTTAGTTTTTATCTTCATCATTAATCACCCCTAAAACCTAAAATATAAGAAAGGATTAAAAGAACCATCAATCAAAAAGGCCACAACTACGCTAAGTAAACTAACTAATATAATGGGTTCAACTAGTTGCATTACTTTTCTGCCTTTTACTTTTTCTTTCAACTTATTAACTATCTTTGGAACTAATGATGTGGCCCCAATTAGCGCCACCAGTAATAAAACCCCATTGCTTTTGAGGTAGTAAATAAACTCATGGGAAATCAAAGGTAGCCCTTTAAGACCAAACATACTTTCAAGATAGACGACCATTTCTGATAAACTGGAAGCATTAAAGATTACAAAACTAATCATAATCAAAAACATAACATACAAATGTGAAAAAACCTTAGACTTTTCCAAATATTTACCAATCACATATTTTTCTAAAATTATAAATACAACAAAAAATAAACCCCATAAAACGAAGTTCCATGCCGCTCCATGCCACAGTCCCGTTAGCATCCAAACAATAATAATGTTTCTCAACCATTTCAAAGGCGAACCTTTATTACCACCTAAGGGAATATATACATAATCTTTGAACCAAGAAGATAAAGAGATATGCCATCTGCGCCAAAAGTCAGTTATACTTTTAGCGATATAGGGATAATTAAAATTCTCTTTAAAATCAAAACCAAAAACTTTACCTAGTCCAATTGCCATATCGCTGTAACCGGAGAAATCAAAATATATTTGCAATGTAAAGGCTAGCGCATATAGCCAATAAAATAAAACCGATTTATCACCGGACACTTGTATAATTGTTACCAATTCTCCTAAAGTGTTAGCAATCAAAACCTTTTTAGCTAGGCCCAAAATAAAACGTCTAGTACCTTGAGCCGTCTTTGCTAGACTATGCTCTCGTTGCTCAATTTGTTGAGCGACATCTGCATAACGAACAATTGGTCCAGCAATTAATTGCGGAAACATGGCCACATATGTTGCTAGATAAAGGGGTTTTTTTTGAACCTCTACTTCACCACGATAAACATCAATGGTATAACTAATGATTTGAAAAGTATAAAAACTAATACCAATTGGTAAAGCTATCTTCAACAAAGAAAGGGAAAGGCCAGTTGCTAAATTAAAGGTAGTGATAAAGAAATCGGCATATTTAAAATACACTAATAAAGCTAAACTAAAAGTCACCGAGATAATTGTAAATACTTTGGCACGTCGCTGTCCACGATATTTATTAATTAGTAAGCCAAAACCATAGCCAGCCAGAATTGAAATAATCAGCAAGATTATGTACTTTGGTTCACCCCAAGCATAAAAAACTAAGCTGGCTAATAACAAAACATAATTCTTTATTTTTTGAGGCACTACACAATAAAGAATTAAAACTATCGGCAAAAAATAAAAAAGAAAAGAGATACTTGAGAATAACATCTCATTATCTCCTAATTGGTTTCATCGTAAGTTGGAGAC
>CAYIYS010000082.1:0-2461 GCA_964367975.1 uncultured Eubacteriales bacterium
GCATGTATTAAGCACGCCGCCAGCGTTCATCCTGAGCCAGGATCAAACTCTCTTAAAATTAATTAATAGGTTTCCCTATTTGGTTTTTAAATTTGTTTTATCCTAACTCGATCTTATTGATATAAAATTGACGTTATTTGATTCTGTTCAGTTTTCAAAAATCTAGCTCGCGCACAATTTCTTGGCGCTTTTTAATGATAACAAATTACTGCTATCATGTCAAGCACTTTTGCGTATTTTTTTTGATAGATTTCGGCGTTTAAGAGCCGTCTTCTTTCAGCGAGCATTATTATAGTATACTTATACTTTTAGAGTGTCAACACTTTTTTGTTTTTTTCGTTTAAAAGAACAATAAAATCCCATTTTAACGGGATTTTTGAGTTTTTTGAAGTCTTTTTTACTTCTTTAAATGACTTAATTGCGTTTGGTGGTATTTAAAAGAAATCACTATCCAATAAAATAGTTACTGGCCCATTATTTTCTTGGCTAATAATCATCTCTTCGCCAAACATTCCCGCTTCCACCAAAACTCCTTTTTCCAGTAGTGTGGCAATAAAATAGTTATAAAGAGGTTGCGCAAGATCTTTATTAGCAGCCAAAGTAAATGAAGGTCGCCTGCCAGCATAAGGATTGGCATATAAAGTAAATTGCGGAATGGCTAAGATTGAGCCTTTAACTTCTAGTAAAGACTTGTTCATTTTCCCATCTTCATCTTCAAAGATGCGCATTTGCACAATTTTCTCCGCCATCTTAATGACAATACTTGGTTGATCTTGATTGCAAAAACCCACCAACAACATTAAACCTTGTTGGCATTGACCTACGACATTTCCCTTAACGCTAACTCTAGCGTGGTTTACTCTTTGAATTACAACTTTCATTAATCGATTACCTTGTAGATAACTGGCGCAACTGTTGGCACTTTACTAGCAATAACAAAAGCACTACCCACTTGCTCAACTTGTTCTTGATAAGTTTCATGATTAGTGTAAATAGTTGCCAAGATATCACCTTTTACAACTCGCTCACCACATTTTGCTTTTAACAAAATACCAGCTGTGTAATCAATGGAATCTTCTTTGCGAGCTCGCCCGGCTCCAAGTTCCATACTTGTTAGACCAATAGACAGGGCATCAATTTGTTGAATGTAACCCGTCTTAGCCGCTTTAATATCAACTATATGTTTAGCAGTTGGAAATTTTTCAGGATGATCGATATAAGTAATATCTCCGTGTTGAGCAATAACCATTTTTCTAAAAACCGCTAAAGCTTGACCATTAGCTAAATTCTTTTTTAAAAGTTGACGAGCGCTAGCGTAGTCGTCAGCAACTTTAGCTTGAACAAGCATGACACTACCAGCTGTCAAACAAACTTCCAATAAATCTTGGGGCCCTTGACCCTTTAAAGTTTCGATTACTTCTTTAACTTCTAGAATATTTCCCACTGCCAAGCCTAGCGGTTGATCCATGCTAGTGAGAATGGCACGCGTATCTTTGTGCATATGAGCACCGATTTCTACCATCGCCCGGGCCAATTTTTCGGCATCGGCAACTTGCTCAAAGAAAGCCCCAGAACCATATTTAACATCCAAACAAATGGTATCACTACCAGTTGCTAGTTTTTTTGACATGATTGATGAGGCAATTAAACTAATGGCTTTGACAGTTCCTGTCACATCTCTTAAGGCATAAAGTTTTTTGTCGGCTGGGACTAAATCACCGGTTTGACCAATGATGGCAATCCCGACCTCGTTGACTTGCTTTTCAAATTCAGCAATCGATAAGGAGATGGAGAGCCCCGGGATAGACTCTAATTTATCTAATGTTCCGCCGGTATGCCCTAGTCCTCGTCCCGACATCTTCGCCACTTTAACTCCACAACTAGCGACCATCGGACCTAACACCAACGAAGTCTTGTCACCAACTCCACCAGTTGAATGCTTATCTGCTTTTGGGCCTTTGATATTCGACATATCGATAATATCACCACTATGTAACATGGCCATAGTTAAATCAGCCGTCTCTCGACTATTCATTCCATTCAAAACAATGGCCATCAATAGCGCACTAATTTGATAATCTGGGATGTCACCTTTAACATAGCCCTCAATCAAATAGTTTATTTCGGCAGTTGTTAAAACTTGTTTGTCTCTTTTTTTAATAATTATTTCATTCATTTGCATTATATATCACCTTGTTTAATTATATACTTTTAAGTAAGATAATAAAAGAGGTGAAGAAAGTGGATTTTAAGCAACATTTGCAAAATGAATTAGGCAGCGAGATAGCTCAAGTTATTTTAGACTCCTTAACTAAGCAGCCTTATCTCTCTTTTCGAACTAATAACCTTAAAACTCTTGATAATCTTGACTATCAATCCTTTACGGCTGATTTTAGCCCACATAGTTATGTTAAAGAGGCTTTTTACTCACTTAAAAAACTAGGAAATCATCCTTATCATC
>CAYIYS010000083.1:0-2445 GCA_964367975.1 uncultured Eubacteriales bacterium
GGCATAAGTGACAGCTGGATAATGCCAATAAATCAAGTTATAAAAATTATCAGTATTTTCTTAGGCTGTATGGTTAGTGTAAGACACTCGAAAACCAAAGGTCTTTATAAGGGACTTATTCTAGGATTCCTGTACACAATATTTGCATTTTTCCTATTCGCAGCATTAAGCGGAAGTATCTCATTTTCTTTAACTTTCTTAAACGATTTATTGTTCGGTTCAGTTGTTGGTGGATTATGTGGAATCATAGCAGCTAATTTACGTCGAAATAGATAACAGAAAACGACTTATTTTTCTTTCAAATAAGAGGCAATATGCCTCTTTTTTTGTTTTCAAATATTTTTATTTTGTTTTTGTTTGACTTTGGGCATTATTACATATATAATTAAAACAGTTTTTATTAGGAGTAATTACATGAAAAAAAGCGGAAGAATTGTGAGCTTGGTTTTAATGATTGCATTAACAATCGTTGGTGTAGTCTTTTCAGTAATAAGGTTTCCATTACCGAACTCATACAACATTTTCAAAGGATTTGCCAATAGCGTAAACTTAGGAAAAGATTTTAATGGCGGAGTTTTAGCGATATACGAAAGTTCAAGCGATATAAATAGTAGCGATTTGAAGAAGTTTATCAACATACTCGACGAAGATGCAAATATAATTGAGCAAAGTGGTAACAGGATTATCATAGATATCCCAAACTCAAACGACTCAACAACAGTTTTAACGTATGTTGGAGAAGATGCTGGGTTCAAAATTTGTACTAGTTCAACAACAGACGAGCCTGAAGTTGACGTAACCGGTTTAGAGAGTGCAGAGTACTACCTAAATGGTTCAACAAACGGAGTTTTGCTTAATTTTACAGATGAAGCAATCGCAATTATGGAAGGGTTAGACTATGATTCTAGCACCTACTATATTTATATTGGTTCAACCGCAGTTGTAGAAATTGATTCTAGTATGTCAGGCGGAGTAGGATTCTTATCAGCTGGTACAAAAGAAGAAGCTGAAAATCTCGCAGATAGAATTATGGCAGGAAAATACAGTAAAGATTTTACACAAGTTAGCTCAGAAGTTTATGAAGCTACATTTGGCGAAAATGCTTTCTTATATGTTCAAATTGGATATGCTGTTGCAATCGCAATATTACTTGTTTTACTTTGCATAGCATACAGAATGTTAGGAGTATGGGCTTCCGTTTCAACATTGTTATATAGTGTTGCAACAATACTCATATTTGCATTGGCAGAAATTGAATTTAACTCAGCAACAATCGTTGCTTTGATTCTAGGATATATGTTTATGATTTTCTCACATGTATTCATGTTTGAGAATTTCAAAAAAGAGTACTCAAACGGCAAGAAAGTTAGTACGAGTATAAAGCAAGGCTTTAAGAAATCTTATCCAATTATTTTGGATATTGCAATCTTAACAATAATTTGCTTAATTGCTCCTGCATGTTTTACTTCCGTTTTGAAAAACTTCGCATTAACGCTTGTAATTGCAATTACACTCGGCGTTACATTCTCCCTTGGCTCGACTTACGGAATGGTTAATATATACCTTCCTTTCGCACTTTCAAAACCAAAATTACTCAGCTTCAAGAGGGAGGGAAAGAAAGATGAAAACAAATAACAAATGTTGTTTTAAGAACGTCCTTAATAAGGTGAAAAATTCAAACATAAACTATAATAAACATTACTGGATTTTCTTTACCGCTCCATTAGTGCTGATTCTCGCATCAATAATCGTATTTGCTTTTTGTTCATTCAACTTTACATTTAGTTTTACTGGCGGGAAAATTCTTTCAGTTGACTATGCTGTTACAATGACAGACGAAGAATATGCTGAACACGAAAGCAAAGTTGACAGTATAATACAAGCTGCTGGAATAGAAAAATACACCATAGAGAAAATGGGTGAAGATGGCGGTTATACCACCATGGTAAAAATTATTACTACAAGTCATATTGAAGTAGCGCAATCTACCATTGACGACATTATTAACCAAATTACAGACGAGTACGAAGCAGACAGCTTGGGTTTTGAGATAACATCAACGACTTCTCAGCCATTTGCCGGAAACAGCGTAATATTAAGCTTCATAATCGTTCTTGTTATAACGTTAGTTGCTTATATGGCTTATATCGCATTTAGATATAACATTGCAAGTGCTGTCGCAAGTATTATAGGTTTATTATTTGCAACCACTATGACATGTGCCTTCACAATAATTACAAGAATACCAGCAGATGAATATTTTATTGCTGTATTACTTGGAATAGGTATTTATATCATATTTACGTCAATATTTAAGTTTGCGAAAGCAGAAGAACATCTTGTATATGATGAAAATAAAAGCTTGTCGAATTCAGACCTCATGAATCTTGTTAGAAAAGATACTTTCAAAATCAATTCAATCATAGATTTATGTTTATTAGCAAC
>CAYIYS010000084.1:0-2440 GCA_964367975.1 uncultured Eubacteriales bacterium
AGAAAATCAAGAACAAAAATACATGAATACTCCCGAAACAATTCTTTTCCATAAGGGAGCCTTACTTTATAATTATTACAATTGTGAGAAAGTATGTCGCCGTTTAGGAATTGTTTATCTAGTTGAAGGCTTTATGGATGTCATTGCTTTTTATAGAGCAGGTATTGAAAATGTCGTAGCCACTATGGGAACCGCCTTAACTAGTGAACATATTAAATTATTAAAAAAATTGAATTGTGAAGTGCGAATCTTGTTTGATTCAGATGAAGCGGGCCAAAATGCAGCTTTTAAATCGATTGCTTTATTCAAAGATTTTGTCAAACCTCTTAAGGTGGTAAAAAAATTTGACTTGGTCAATGCTAAAGATGCCGATGAAGTCATCGACAATTATGGCCCAGCCAAATTGTTAGAGCTCATTAATTTAACTTTGGATGCCCTCGATTTTAGCATCCAGCATTTGGCTGCCAATTTTAACATGGAAAATCATGATGATCGCAAAGCGTTCGTCCTCAAAGCTTGTCATTTATTAGAAGAAATCAATGATGATTTTGATCGCGAATATTACATTGATTCAATTGCTAAGATTTCCGGGTTTAATGTGGCTTTAGTGAAAAAATATATTCCTCTTCGCCATTCTAAGCCAGTGCCTGAGACAACGATTTCAAGCGCTCAATATAAATCTAATCAACAACAAAAGAATTTGAATCGTTATCAAATGGCAGAAAGACAAATAATCCATGAATTAGTTAATAATCCAATGGCTGCTAGTATATTTGAAAGGCATGATGTCAGGATGTATTATGAGGTTAATCGGCGCTTAGGGTTATATATTCTTGACTATTATCACCAACACGGTCAAGTTTCCATGGCCGATGTAATTTCGATTCTACCTGCCGATTTAGTTAAAGAAATCATTGAGATTGAAGATGATATCTATGTACCAACCAAACTAGAAGAGTTATTTGATATTTTAAAAAATGATTTACTAAAAGAAATGGAACTTTCAGCTAATATGTCCGAATTAGACAATATTGATAATCCCCATAAACAAGCAGAGTTTGCCAAAAACACTTTGTTGAAAGAAGGATTAATATACACAAAGACTAAATCCAAAAATAGGGGGCAATAACAATGGCAATGAAAATAAAAAAGAAAATATTTAATGAAGACGTGATTGAATCTTTGGAAGAAATCAAAGCTCGTTTTGATAAAATCGGCAAAGCTAAGGGTGAAATATATCTTGCTGATTTGTCCGAAGCAATCGCCCATTTAGATTTAACTCCTGAAGAGAACGATGAATTATTGGAACACTTCAATAAGCAAGGATTTGCATTAGTGAATGATGATGATTTTAAAGAATCAACCCTTGACGAGATTGATCCAAACCAATTCAAACCAGATGATAAGGTTGATAACTTAGATGAAGAGGATTTGACCTTTGATAATCCTGAAGAAGAGGAAATTGATGTTTCTAATCTCACTTCTGGGCCGGCTGATTTAACTAATGAAGTCAAGGTTCAAGATCCAGTCAAAGGCTATTTATCGGCGATTGGAGCGACTAACCTTTTGGATAAAGACGAAGAAATTAGGTTAGCAGAAAGAGTCGCTCAAGGCGATGAAAGCGCAAAAAATAAATTGATTGAAGCTAATTTACGACTGGTTGTTTCAATTGCCAAACATTATATTGGTCACGGTATGCAGTTTTTGGATTTAATTCAAGAAGGTAACCTTGGCTTAATTAAAGCTAGTGAAAAATTTGATGCTACTAGAGGTTTTAAATTCTCGACCTATGCTACTTGGTGGATCCGTCAAGCCATTACTAGAGCCATTGCTGATCAAGCGCGGACTATTCGTATTCCAGTTCATATGGTTGAAACAATTAATAAAATGATCAAAATTCAACGTCAACTAACACAAGAATTAGGTCGAGAACCAACTGCAGAAGAAATCGCTAAATTAATGGGACCCGATGTGACTCCCACCAAAGTAAGGGATATACAAAAAATCTCTTTAGAACCCGTTTCTTTAGAAACCCCAATTGGTGAAGAGGATGATTCTCACTTAGGTGATTTTATTGAAGATAAGGAGACTGTTTCTCCAGCTGAATATGCTTACAAAGAGATGCTGAAAGAAGATCTACGCAAAGCCCTTGATGAATTAAAAGATGATCGCGAAAGAAATGTCATACGCCTGCGTTTTGGCTTAGATGGAGAATCACCAAAAACCCTTGAAGAAGTCGGTAAAATCTATAATGTCACGCGCGAGCGTATCCGGCAAATAGAATCTAAAGCATTACGCAAACTAAAACATCCTGCGAAATCCAAAAGATTAGAAGGGTATCGGATGAATTATTCTGATAAAAAATAAAATAAGTAGACGAGAATTAATGGAGGTAGTGAAATGACGGCAAAAGAAAAAAAGAGTATAGTCAGTGAAGATT
>CAYIYS010000085.1:0-2419 GCA_964367975.1 uncultured Eubacteriales bacterium
CAAGGACTGGGCTATATTATTAAAAGAAACACTAGAAATTGAATAAATTCCATTCAGCAAAACCACATTTAGAAATAATTGAAAGATCAACATGACACTCATCATGGATAATTCACCTCTTTAGAGTAGATTAGATCACTTAGTGGTGTTCTCTCATTAATGCAATACATTGCCGTTTCACAATTACCATAAATTTCTTTTATAACACTAATTCCCGTGACAACTATATTGATTCTGGCTGTATGCCCAAAGTTCAGATTTAAAGTTATATTCATTTCAAGCGGCTTAGCATATTTTCGTACTAACACTGGTTTAACTAAAACATAATTATTAAGATAATTAGAAGTCATCTTATCTTGACCACGATCATAGTAATATTCACCTTCCAGTTGCAAAGCCATGTTATTATCTATAATTTTCCCACCCACCGCTAGTGAACAAGACGTTGTAGAAGAACAAAATTCACTTTCTAAGCCACCATCCAAGGTAATCACACCAGTAATTTCTTCAGGCAATGTATTGCTGGCGTTAAAAACATAACGATTTAAATCAAAGATTCTGTTTTGTTGCTTTGAGGCTTTTTGTAAAGCAGCAAAATTGAAGGTGCGCAGAACTTGGGAAGTAACATTGTTAGTGTTAACGTTAATGCTTTTTACGAAACTTGTGGCAGGCACTCGAGTTGAAGATGTAACGGTAAAACTGCGCACCGACCCAGAGATGGCAGCTAAATTATAATTTTGGCCATTGAGTGAAATTTCTAGGTTGTAAGTTTGATTGGCAGCCGTAAATGAATAAAATTCAATGCTTTTTTGATGATCTTGCAAGGAAACAGTTAACTGATGATTCTTGTTCTCTAAAATGCTGTTTTCTGCTTTAACCACTACGCCTAAAACACATTCTCCCACCCCAGCTAAATCCACCACAATTGACGGAACTTGAGCATAATTAACAACCTCATAAGAAATATTGTTGATGCTAATGGTGGTGTTCAAAGAAGTGTTTGTATAAAGTGGTAGATTGACTAAAGTCAAAAGTGAAAACAAAAAGCTTTTCATATTGTGTAATAATACAAAAACTCATTTATCGCTTTACTATGGTGACGATAATAAGTGCTTTTGGAGTAAAAATCAATCCACCAGAAATCTTCGCGACGATGCCAATAATCATTATCAATAATTCTGCGTGAATTATTTGAAAGTAAGGTAAATACTCTTTCCACACTTTCAACTAAGGCTTTCTTTTTGCGAAATTGTAATTGCAAATCCTCACTATCTTCAAGCAAGACCACATAGCCATCTGCAAATAGATCAATATCCTTTTTGGCTTTCCGATACTGATTAAAGATCTCGCATACAACACTTGCTTGCTCTTTACTACTGCTTGGTTGTGCTAACATAGTTTTCCCCCCTTTGCAATTATACATATGCAAAAAAAGGGATTTTTCCCATTAATTTGCTAAAAAAAGGTTAAGCTGGCGAACTTGTCGCACTTAACCACTTTTTTAAAATATTTTAAGCAAAACGTATAGATTGGGCTGCACTAAGCAAACGATAAGGTATTATTCTAGACTGTTTAATTGTGGGTGATCTGACCGCCAGTGCTTATAATAAATAGTTAGCAGGACAACCGCTAAAATTGCCCCTAATAAGGCTGTTAATGGTAAATTCAGCCACAGTCCATTTAAGCCCAAAGGTCTAAGCGCAAACAAAAACAAAAGAGGAAAAACAAGGGACACAGAAATAGAAATGGCTGTTGCATAACCCGACTTGCCACTAGCTGTCATAAAACTTTGAATAGCTAAAGATATCCAATGTGTTAAAAATGCGAAAGTAAATAAATTCATAGCATGAACCGCCATGTCGGTCAATTCAACATTTTCAGGCTTAATAAAAATACCGACAATCGGTTTGGATAGCAGAAACAAAGCAGCGGACATCAATAAAGACAGTAGGCCAGAAAATGATAAAATTGTACGTTCGATGGCTCCAATACGACTATAATTTTTAGCTCCATGATTATAACTAATTGCTGGCTGAAAAGAATTTGAAAGACTATAAAGGATGGTAGAACCAAAGTATCAACCATCATTAGCAACAATCATTTCATTAAACATTTGATTTGATATTCAAGGGCTGAATGATAAGCAACAAAAGAACAATCTGAAGTTTTGCTGGCAATTTCAAATTTTGTAGAGGAAATATTTCCTATAGAATCTAAAGAAACATAAGGTCCATTGCGTACTTTTTTTTATTTGAATTTTTTATTTGTGTTTTTATTCAATTGTTATATTGCTGAACATTGTCAAATTTTTCAATAATTAAAGCTTGGGTAAAAAGATATGGAATATTAATTAACATTTATTCATCTCCCCTCCTTTTTAACTGTATTATCACCAAAGTATTATAAATACAACTATTTT
>CAYIYS010000086.1:0-1931 GCA_964367975.1 uncultured Eubacteriales bacterium
TCTCAGAAGCTTACGGTGGCTATGCCGCTGGTACAATGTTTGGTGAAATCGTTGCTAGTGAAATTAAGAAACTAGACCCTTCTTGGTCAGGTTCAACTAAAGACCAAGTTAATGGATGGTATGATATTAGTGCAGCCAAAGCTTTTGCTGCAGCCGCTAAAGCCGAACTTCAAGGTAAGGTTACATTCCCTATCCATATTGATGTCGTTTACTACAGTGCCTCTGTCACTCAAGATGGCCAAGTAAAATCATTCAAACAAGCGATTGAAGCAGCCTTAGGATCAGACTTTATTGTTGTTGATCCAATGGCAGCTGCTACAACAACCGATTACTACAATTCAGGTTACCGTGCTTACGTTGGTGAAGACTCCAACTTTGACTTCTTCTATGGTTCTGGCTGGGGTCCAGACTATGGCGATCCTCTAACCTATGACAACATCTTTGGTTGGAATATGGATATGATGAATGTTATCGGTATCAACAGTGTAGCTGATTGCCCTACCCCTGAAATTTTAAAAGAATATAAGGACGTCTATGATTCAGTTCTAGGTGCCTTCCAAGTCAAACTTGATGCTGCTAAAGCAACAGTTGCTCAATCAGAACGTTACGTTAAGTTTGCTCAAGCTGAAGCTGCATTACTAGAATCTGGTGTTCTTGTACCAACTACAACTCAAGGTGGTAACTACGCCTTAACTAGAATTATTCCTCGGTCAGTTCCTTATACATTCTACGGAACAGATAATGAGAAATGGAAACACGTTTTAGTTACTGATACAATTCTATCGTTAGACCAAATCAACCAATACAAAGCTGATTGGGCTGCCGAAAGAAAAAAATTAATGGCTTAATTTATCCTATTATCTTAAGCTAACAATTAAATATCTGAAGGGATTAGGGTCACCCTAATCCCTTTATAACTATTTATAACCACGGAAGGAGTTGGCAGAATGCGTAGTTATCTCTTAAAAAGAATACTTAGATCCATCTTTTCTTTAATCGCAGTTGTTGCGATTGTATTCGTTTTAATCTATTCGCTTATTCCACGGCAAAATATCTTTAATAATGACTCCGCCATTGTTAAATACTCTGGCGACAATAGAACAAATTATATTTACACTAACTATGAAAAGTTTGGTTATTTAGACTATGTATCACTTTCTGATTACTGTGTAACAAAATATAATGATGTCGAAAGTACCGAATATTTTCAATGTAACAAAGCTAATAGTGAAAATCCAAATTATGCGGCTTTTGAAACAGAAATGTTAGCCAAAAATTATATCGTAGAATGGCGTAATGATGGAAAACCTTATGCTTATAAAAATATTAATTCGTTTATGATGATGATCAACTGGTTCGGCAACATCTTGGACTTTGATTCACCAAATCGCGTTTCGGATGCAGATTTGGCCTCAAGCATCGGAAGTACAACTAGAGGATTATATGTTGGTAAAGATTGGAATGGTAATGTCGCTGTGATGTGTACCGGTTGTATCCACAAGTATCAACTGTACTTTGATGGAACATTTCCATTTATTCATTCAAATTGGTTAACAATCGATTTGGGAACTTCGTTCCCTACTTTCTCTGGAAAGAAAATTGTCTCAGTTATTGCTAACCCGCAAGGTGAAAACGTAATTCGAGATTTGACTTTCCCAACCGGATTGACTGCCCCAAGTGCAATCATAGAACACACTTGTGAATATAAACCTTACTTAAATGCGCTCGAACAATTAAGATTCACCGACAATTATTCCGATTGTTTGTCTGCTAAATCCGATCGCTCAATGATTGGAACCTCGTTTTTAATCGGATTTATTTCCGTTATTATTGCTTACTTTATTGGTGTTCCACTCGGCATGCTGATGGCTAGATACAAAGATAAATGGGTCGATAAACTAGGCATGGCTTATATTATCTTCATTATCTCT
>CAYIYS010000087.1:0-1906 GCA_964367975.1 uncultured Eubacteriales bacterium
CTTAATACGAGGTAAAAGGGGTCAATTTTAGAATGCCGTTGACAAAAAATATTGACTCTCCGACAAACCCGGCACGGTTCAGTACGATTTTCACTTACTAGTACTTAAATAATCACCCCACCACTGCATCATTTCAGTCCGTTGAGCTAAATAGTCAGCGTGATTATAGCTGGCACGGGTACGGTTTTTATCAATATGTGAAAGTTGTGCCTCAATCCAATTATCTTGGAACAAACCTGAGTCATTCAAAATGGTACTAAAAGTAGAACGTAATCCATGAGAAGATAGTTGATGTTTGCCATACCCCATCTTACGTATGGCCATATTTAGAGTATTAAAATGAATCGGTTGATTGTGTTTGCGAGGGCTAGCAAAAAGGTATTTTTCACCGTATGACCACTGCATGACGTCTTTCAAAATCTCTAAAGCCTGATTTGAAAGTGGAACTATAAAATCTGGAATCTCATGGCCTAATATGACTTTTCGTCGAAACTGTTTAATATTCAAGGCAGGTATTTTCCATATTTTTTTATTTAAATCAAAATGATGAGGCTCAGACAATAACAATTCAGCCCCTCGCACTCCAGTATATAATTTAAACATCAGTGCTTTTTTAATAATCGGATGGGCATCCAATTTTTGTAATTTATACTTAAAATCAGATATATCCTCCGCTTTCAAATACGGATAATTTTTCTTGATTTTACTGTTAATGGCGATTTTATTTAAACCATGAGCGATGTTGAATTCACAATAACCCATCGCTACAGCGTAGTCATAAATTTGGTTCAAATAACTACAAGCTTTCTTGACAGGTTCTTTTACTTGGCGTCCCTCTATTTTTTTGATTACTGAAACCAGGTCATAACGCTTGATGTTTTGAAAAGGTAAATCCTGAAGGTCTGGATAAATATCTTGCTGTAAGCATCTTTCTGCTAACTGTAGTACACCACAGCGGGGTAGATCGTTGAAGGCATTTTTCAGTTTGAACTGTAACCACTCCTCCCCAACCTTACCAAAGGTGATGACATTAGAGGCAGTATCATGTTCAAAACAGAAATCATTGTCTTTAAAGTCATCTCTGACTTGTCGTGCCTTTTTCAGCGATAAATCAGGATAAAGACCTAACTGAATGCGTCGACGTTTTTTAGTTTGTGGATCTGTATAGCGATAGCACCAAGATTTTCTTCCACTCGGCTCAATCTTCAGGCTAAGCCCATCTTCATCGGATAAAAAACAGGTTTTTTCCTTGCAATGAGCTTGGCGAACTTTAATTTCAGTAAGACTCATGGAATTTAAATGAAACCTAATAAGTGGTTGATTGGATCAATTATATCAAAATAGAACGCTTTATATATGATGCGTACACTACGCATCATATATATTTGTAATATATTGTTTTATATATTTAATATTTTAAGTATTTGTATTTTAGTAACCATTATAAGTACCACCTCTTCTTTAAGTTCCCAACAACTCACTTTTTCTGTCATCAATGTTAAATAAGTCTTGTGCTTTAAATTCTTAGATAACCTCCTCTACCCTTTATTATCATTTTTATAAAAGTAACTATATGTACTCATTAAAATTTGTAGAGCTCAAAAACAAAAAAGACCGCTATATAGCAGTCTTTTAACTTAATTAAATAATAATTAATTCATTTTCATCATAAGTGCATAAGCATCACGTTTGTTTTGACGCAATGATTCTATCTCGGACTTCGTCAGCTGTTTTACGAGAGTTGAGGATATACTTTGCTTCCCACTCTGTGAGCCTTTCGAAATCGTACCCGTAAATCGATTTCCACCATGCTTCAAGATTACCATATACATCCCTCAATTGCTGAAGAGTTTCTTTACTTAGAGCTAATTGTAAAGAAGTATACAGTTCTTCAAAACCATCTTCA
>CAYIYS010000088.1:0-1724 GCA_964367975.1 uncultured Eubacteriales bacterium
ACTAATTCAAGGGTTGCTCCCCACATCCCCAATTCTTCAAGTTCTTTTGATGTACACCATTTAATAGTTGTGCATTCATCAAATTCGCCATCTAAACCTTGAGCTTTGAAATCGCCATCTTCAACTTCGCAAAGATAAGTATATTCAACTCTTTTATTAGGGAATGTAACACCTTCAAATTCCCAATCAACTGTATAATATTCTCTCGCAATGTATTTAAGTTTAGTAACCTTTGCACCTGTTTCTTCTAAAACTTCTCTTACAATTGCTTGTCTAGTGGTTTCGCCTTCATCAACACTTCCACCTGCAAACATTGGTCTTTTATCAGCTCGTAATATTGTAAGATATTTATCGCCCTTTTTTACAACACTACCAACTTTCTTTGTAAGTTTACCAGCTTTATATTTCTCATAATACATTTTTGATTTTTCATAAAAGTAACTACTCATATATTCATTTATCCTTATTTTAAAGTAAATCCACCATCAACCGGTAATATTTGTCCTGTGATAAATGTTGCTTTATCTGATAATAAAAATTCAACAGCATCAGCAATTTCACTTGCTTTACCAACTCTTTTGATAATAGAAAAGTCAGTAGTCCAACTTGGATCATTGCCAAGACTTTCTGTTAATGGTGTATCGATTAGGCCTGGGGCAACTGCGTTTACTCTAACTTTATCACCCAATTTTCTAGCAAAAGACTTAGTTAAAGATATAATTGCTGCTTTTGTCGCTGAGTAAATTACAGCAAATGGCTCACCTATTATTCCGTCAACTGATGTAAGATTTACAACACTTCCACTGTTAGATGTTTCTTTAATAAGGTTTCCAAATATTCTAAGACATCTAAAAGTGCCTTTTAGATTTACATCAATAGTTTTATCAATATTTTCATCAGTAATGTCATCTATTCCGCAAGGTGTTGGAATTACGCCTGCATTGCAAACAAGACAGTCTAATCTACCAAAGGTTTTAATGATGAAATCTTTAACTTTTAGCAAGTCTTTTTCTTTTGTGATGTCGGCTTTTAATGCTACGATTTTATCACTTGATGTTATTGTTTCTTGGTCAAGAACAACAACTTGATATCCTTCACTTGCTAATTTTTGACTAACTGCTAAGCCAATTCCTTTCTTTGCGCCTGTAACTAAACAAACCTTATTCATAATTACTCCTTTAAAAACAACTTTTATCAATTTCAAATCCTATTGGGCTACAACTTGGAACCCAAGAGAATGGCATATTTTCACTAACAGGTATTTTGTATGCTAGTCCTATAAATGCTGTTATATTTACACCACTTGTAACGCAAATAACTGTGTCATTATTGTCATATTTATCAACTATATCTTTGATTGCGTTTCTAATTCTTGTTTGGCACTCTGACCACGTTTCAGTTTTTGTTATGATTTTATCTCCTTGTATTACTTCAAAAACTTTATTAAACTCATTAAACCTAGCTTCTTCATATATTGGAAGATTAATGTATTTGTTTATAAGTTTGGCAGTTTCTGAACATCTATAATATGGAGAAGTGTATATTGCTCTAAATGTAGATTTTGATTTATCTGACATTCCCTTTAATAATTCTGCAGTTGTTTCAGCATCTTTAATTCCCAATGGTTGTATTCCATCGTTTTGAGTTGGTGGATTTCCTACATCCCTTAAAGCATGATGAATATATATAATTTTCATAATATTTCTCCTACACCAAAATTATAC
>CAYIYS010000089.1:0-1522 GCA_964367975.1 uncultured Eubacteriales bacterium
TTTTTGTACTGTTATTTTAATTATACAGTGTAAATGTTAAAAAACTTTCAAAAATACCCTCAATAAATATTTTATTTAAACTTTTGCCCTGATTTGACCTAGACTGAATGATGCCCTGTTTCACCAACTTGTCTTCTTTGGAAAATCTCTGCCGTCTTCCCATCTAAAAATCCCCCCAATTTATTATTTAATAAATTGGAGGAATATTAGTGACATGTGTCGTAAGACGAGATATGGTACATTGCGCGCCCCCATCAATTTTTACGCACCCTTAAATTTTGTCTTAGTTAAGCCATCTTTACATTTGTTAATCTTAAGATCGCTAATAAATGTTTTTTATTTTTTAGAATCAAGATAAATTAAATTCCACTTTATTCAATAACCATTCTTCTATATTTATCTGAGAAATACCATTTTTTGACATATCGTAGTCATCTAAACTCAAAACATATTTTGGTGATGCATCTCTAACTGAATCAAATGCCTTAAACTCTCTAGTAATTACATCTTCATCTGAAAGTAAATATGCTACTTAAATAAGGTAAGTTGCATGACTGCTAGTTTGATGGCATTTTTTAGTATATCTCGGTAAATACGGATAAGAATAAACTACTTGAGTTAAACAGACACGCAAATAAAGACATTAAGTATTTTCAAGTGCGCGTGAGTCAAGCAAGAAATCAAATACATTGATTTTTTTATAACCATCACCGATTATCTTAAATGGATCAATATCCATCGTAATAATAATCTTTTTATAGCCATCATCAATCTTTTTAAATGATCCAATTTCTTGCTCTTTTTTCTTTTCGTCGGTCAAGGTATAGGCAACTTGAATATAATAGGTATCGTCCTTGCTTCGAGCAATAAAATCAATTTCTTTTTCGCTGTTTTTACCAATATCAACGATATAACCACGTCTTAGTAATTCAAGATATATTATATTTTCTAAACTATGGGTGATTTCAACTTGTCTGTAATTTAATTTTGAGTTTCTTAAACCCAAATCACATATATAATACTTATTTAGCGTTTTTAAGTAAGCTTTACCTTTAATATCAAATCTTTGGACTTTATAAAAAAGATATGCATTAACAAAATGCTCTAGATAGTTTCCAACCGTATCATTGGTAATTGATTGATAGCCATTTGATTTTAATGTGTTTACAATTTTATACGCACTGACGTAAGATCCAATATTAGAACATAAAAACTCAAAAACTGCATTAAACAGGTTTTCGTTTTGAACACGATAGCGTTCGATGATATCCTTGATGATAACTGTGCCATTAATCATCCCTAGATAATCTACTTTATCTTTCTCACTATCCGTCGTTAATAAATATGGTAATCCACCATAAAGTAAATACTCATTAAATGCACTTATTTGATCCTTATTCGTACTTTGTATAAATTCACCAAAGGAAAGCGGATAGACTTTGATTTCAATACTTCTGCCTCGTAATTTAGTATTAATATCACTAGATAGTAATTTAGAATTAGAGCCTGTTAAATATATATC